>CAZPOS010000112.1:0-888 GCA_964588065.1 uncultured Reyranella sp.
GATACCACCCGCATGGTGGCGGAGCGCCGCATCTCCTCGACCTTCAAGGACGTGCCGGGCGGCCAGGTGCTGGGCCCGACCTACGACTATACCCACCGACTGCTGGACTTCTCGCTGGCCGCCGCCGGCGAGCGTGCCGAAGCGCCGACCGCGCC
Source organism: uncultured Reyranella sp. (assembly GCA_964588065.1). Taxonomy (GTDB): domain Bacteria; phylum Pseudomonadota; class Alphaproteobacteria; order Reyranellales; family Reyranellaceae; genus Reyranella. Next base: position 156 of record CAZPOS010000112.1, read on the forward strand.
GGCCGATGCCACGAGCGCCCTGCCACGTGTCGGCGACATCCTGCAGCGCGACGGGCTGCTGGAGCCGCCGCCGTCCCGCGACGACGGCGAAGCGCGCGACCTGACGCGCGAGCCGCTGGTGCTGCCGGCCGACCGGACCTTGCGCCTCCAGAACCTGGCGCGCGGCGACGAAGGCTTCCTGCTGGCGCTCGGCTATTCGACGCAGCGCGGTTACGGCAACAACCACCCCTTCGTCGGCGAGATCCGCTACGGCCACGTGCCGGTGTCGTTCGTGCCGGAGGAGCTGGGCTTCGCCATCGAGATCGGCGAGATCGACGTGACCGAGTGCGACATGGTCAACCAGTTCGCCGGCTCGCACGACGTGCCGCCGCAGTTCACGCGCGGCTATGGCCTGGCCTTCGGTCACGCCGAGCGCAAGGCGATGGCGATGGCCCTGGTCGACCGTGCGCTGCGCGCGGACGAGCTCGGCGAGGCTGCGACCTCGCCCGCCCAGGACGAGGAGTTCGTGCTGGCCCATAGCGACAATGTCGAGGCGTCCGGCTTCGTGCAGCATCTCAAGCTGCCGCACTATGTCGATTTCCAGTCCGAACTCGTCGTGGTGCGGGCGCTGCGCGCCGAGGTCGAGAAGCGGCGCGAACAGTCCGCCCTCGCCCAGGCGGCGGAGTGAACCATGCCTGACACGACGGTCCGCGACACGGCCCCGCAGGACGGTGCCTACAACTATGCCTATCTC
>CAZPOS010000112.1:898-16065 GCA_964588065.1 uncultured Reyranella sp.
GTGCCCGGCTATCAGGTGCCGTTCGGCGGCCGCGAGATGCCGCTGCCCTATGGCTGGGGTACCGGCGGCATCCAGGTGACCGCCGCCATCATCGGCCGCGAGGACACGCTCAAGGTGATCGACCAGGGCGCCGACGACACGACCAACGCCGTCTCGATCCGCCGCTTCTTCGCCCGGGTCGCCGACGTCGCCACGACGACGCACACCGGGGAAGCCACCATCATCCAGACTCGGCATCGCGTGCCCGAGACGCCGCTCACGGACGGACAGATCCTGGTCTTTCAGGTGCCGATCCCCGAGCCGCTGCGCATGCTCGAGCCGCGCGAGACCGAGACGCGGACGCTACACGCGCTGTCGGAATACGGCGTCATGCAGGTGAGCCTCTACGAGAGCATCGCCCGGCACGGCCGCATCGCCAAGACCTACAACTATCCGGTGCTGGTGAACGGGCGCTACATCATGAGCCCCTCGCCGATCCCGAAATTCGACAATCCCAAGCTCGACCGCAGCCCGGCGCTGCAGCTCTACGGCGCGGGTCGCGAAAAGCGGATCTACGCGGTGCCGCCCTACACGCCGGTGAAGAGCCTCGACTTCGACGACCATCCGTTCGAGATCGAGACCTGGGCCGAGTCCTGCGCGCTCTGCGGCTCGACCGACAGCTTCCTCGACGAGATGATCGTGGACGACACGGGCAAGCGCCTGTTCGTGTGCTCCGACACCGACTATTGCGAGAGCCGGCGATGAGCACGCCGCTGCTTTCGGTGCGCGACGTCGGCAAGCGCTTCGGCGGCCGGGTCGCCTGCCGCGACGTGAACTTCGACCTGTGGCCCGGCGAGGTGCTGGGCATCGTGGGCGAATCGGGCTCCGGCAAGACGACCCTGCTCAACTGCCTGGCCGGGCGCCTCGTGCCCGACAGCGGCTCCGTCGCCTACGAGACCCGGTCGGCCGGCAGCGTCGACGTGCACCGGCTCTCGGAAGCCCGCCGCCGGCTGCTGGCCCGCACCGAATGGGGCTTCGTCAACCAGGACGCCCGCGAGGGATTGCGCATGGGCGTCAGCGCCGGCGCCAACATCGGCGAGCGGCTGATGGCGGTCGGCGCGCGCCACTATGGCGAGATCCGCGGCCAGGCCATCGACTGGATGGCACGCGTCGAGATCGATGCGGACCGTGTCGACGACCGACCCACGACCTATTCCGGCGGCATGCGCCAGCGCCTGCAGATCGCCCGCAACCTGGTGAGCAAGCCCCGGCTGGTGTTCATGGACGAGCCTACCGGCGGCCTCGACGTATCGGTGCAGGCCCGCCTCCTCGACCTGCTGCGCGGCCTGGTCGAAGGGCTGCATCTCTCCGTCGTGCTGGTGACCCACGATCTCGGCGTCGCGCGCCTGCTGACGCATCGCTTGATGGTGATGCAGGGCGGCACGGTCGTGGAGCAGGGGCTGACCGACCAGGTGCTCGACGATCCGCAGCATCCCTACACCCAGATGCTCGTCTCTTCGATCCTGCCGGTGTGAGGCCGACCATGACCTCCTCCCAACCCGCCCTGCGCGTCTCGGGTCTCGCCAAATCGTTCACCGTCCATGCCCAGGGCGGCCTGTCTCTTCCTGTGCTGCGCGCCGTGTCGCTCGCCGTGTCGCCGGGCGAATGTCTGGCGCTGGTCGGCCCGTCGGGTGCCGGCAAGAGCACCCTGCTGCGCTCGCTCTACGGCAACTATCGCGCCGATGCGGGCTCGATCCGGGTCCGCCAGAACGACGCGTGGACCGAGCTGGTCGGCGCCGAGCCGCGCACCGTGCTCGACGTGCGCCACCGCACCATGGGCTTCGTCAGCCAGTTCCTGCGGGTGATCCCGCGGGTCTCGGCCGTCGATGTCGTGGCCGAGCCGCTCCGGCGGCGCGGCACCGATCCGGCCGAAGCCCGGCACCGCGCCGAGTTCCTGCTGGCCATGCTGGGCATTCCCGCGCGGCTCTGGGCACTGCCGCCCGCGACCTTCTCCGGCGGCGAACAGCAGCGGGTCAACATCGCGCGCTCCCTGAGCGTCGACTATCCGATCCTCCTGCTCGACGAACCGACGGCGTCGCTCGACGCCGCCAACCGCGACGGCGTGGTCGAGCTGATCTGCCAGCGCCGCGACGCCGGGGCGGCCATCGTGGGCATCTTCCACGACACCGAGGTGCGCGACGCGGTCGCGACCCGGGTGCACGAAGTTCTTCCCCCTGCCGCAATCCCCCCTGCCACCCTGGCCGGAGTTTCCCCATGAGCCTCGAGACCGTCCTGACCAACGCGCGGGTCGTCACCGCCGATGCCGAGTTCGACGGCACCGTCGTCATTCGTGACGGTCTCATCGTCGCGATCGACACCGAGCGGTCCCATGCCGCGGGCGCTCTCGACCTCGAAGGCGACTATCTCGTGCCGGGCCTGGTCGAGCTGCACACCGACAACATGGAGAAGCATTTCGCCCCGCGTCCGGGCGTGAAGTGGCCGAGCGTGTCGGCGGTGATGGCGCACGATACCCAGGTCAGCGCCGCCGGCATCACGACGGTGTTCGATTCGCTGGCCCTGGGCGACGTCCATGGCAAATCCGATCGCGTCGAGAACCGCGAGCGCATGATCGAGGCGGTCTGTATGGCCAACGACCGGCGCATGACCCGGGCGGAGCATCGCATCCACCTGCGTTGCGAGATCACCGCCGACGATGCCGTCGAAGCCGTCGACAAGTGGATCGACCTGCCGCTGGTCGGCCTGGTGTCGATCAACGACCACACGCCCGGCCAGCGCCAGTTCCTCGATCCGGAGAAGCTGAAGCAATACTACAAGGGCAAGCACGCAATGACCGACGCGCAGTTCGAGGAGTTCTCGATCCGCGTCACCGAACTTCACCACCGCAATGCCGCCAGACATCGCCAGGAGATCGTGAGCCGCGCCCAGGCCCGTGCCCTGCCGATCGCCAGCCATGACGACGCGACCCACGGCCATGTGCAGGAAGCCGTCGCCAACGGCATGACCATCGCCGAATTCCCGACCACGCACGAAGCCGCGCGAGCCTCGCGCGAGGCCGGCCTTGCCATTCTGATGGGCGCGCCGAACCTCGTGCTGGGCGGCTCGCACTCCGGCAACATCGCCGCCATCGACCTGTTGCGGGTCGGCCATGTCGACATTCTGTCGTCGGACTATGTGCCGGCCAGCCTGATGGAGAGCGTCTTCAAGCTGCCCTCGTCCGGCATCGGTATCTCGCTGCCGCAAGCGGTACGCCTCGCCACGCTCAATCCGGCGCGCGCCGTCGGTCTCGGCGATCGCGGCGAGATCGCCCCGGAGCGCCGCGCCGACCTCGTGCGGGTCCGCACCGTCGATGGGGCGGCCGTCGTGCGGGCGGTGTGGCGCGAAGGCGACCGCGTGGTCTGATCCCGGTCGACGACGATGGAAGGCGCGCTGATCTACGTCATGGGGCCGTCCGGGGCCGGCAAGGATTCGGTTCTCGGGCGCGCCCGAGCCCTGTTGCCGCCCGGTGCGCCCGTGGTGTTCGCGCACCGCTACATCACCCGGCCGGCCGATAGCGGCGGCGAGAACCATGTCGCCCTGACGCGCGAAGAGTTCGCGACGCGTCGCGCCTACGGTCTGTTCGCCTATCACTGGAACGCCCACGGCAATGACTATGCGGTCGGCCGCGAAATCCACGACTGGCGCGCCGCCGGCCTCACCGTCGTCGTGAGTGGCTCGCGCGATCATTTTCTGAGGACCGGCGGCCTCGACTCGCAGGCCCGTCCGGTTCTGGTCACCGCGTCCGCGGCAAGCCTGAGGCAGCGCCTCGCCGCGCGCGGCCGCGAATCGGCGATCGAGGCGGCGGAGAGGCTGCAGCGTGCCGATGCCTACGAGGTCGACGACCCGCGGCTCGTAACGATCGTCAACGACGGCAGCCTCGAAGACACGGCCGCTGCCTTCCTCAGGCTGCTCGCCAGACCTGAGTGGCCAGACGCCGCCCTCCGCCGAGCCTGAACCGCGCCAGGACCGTGAACGGCCGGCCGGACGACGGCTGACGGAAGACGCAGAGGTCGCGCACCGCCAGGGGCCGTTCGATGAAGCCCATGAACCGCCGGCGCAGTTCGTCGAGGACCACGGCGCGTTCCCGCGGCTCCTTCACCCGTCCGGTGAGCGTCAGGTGGAAGCGCCCCTGCTCGAGGACATAGGGATAGCCCCAGCGGAGCAGCAGATCCTCCTGCCGCTGCGTCAGGCCCGCGGCGCGGCGGCGCGCGAGTTCCGCATCGTCCGCCGGACGGCGGAACTCGTCGAACTCGACCACGCAGCGGTCCGAGAACTCCTGGAGCGGGGCGCATCGCTCAGCCGGCACGAGCGCCAGAAAATCCTGCACCTCGGCCAGCCTCATGGAGGGCACGTCGATCTGTCGCTGCGTCGCCGCGAAACTGCCGACGGCATCGACGAAGTCGCGCTCGGTCGCGCCCTCGGCCAGTATGATCGGCGGCTTCAGCGTGCCGTGGAACCCGTAGAGCCGCGGATCGGCGACGATCGCCGAGAGGCGCTCGTGGGAAAGGCCGGGCACCGGAGCCAGGTCGCGGGCCTCGCCCGTCTCCGCATTGCGGCCGAGCCAACGGCTGGCGGCCACGGCCAGCCCCTCCTCGGCTCTGGGCGCGTAATAGAGCGCGTAGCGGGGCAGCGCCTGCGTCTCGGGGATGCATTCGCTCAAGCGCCGGCTCCCGCACGTCGTCCGATCATGGCGAGGCGGAGCCTGCTCGAGACCCAGTCGATGACGGACACGGTAACCAGGATCATCAGGATGATGAATGCCACCCTCTGCCACTCCGCCTGGGCGATTTCGTTGGCGAGGTACAGACCGATGCCGCCCGCGCCCACGATGCCGATGATGGTGGCGGAACGCGTGTTGCTTTCGAAGTAGTAGAGGACCTGGCTCATCAGCACGGGCATGACCTGCGGCAGAATGCCGAAGCGGAAACTGTGCAGTTCCGATCCGCCGGCGGACCGCACGCCGTCGACAGGCTTGCGATCCGATGCCTCGATCGCTTCCGAGAACAGCTTGCCGAACGAGCCGAAGTCCGAGGTCATGATGGCCAGGATGCCCGCGAAGGGCCCGAGCCCGACAACATTGATCCAGATGAGAGCCCAGATCAGGGTATCGACACCGCGTATCGTGTCGAGAAACCGTCGGCTCGCGAAATGTAGGATACGATTGGCGACGACGTTCTTCGCGGCAAGCATGCTGATGGGAAGGGCCAGAAGCGCCCCGCCCAGCGTGCCCAGAAACGCGATGGCCAGGGTCTCGGCGAGCGCCGACACGTAGTGCCAGAGTTGGCTGCCGGGATCGGGGGGCATCATCAGAACCACGACGATTCCCAGCTTATCCAGCCCGTCGACGAACTTGGTCGGCGAAAAGCCGAAGCGCCACAGGGTGTAGATCGCGAGAGCGGTTCCGCCCACGACGATCGCCAGCGAAAGGCACCGCTCGACGACTGGCGCCCGGAACACTTCCGGATGGCGTCGTCTCATTTCCGACCTATCGACCTCTCCGAGGCCGCGAATCCTTCTTGCCGACTCGCTCACCGGGTGTCTCCCACGATCCCGAGCAGCCGGTGACGCAGCATCTCGGTCAGCCAGTCGATCAGGAAGACCGTACCGATGATGATGACCAGAATCGCGCTCACATCGGCATAGTAGAACTGCCGGATGGACGAGATCAGCTCCTTGCCGATTCCCCCTGCGCCGACGAACCCGAGCACGGTTGCACCCCGCACGTTGATCTCGAACCGCAGCAGGGAGTAGCTCACGAAGTTCGACAGCACCTGCGGCACCACGCCGAAGCGGATGGACTCGACATAGTTCGCACCGCTCGCCGTCAGGCCTTCGATGGGGTGCATGTCGACATTCTCGACGACTTCCGAGAACTGCTTGCCCAGCGCGCCCGCGGTGTGGATGGCGATTGCGAGAACCCCCGGCATCGGACCGAAGCCGAAGGCGTACACGAACATCAGGGCAAAGACGATCTCAGGAAAAGTCCGGCAGAACTCCAGCGAACGCCGTGCGATGAATCGTATCGGCGTCGACTTCGTGAGGTTTGCGGAAGCCAGAAAGCAGAGGACGAACCCCGCCATCGCCCCTGCCAGAGTGCCGACATAGGCAACCAGCAGGGTGTCCCAAAGGAGGGCAAGCCATCCATCGAAGTTCCAAAACCACTCGGCCATGTCCGCGGCGAACGTCTCGAACCGCAGACGAGGCACGATGTCGTGGAAGTAGCTGGCGAACCGCGGCAACCCCGCCCAGAATTTCACCAGGTCGACCTGGCCTGCCCATGCCGACAGGAGTGTGAGAACCACCAGCAGCACGAGGCCGCCGACGGTCCAGCGTCTCTTGACCGCCATCGCGGCATGATAGGCATCCGCCAGCGGCGCCAGTTGCGCCGGCGGCAGGGTCGCCAGGGTCTTGGCCATATGATCCGTCACGCCTCGGTAGACGAACCGTCAGCCCTTCTTGCGGCGCAGTTCCTCAAGGTACTTGTTGAGTTCGATGAACTCCAGATAGTCCTTGTGACCAACCGGAACGAAGGCGCGATCCTTGCCGTCCGACAGCTTGTCGAACGCAGCCTTGTCCTTCTTGTGGGCGTTATAAAAGGCGTCGGCAATCGCCTTCTTGAGGTCGTCAGGCATGTCGTTGAGGTAGGCGAAGGGGGAACCTGCAAGCAGCGGCGACTTCCAGACGATGCGGAAATCCTCGTACTTCATCGGCGTGCCATCTGCCTTCTTGAGCATGCCCTTGTTGAGCATGCGCGTCAGGTTGGAGTCGGTGTCGGAATTCCACCAGTTGGTGGCCGCGTCGACAGTGCCCTGGGTCATGGCGAGTACGGCGTTCTCATGGCTGCCGGTCACCTGGGCCACCGAGAAGAACTTGTCAGGCGCCTTGCCCTCCCGGTTCATGAAGAAGACCGGCGCCTTGTAGCCGGATGTCGACTCGACATCGACCAACCCGAGCTTCTTGCCCTTCAGGTCGTCGAGGCTCTTGTAGGGACTGTCGGCCTTCACATAGACGACCGAATAATAGCCGATCGAGCCGTCCTGGTTCTGCGTGGTCCCGAAAGCCACGGTATTGCCACCCGACACGGCATTGGCCCGGGCATAGGAGCCAGGACCATAGAAGCCGATGTGGATCTGGCGGTTCTTCTGGCCCTCGATCACCGCCGTGTAGTCGTTGGCGACGCGCAGCGTGACCTTCGTGCCGAGCTCCTTCTCGAGATACTTGACGAACGGTCCGAACCGATCGACGACGCCACCCGCATTCTCGGCGGGAACAACGGCCATGACGATCTCGGGATACTTGGCTTTCCAGTCCTGAGCATTCGCGGCGAAGGGCACGGCCAGAAGCACACCCGCTGTGGAGGCGAGTATCGAACGACGCTTGATCATGATGTTGCTCCGTCTGGATAGTGTGATTTGGTGCGGTGTCCAGGACTCAGGCGACCGCGAGCGAAGGCTGATAGGGTGCGGCCGGAGCAGGCAGCGCCGTGCCCGCCGTATCCATGATCTCACCGGCGTCCAGCCCATACAGTCCGCGTGCGACCTCGTCCGTGAGGGCCTGCGGCACGTCATCGAACACCACACGCCCCTGAGCCATGCCGATCAATCGATCGCAATAGGCTCGCGCCGTATCGAGGGAGTGCAGGTTGCAGATCACCGTGATTCCAAACTGCTTGTTGATGCGCTGCAGAGCATCCATGACCATCTTTGTGTTGCGCGGATCGAGAGAGGCGATGGGCTCGTCTGCCAGGATCATGTCCGGCTCCTGCACCAGCGCCCGTGCGATGGCGACGCGCTGCTGCTGGCCGCCTGACAGTGTGTCGGCGCGCTGGGCCGCCAGACCCGCCATGTCAAACTGGTCAAGACTGGAGAGCGCAATCGCTCGGTCGTTCTGGCTCCAAAGGTTGAGGAGGGCCGGCACCGTGCCGACATAGCTCAGGCGCCCCATCATCACGTTGGTCAGCACGTCGAGGCGGCCGGCGAGGTTGAACTGTTGGAAGATCATGGCGCAGCGCGCACGCCAGGCGCGCAGCGGCCGGCCGCGCAGCGCCGTTATGTCTGTATCGCCGAAAAGGATACGGCCCGAGGTGGGCTCTCCGAGGCGGTTGATCATGCGCAGCAGCGTCGACTTGCCCGCGCCCGACCGGCCGATCACACCGACGAGCTGCCCCGTCGGCACGACGAGCGACACGTCGTCCACAGCCGTCTTGCCGCCGAAACTCTTGGTAACGCCATCCAGTCGAAGCATCCGGCCTCCCGGTCCCACCGGACGCTCGGTACCGGCCGCACGCTTCGCCCGCGCTACGCTTTGGTTACGAACACAAGACAACCACCAGGGAGTGGCCGAACCAGAACGATCGTCCGACGTTGCACGCAGACGTGAAACACGGAGAGGGCGGCGTGATCTACATCGTGGGATCGATCCTTGCCATCGTGGCCGTCACCGGTGCGGCCGCCTGGCTGGCGACGTCGCGCTGGCCGGCGCGGTCGCAGCGCTGGCAGGTCGCCGTCGCCGCCTTCAGCTTCCCGATCCTGTCCGTCCTGCTTTTCGTCGCAGCGGTGGCCGTCACGCTGCTCGATGCTTCGGCCGTGGCCGAACGGGGCACGGTCGGCATGGTGATCTTCTCGATGGTCTTCTTTCTCGTCTATGCAGTCGCCGCCGGGCTTGCGATCGGCGTTCCCACCGCGATGCTCGCGGTCAGGGCCTTGCGCCGCTGGAGAAGACCGGGCGGCCGGCGAGAGCGCGGGTCGGGGCGTGCATCGCCCACTTGATGGACAGGTAGAGGGCGAGGCCGATGCCCGCGAGCAATCCACCCATCAGGAAGAAGCCACCGGTCTCGTCCCCGTTGGGAAAGAAGCGCGCCGTGATCATGGACGCGGCGATCACCCCCAGCATGAAGCCCGCGACATGCGCCAAGAACTGCCAGCCGAACGCCCGCACGAATCCATTCCGTTCGGCTTCCGTCACCAGGATGGCCGGGCCCTTGCGATCGCGTCGATAGAGAAAGCCCTGCCGGTGCGGCTCGAACTGGGTCGCCATTGTCCACCCGAAGGCCTCGATCATGCTCATCGGGTCCTGAACGCAGGGCCGGCATCGTTCGTTCCGCCGCAGCCGACTTCCTACCCGGAGCGGCCCCGCGGACCATAGCCCGCGGCTGCCCCGCCCGCAGAAAGAAACGTGAAGAGACCGAAGCGACAGCCGCGGGTTACCGGATTGACCTCGTGCAACAAGGCCGCCGAGAAAACCACGGCGCACCCGACGGCGGGGCGATAGAGCTGGCGGCCGAATTCCGGGAAGCGCAACTCGCCACCTTCGTACTCTTCACCTGCATTGAGATTGATGCTGACCGCGAACTGGCGATGCGCGGTCATGCGGCTGGTATTGTCGCGGTGACGGCGAAACCAGCCGCCGCTCGCCGAGTCGTAGCAGCCGATCCGCGGTGCCTCGATCACCGAGGTCTGTATGTGCGAAGCCTGCGCGATGGCCGGCGCCACGCGCCGCACCAGGGCGTCACGCACACGGGTGAAGAGAGCCGGATCGTCGAGATTGGTGTCGAGGCGGCGCTTCGTGTCGGTATCGACCACATTGCCCCCGTCGGATCCAACGATGCTTGCAACCTTGTCGCGGGCCGACCAGTAGTCGATGAGATGGCCGCACAGATCGGTCTCGAGCACCCGAGGGAGCAGGATCACGGGCGCGGCGGCCTGAACCACCACCCGCTCCGTGGCCCTGTCGAACTGATCGACGACAGCGACGACTTCGTCCGGCACCGGAGAAGGCAGCAACGCGGCCAGACGGCCGGCCGGATCGACCACGATTGCCAGCGTTCCTTGTGCGCCGAACACCCGGGCGAGTTCACCGTCTCGATCGACGATGCACGATGCATCGGCATCGAGCCCGCCCAACGGCTGGGGCGCCACGACGCACAGCCTCGCTTCGCACTCGGAAAGGCGCGACGCCATCAGGCGGGCTTGCTGTTCGCCGGGCGGGGCACCGAGCCAGTAGACCCGCGTATATCCCGACACCGCGGCGTCCCACGAGTCGAAGAGAGCGCCCGACGCGAGCGGCAGCGTGATGCGCGGCATTGGATCGCCAATGCCCAGGCCCGGAGTACGACGCGACCTCTCTACGATCGTCGCCCATTTTCCAGTTCGCGCCATGACGTCGTTACCCCCTGACGGGATAAGAGCGTCCGAAGTTGAACCAAACCTTACGCCTCGGCTGGGCGGCACCTATGCAAGCACCACTCCGTTGATGTGCAATCCGCACTACAACTGCTGCGCGACCTCCGGATCGTTTCGGCCACCGGTCTTCACAAGCGCCGCGGCCCTCGCCGCGGTCACGGGCTTCATGAGGTAGCCAACGCCCCGGATCGTATGGATCTCGACATCGGCACCGGCTTCTCCGAGCAGGCGCCGCAGGCGATGGACATAGACCTCGATGGCATTGGACGAATTGCCGTGCTTGCCACCGAACACCACCGCATCGAGTACGTCGTGTGCCAGCACCCTGCCGGCGCGCTTCAGGAACACCTCCAGGAGCTCGGCCTCCCGAGCGGGAATGGCGAAGGCACTCCCGTTGACGACCGCACGCCGGCTGCCGGCGTCGAAAGTCACGTTCCCCATGGTGAAGACGGGAGAGGCGATCTCTGGCGGGCGCTGCATGAGCGCCCGGAGGCGGGCAATCAGTTCGGCCATCGCGAAGGGCTTGATCATGTAGTCGCTGGCCCCCCTGTCGAGACCGTTGACCCGGTCTCCCAGCGCACTCCGCGAAGACAGGATGAGCACCGGCGTCGGGTCGTGCCGCTTCTTCAGGTGATCGAGCACGGCGAGGCCATCGGCGTCCGGCAGGCCGAGATCCAGCACGATCGCCGAATACTGTACGGCCAGGACGGCAAGTCTCGCCTCCTCGGCGAGACCCAGGATATCCACGTCCATGCCGGCACGTTTGAGAGCTTCGCCGATCAGCGTCGCCAGCTCCCGGCTGTCTTCGATGATCAGCACACGCATCGCCGGCCCCTCCCCGGGATCGATCAGCTTCGCGGCGGCAGGTCGATCCGCGCGTTCCTGAGCGCCTTCTCGACCCCCGCGATCCCGCTCGTGTCGCCCGCCTTGCATTTCTCGACCGCAACACGCGTCTCCAGACTCTGCGGTTGCTGGCCACCTTTCGACGGCATGTCGAGATACTGTTCGTACTTGGCGGCCAACGCCGCGCAGTACTCCGCGCCGGGCGACTGGGCGATGGCGGCGATCGGCATAAGGGTCGCGGCCACGACCGCAGGACTGAGCAACATCTTCCTGATCATCTGATCCTCCTGGGCTCTCGAAGAGCGCCCTCATGGAACGCGCGGACGCAGGCTCGATTGCGGCGGCCCGATTTCGACCCGCTTACGCAGACGCTACTTGTGACCGAGCATCCGCAGGGCCTGCAGCATCGTCGGCGTCGGCATGCTGAGGGCGAGACTCTCGGGCGGCGCCGCCGCCGCCATCGCCCGATAGGCCATGGCCAGTGCCTCGCCGTCGGCCAGGGACGGCCACGATTTCACGACGTCGAGGCCCGCCCGGATCATTCGGGCGGTAACCACGATTTCGCTCGGTTCGCTTGCTTTGCATGTCATGGGGCGGACTCTCGCGGACACAAGAGCCCCGACTATGCGGCGGATTCCTTACAACGCGCTTTCGTGACCCCTGCAGCGAGGTCAGGCCGCATCCGCGGCCGGCAAGGTCACCGTGAAGGTCGAGCCCTTGCCCGGCGCGCTCTGGATGTCGAGTCGGCCGCGATGGCGATTCACGACATGCTTGACGATGGCGAGCCCCAGCCCGGTGCCGCCGAGCTGGCGCGACCGCGCCGTATCCACCCGGTAGAAGCGTTCGGTGAGCCGCGGCAGATGTGCGGCCGGAATACCGTCGCCCTCGTCCCGGACGGCGACCGCCACGCGGTCCGTCCCGGATCGCCGCGCCTCGATCCTCACGCGCGTCTCGGGCCTCGTATACTTGAGTGCGTTGTCGATCAGGTTCTGGAAGACGATGATGAGTTCGTCATGGTCGCCGACGGCAGGCGGAAGGTCCGGCGCCAGGTCGATCTCGATGCCGACCTTGCGAGAGGAGGCCTTGAGTTGCAGCAGGTCGAGCACCGAGCGCAGGACGCGCCCGAGATCGACGGCGGCGGCCGGCCTTGCATGTTCGTGCTGCTCGATGCGCGACAGCATCAGGAGATCGTCGACCAGGCGGCGCATCCGGTCGGCCTGATCGGCCATGATGCCGAGGAAGCGCTCGCGCGCCGCAGCGTCCTCGCGCGCCGGACCACGCAGGGTTTCGATGAATCCCGCCAGTCCCGCGATCGGCGTCTTGAGTTCGTGGCTCGCATTGGCCACGAAGTCGGCGCGCATGCGCTCGGCGCGGCGCAGGGCGGTGGTGTCGTGCAGCACGATCAGCGCCAGCGAGCCGTCGGCAGCGGCCCGCGGCAGGCGGCGCAGGTGCGCCACCATGTCGAGTTCAGGCGGCCCGTCCAGCACCAGGTCGACCACGCTCTGGTCGGGGCGCGCGAAATTGCCGTCGGCGCCGGTCTCCAGCAGCGCATCGATCGCCGCCAGGAGCTGCGGCTGGCGCAACACGGTGGAGACGTCGCGTTCGGCTCCGCCGGGGCTGCCCAGCAGCAGGGCGGCCGCCAGATTGGTCCGCACGATGCGGCGCTGCCGGTCGAGACAGACGAGCGGATCGGGAAGACCGTCGACGATCGTCTGGGCCGAAGCCGCCAGATTGTCGATCGAGGCGCGCTGGCGACGCCAGCCGGTCGAGAGGGTGGCCGCCGCCGTCGCGAGTTCCTCGGTCGCCGGCGCGAAGGAGAGTCGCGGCATCACGGGCTGGCGCTCGTCGGAAAGCTCACCCACGAAGCGGGCGAAGCTCGCCAGCGAAGTCAGGTAGCGCTGGACGAGGAGCATCGTCACCACGGCAATTCCAGCCATGGCGACCAGCGTGGACCGGCCCGACAGCTCGCCCATGCCGTAAAGAACGACCAGGGCGGCCCACGACGGCGACAGCGCCACGGCGTTGGCAACCAGAGTGCGACGAAGCGGGATGCCATTGTCGGCCATGAGCCGACTATAGCCGCGTTAACTCGTCCGCGGTGTGAAGAAGCGTATGCTCGCCAGACCGAACACGAAGCCCGCTATGTGCGCCACCCAGGCGACCGATTCGCCACCGGCCCCCGGCGTGCCGCCGAAGATCCCGAAGAAGACGTTGAGCCCGATCCAGATGCCGGCGACCGGCAGCAGCGACGTCAGGCTGCCGACATAGCGCATCAGCATCAGCACCGCGCCGAAGACGCCGCTGATCGAGCCCGATGCGCCGACCACCGGATCGGGCGAGTCGGGATAGACGAGGATGTGCACGAGGCCGGCCACGACGCCGCACAGAAGATAGAAGAGAACGAAGCGGCGCACGCCCAGCAGCCGCTCGACCGGCGCCCCGAAGGCCGCCAGGGTCAGCATGTTGATGCCGAGATGCATCCAGCCGCCATGGAGGAACTGATAGGTGACCGGCGCCACCAGCAGCGACAGGAAATCCTGGCCGCTGTCGGTCGTGTAGGCGGCGGGCACCAGACCGAACCGGAGGATGATCTCCTGGTCGACCTGCTCGCCGAGCAGCTGGCGCAACACCTGAACGGCGACGTTGATGCCGATCAGCCACAGCACGGCGGGCGGCAGGTTGATCGCCCGCTCGCCCGATCCGCGCCCTCCGGGGAGGCGGCGCTGGTCGTCGTCAAAAGGCATGCGCCGCTCCGGTGAGGTCAGATCATGTAGCCGCTCAGGACTTCGGGCCGCCCTGGCCCAGAGCGCGCAGGCGCAGCCTCAGCGCGTTCAGCTTGATGAAGCCCTCGGCGTCGCGCTGATTGTAGGCGCCCTGGTCCTCTTCGAAGGTCACGTGCTGCATCGAATAGAGCGACACCGGCGACTTGCGGCCGACGACCGTCGTGTTGCCCTTGTAGAGCTTGAGCCGCACCGTGCCGGTGACGTTCTCCTGGCTCTTGTCGATCAGCGCCTGCAGCATCTCGCGCTCCGGCGAGTACCAGAAGCCGTAGTAGATCAGCTCGGCGTATTTCGGCATCACCTCGTCCTTGAGATGGCCGGCGCCGCGGTCGAGCGTGATCGATTCGATGCCGCGATGAGCGGCGTAGAGGATCGTGCCGCCCGGCGTCTCGTAGATGCCGCGGCTCTTCATGCCGACGAAGCGGTTCTCGACCAGGTCGAGGCGGCCGATGCCGTTGGCCTTGCCCAGTTCGTTGAGTTTCGTGAGCAGGGTGGCGGGCGACATCCTGACGCCGTCGATGGCGACGGCGTCGCCCTTCTCGAACTCGATCTCGATGTAGGTCGCCTTGTCCGGCGCGGTCTCCGGCGAGATGGTGCGCTGGTAGACCATCTCGTCGGCCTCTTCCCACGGATCTTCGAGGATCTTGCCCTCGCTGGAGGAGTGCAACAGGTTGGCGTCGACCGAGAACGGCGCCTCGCCGCGCTTGTCCTTGGCGATCGGGATCTGGTGCTCCTCGGCGAACTCGAGCAGCTTGGTGCGCGAGGTCAGCTCCCACTCGCGCCACGGCGCGATCACCTTGATGTCGGGCTTCAGCGCGTAATAGGAGAGTTCGAACCGGACCTGGTCGTTGCCCTTGCCGGTGGCGCCGTGGCAGACCGCGTCGGCGCCGGTCTTCAGCGCGAGGTCGATCTGGTGCTTGGAGATCAGCGGACGCGCGATCGAGGTGCCCAGCAGGTACTGGCCCTCGTAGAGCGCGTTGGCCCGGAACATCGGGAAGACGAAGTCCTTCACGAACTCTTCGCGCACATCCTCGATGTAGATGTTCTCGGGCTTGATGCCCAGCAGCTCGGCCTTCTTGCGGGCCGGCGACAGTTCCTCGCCCTGGCCGAGGTCGGCGGTGAAGGTCACCACCTCGCAGCCATAGGCGGTCTGCAGCCACTTCAGGATGATCGAGGTGTCGAGGCCGCCGGAATAGGCCAGGACGACTTTCTTGATCGAGGGCGCGGCCATGGGGCGAGCTTTCGTTAGGTCAGGTCGAAGGAAGAGGGTCGGCGCGTTTAAGGGCGAACGGCGGTCGGGTTCAAGACCTAAGCAGTCCGCGGGCGC
>CAZPOS010000113.1:0-16050 GCA_964588065.1 uncultured Reyranella sp.
CTCCAAGAAGGAGTACTGGGGCCTGCGTTCGCTGACCTATCGCATCAAGAAGAATCGCAAGGGTCACTACACCCTGCTCAACATCGACGCCCCCGCGGCGGCGGTGAAGGAGCTGGAGCGCACGATGTCGATCAACGAAGACATCATCCGCTACATGACCGTGCGCGTCGACGAGCTGGAAGAAGGCCCGTCCGCCATCATGGTGCGCAGCGCCGAGAAGTCCGACCGTCCGGGTGGCGATCGTGGCGACCGCTGGGGCGATCGCCCGCCGCGTCGCGAGCGTTCGCGCTTCGGCGACGAGGGCGCCGCCCCCGCCTCTGACACGGGAGAAGAAGCATGAGCGCCCAGCGTCGTCCGTTCACCCGCCGCCGCAAGAGCTGCCCGTTCTCCGGCGCGAATGCCCCGAAGATCGACTACAAGGACGTTCGTCTCCTCCAGCGCTTCATTTCCGAGCGCGGCAAGATCGTCCCCAGCCGCATCTCCGCGGTCTCGTCCAAGAAGCAGCGCGAGCTCGCCCAGGCGATCAAGCGCGCCCGCTTCCTGGCGCTCCTGCCCTACCTCATCGCCTAGTCGGGAGACGCAATCATGCCGATGAACGTCATCCTGCTCGAACGCGTGCCGAAGCTCGGCCAGATGGGCGATGTTGTGAAGGTGAAGCCCGGCTTCGCCCGCAACTTCCTCCTGCCGCAGAAGAAGGCGCTGCGCGCGACCAAGGACAACATCACCTACTTCGAATCGCAGCGTAAGGTCCTCGAGGCCCAGAACCTCGAGCGCCGCAAGGAAGCCGAAGCGGTTGGCGCCAAGATGAGCGACCTCAAGGTCACCATCATCCGGCAGGCCTCCGAGGCGCTCCAGCTCTACGGTTCGGTCACCTCGCGTGACATCGCCGACGGCGCAGCCACCCAGGGCGTCAAGATCGAGCGCAGCCAGGTCGAACTGGACAAGCCGATCAAGGCGCTGGGCGAGCACAAGATCAAGATCCACCTCCATCCGGAAGTGGTCGTCGAGATTTCCGTGCTGGTCGCCCGCTCTGCCGAAGAGGCCGAGTTCCTCGCCAAAGGCGGCAGGCTGGTCGCCGAGACCGAGCGCGCCGCCATGGAAGCGGCGGAAGCCGCCCAGCGTGCCGCCGATCAGGCTGCCGCGCTGTTCGAGGCCAAGGCGGCCGAGGCTGCGGAAGGCGAGACCGCCGAGGCCGACGCCGAAGAAACGCCGGCCGACCAGAAGTAGTCCGCGTGCCGACAGGCACAGCGCAGCGCTTCGAACGCATGCCATCGTACCGCGATGGCATGCGTTTTCTTTTGGTGCATCGGTGATCTGGCGACTGGGCGCCCTCGCGGTGGCGGCCATCGTCGCGCTGCCCCTGGTCGGCATCGCCTCCAGCCTGTTCAGCGCCCAGGGCGAGCTGTGGCGCCACCTGGCCGAGACACAGCTCGGCGACATCGCACGCAATACCGTCGTCCTGCTGATCGGCGTCGGCCTGGGTACGGTCGTGATCGGCACCGGAACGGCCTGGCTCGTCACGATGTGCCGTTTTCCCGGCAGCCGCATGCTGCAGTGGGCATTGCTGCTGCCGCTCGTGATGCCGACCTACATCATCGGTTACGCCTACGCCGACCTGCTGACCTTCGCGGGCCCGCTGCAATCAGGATTGCGGGCCACGATGGGCTGGAGCCGCGGCGACTACTGGTTTCCCGAGATCGGCTCGCCGCAGGGGGTGGCCCTGCTGTTCACGCTGGTCCTCTACCCTTACGTCTATCTTGCGGCGCGCACCGCCTTCCTTGCCCAGTCGCAATCCCTGCTCGAGGCGAGCCGCATCCTCGGCAACGGACCGTGGCGCACCTTCCTGCGCATCGGCCTGCCGCTTGCCCGGCCCGCCATCGCCGCGGGCGCTTCGCTCGCGCTGCTGGAGACGCTCGCCGACTTCGGCACCGTCCAGTATTACGGCATCCACACCTTCACGACGGCGATCTATCGGACCTGGTACGGGCTGGGCAATCGCGAGGGTGCCGCACAGCTTTCCATGGTCCTCATCGTGATCGCCGTGGCGCTCGTCGCCCTGGAATACCGCTCACGCGGACGCGCCGGATTCACCATTGCCTCGAACCTGCGCTACGTCGCCGAACCCGTTCAACTCTCGTTGCCGGCAGGTCTCGCTGCCTTGGCGGCCTGCGCCCTGCCCATCCTGCTGGGTTTCGTGGTGCCGACGGCGCACCTCGCGCAGCTCGCTTTGTCGTCCGGCGTGTTGGTGACGGATCCGCGCTTCGTGGGCGACGCCTTCAACAGCCTCATCCTGGCGACGGTGGCGGCGGTCATCATCGTGGGCCTTGCGGTATTTCTAAGCTACGCCGGGCGGCTCGTCCGCCGCCGGCTGCTCCACCGCACCATCGCCTTCGCCTCGCTGGGCTATGCCATTCCCGGGGCCGTGATCGCGGTTGGCGTGCTGCTGCCCCTCGCCTTCGCCGACCACGGGCTCGACCTGTTGTCGCGTCAGATGCTGGGCGTTCCCACGGGCCTGCTGTTGAGCGGGACCGCCTTCGCCCTGGTCGTCGCCTATACCGTCCGCTTCCTCGCCGTCGGCATGGCCAATGTGGCGCCCGGACTTGCCGCCATCGATCCCGCCATGGATGCGAGCGCGCGGATCCTGGGGGCCCGGCCGCGTGAGGTGCTGTGGCGCATCCACCTGCCGATGCTGCGGGCGCCGGCCCTGACGGCCGGCCTGGTCGCGTTCGTGGAGGTGCTGAAGGAGCTGCCGGCAACCCTGCTGATCCGGCCCTTCAACTTCGACACGCTGGCCATCGGGGTCTACCGCTTCGCATCCGACGAGCGCCTGGCTCAGGCGGCCGTCGGATCCATTCTGATCGTCACCGTCTCGCTCGCGCCGGTGATCCTCCTCAGCCGCTCCGTAGCGGCGTCGGGACGGCCTACTTCCAGCCCGCCCGATCCATGATCTTCAGCGCCTCGGCGTTGTTCTGTGCGAACACCCGGGCGTTGAGCTGATCTTCCTTGAAAGTGCCGAGCGCCTTCAGTTCAGGCGAGAGTTCGACCGATGCCACGACCGGATACTCCGAGTTGCCGTCGGCGAAGTACTTCTGGGCCTGCGGCGAAACCAGATACTCGAGGAACTTGACCGCCGCCTCTTTGTTCGGCGCATGCTTGGCGATGCCGCCGGCGCTCAGATTGACGTGCGTGCCGCGATTGGACTGGTTCGGGAAGATGACCCCCAGCTTGGCCACGATCTCGCGGTCCTCGGGCTTCGTCGAGCGCATCAGGTTAACAAAGTAGTAGGTGTTCACGACTGCGACGTCGCCCTCGCCCGCCGCGGCGGCCTTGATCTGGTCGGTGTCGCCGCCGCGCGGCGGACGCGCCAGGTTGGCCGCAACGCCCTTCGCCCACGCTTCCGTCTTCTCGGGGCCGTCGGCGGCCAGGATCGAACCGGTGAGCGACTGATTGTAGATGTTCCCCGAGGAGCGAATCAGCACCTTCCCCTTCCACTTCGGATCGGCGAGGTCCTCGTAGTTCTGCGGGCCGGCGGGCGCCTGCAGCTTTTCCTTGTTGAAGACGATGACGCGGGCGCGCTTGGAGAAGCCGAACCACGTATTGTCGGGATCGCGCAGGTGGGCGGGAATCGCCTTGGCCAGAACAGGCGAGTCGGTCGCCTGCAGCAGCCCCATGTCACGGGCGCGTTCGATGCGGCCGGCGTCGACGGTGATGAAGACGTCGCACGGACTCTTGTCGCCTTCGGTTCGGAGACGCTGGATGAGCGGGTCGGGTTCGGCGTCGACGCGGTTGATCTTGATCCCCGTCAGATCCGCAAAATTGCCGTACAGCGCCTCGTCCGTCTTGTAGTGGCGGGCGGAATAGAGATTGAGCGTGCCGCCCTGCGCCCAGGCCCTGCGGGCGATGAACGCACCGGATCCCAACGCCAGGCCAGCCTTCACGAGTGCACGTCTCTTCACGTCTTCCTCCGCTGCGAGTGAGTATCAATGGCCCGATATCACCCGTACTGCACAATGGCAATCCGAATGCGATTTATTCACATTAGCCGGTGATAAATTTCGCGTGTCTATCCCTTTGCCTACAAAATAGAGATGGGACTAACATTTGGGCAGCGACAACTTGGAGTAATCCGTCGTGCTGCTGGCGCAGGTCCTTGCCCGGATCGTGAGCGAAGGCCAACTGACCATCGTCGATGAGACCGGTCGGTTGCATCAGATCAAGGGCGCGAAAGCTGGTCCCGCGGTGACGATGCGGGTCCACGACTGGTGGACCGGTATCCGTCTCGCTCTCCGCCCGCGACTGGCCCTGGGCGAGGCTTACATGGACGGCCGCCTGACCGTCGAACAGGGCGACCTCTACGATCTGCTCGACCTGCTCGGGCGCAACATGACCGCGGTGGATTCCACGGCCATGATGCGCTGGTCCTACACGCTCCAGCGCTGGCTGCGCGTGCTGGAACAATACAATCCCGTCGGCAAGGCCCAGAAGAACGTTGCGCATCACTACGATCTCAAGGGCGAGCTCTACGACTTCTTCCTGGATCCCGACCGGCAGTATTCCTGTGCCTATTTCAAGACCGGCAACGAATCGCTCGAGATGGCGCAGGCGGACAAGAAGCTGCACATCGCCTCCAAGCTGCTGCTGAAACCCGGCCAGAAGGTGCTCGACATCGGCTCCGGCTGGGGCGGCATGGGGCTCTATCTCGCCCGCTCGTTCGACGTCGACGTGACGGGGGTCACGCTCTCCCGGGAGCAACATGGAATGTCTAACCGCCGCGCCACGGAGGCCGGCATCGCCGATCGGGTGCGTTTCAAGCTGATCGACTATCGCGAGGAGCCGGGCCGCTACGACCGCATCGTCTCGGTCGGCATGTTCGAACATGTCGGCGCCGCTCACTATCTCGAGTATTTCCGGAAGGTGAAGGATCTTCTCACCGACGATGGAGTGATGCTCTTGCACTCGATCGGCCGCATGGAGCCGCCGGGTGGCACCAACACCTGGCTCCGCAAGTACATCTTCCCGGGCGGCTACACCCCGGCCCTCTCGGAAGTTCTATCGGCGATCGAGAAGGCCGGCCTCTGGGTCACCGACATCGAGATCCTGCGGCTGCATTACGCAGAGACCCTGCGGCACTGGCGGCAACGCTTCCTCGCCAACCGGGAGCGGATCAAGGAGATGGCCGGCTATGACGATCGCTTCTGCCGGATGTGGGAATTCTATCTCGCCGGTTGCGAGGTCGCCTTCCGGTACATGCAGCAGATGGTGTTCCAGATCCAGATCGCGCGGCGACAGGATGCGGTGCCGCTGGTGCGCGACTATATGGTTACCGAAGAACGTCTGAAGAACGTCGCCGGGTCGCTGGCCGCCGAGTAGGAAGTATCCTCGCTTCGCTCGGGATAAACGGGCGCTCCGATTCTTTGCACTGTGATCCGCCTCCCATCTTGGGCAAAGACAATCCGATGGAGCCGCTGAAAGACACCTCGAACGTCACGCGCCTGCCCGGCGCCGAAGAGTCGCGCCTGCGCGAACCGCCGCACAATTTCGAGGCCGAGCAGGCCTTGCTGGGCGCGATCCTGATCAACAACGCCGCCTACCAGCGCGTGGCGGAGTTCCTGCGCCCCGAGCATTTCGCCGACCCCCTGCACGGCAAGCTCTACGATTCCCTGTCGCGGCTGATCGAACGCGGCCAGGTCGTGAGCGCGGTCACGCTCAAGACCTACGTCGAACAGGATCCGGCGATGAAGGAGGCCGGCGGTGCGGCCTATCTGGCCCGCCTGGCAGCGGCATCCGTCCACGTGATCGACGCCGCCGCGTTCGGCCGCGCCGTCCACGATCTCTACCTGCGCCGCCAGCTCATCGACCTCGGCGAGAACGTGGTCAACGGCGCCTTTTCGGGCGACGTCGAGGAAACCGCGCTGCAGCAGATCGAAGTCGCGGAAAAGAAGCTCTACGACCTCGCCACGACCGGCCAGACCGAGGGCGGCTTCAAGCCGTTCCGGCTGGCGCTGACGGAGGCCGTGACGGCGGCCGAGGCCGCCTATGGACGCGAAGGCAAGCTCACCGGCGTGGCCACCGGCCTGTTCAATCTCGACCAGCTGTTGGGCGGCCTTCACCGGTCCGACCTGTTGATCCTCGCCGGCCGACCTTCAATGGGAAAGACCGCTCTGGCGACCAACATCGCCTTCAATGCCGCGCGGGCCTACCGGGAGGAGATCGTCGACGGTCATCCCAAGGCCGTCGACGGCGCGGTGGTCGGCTTTTTCTCGCTCGAAATGTCCGCCGAGCAGCTCGCCACACGCATGCTCTCCGAGCAGGCCGAAATCTCCTCGGAGAAGATCCGCCGCGGCGAGTTGCTGAGCCACGAATTCGACAGGGTCCTCAACGTCAGTCACGAGCTCGAGCATCTCAACTTCTTCATCGACGACACGCCCGCTCTGTCGATCGCCGCGCTGCGCACCCGCGCGCGCCGCCTGAAGCGCACGCACGGTCTCGGCCTGATCATCGTCGACTACCTCCAGCTCCTGAATCCGTCGGGCAAGAGCCGGCAGGAAAACCGCGTCCAGGAGGTCTCGGAAATCACCCGTGGCCTGAAGACGCTGGCCAAGGAACTGGATGTGCCGGTGATCGCCCTCTCGCAGCTCTCCCGCGCCGTCGAGCAGCGCGAGGACAAGCGCCCCCAGCTGGCCGACCTGCGCGAATCCGGCTCGATCGAGCAGGACGCCGACGTCGTGATGTTCGTCTATCGCGAGGAGTATTACCTCACCCGCGCCGAACCGGGGCGGCGGGCCGAGGAGAGCGACCAGAAGTTCAACGAGCGCCACGACGACTGGAAGCAGCGCTGCGAGGCAACCTACGGCAAGGCCGAGGTCATCGTGGCCAAACAGCGCCACGGTCCCACAGGCATCGTGCGCCTGTCGTTCGAAGGACAGTTCACCAAGTTCGGCAACCTCGATGGTGTTGCTGACGAGCCCGTGTCAGCGTTCTAAGGTCGCCCCGTGTCCATCCTTGCCGATGATGAGCCGGCGCGCCGCGCCGGCGCGATCCTTTCCATCGATCTCGGCGCGATCGCAGCCAACTGGCGCGGATTGCGCGACGCCGGCCGTGCGACCGGCCGGCCGGTCGATTGCGCCGCCGTCCTCAAGGCCGATGCCTATGGGACAGGCGCATCCGTGGTCGGGCCCCTGCTCGCCGCGGAAGGATGCCGCCAGTTCTTCGTGGCCCATATCGACGAGGGAATCGCACTCCGGCGCGTTCTGCCGGATCTGCCGATCTATGTGCTGAACGGCCTGCTTCCCGGCACCGAGGGCGACTTCGTAGAGCACCGGCTCGTGCCGGTGCTCAATCACCTGGGACAGCTCAATGCGTGGCGGGCCGCCGCGCAGCGCTTCAATCTGGCGCTCGATGCGGTCGTACATCTCGATACCGGTATGCACCGGCTGGGCTTCGGCGCAGAGGACGCGCAAGTCCTGATCAACGAGCGCGGCCGGCTGCGGGGACTGCGTCTGGCGCTGATCATGAGCCACTTGGTTTCGTCCGAGGAGCCGTCCAATCCGATCAACGGCGAGCAGCTGTCGCGCTTCCGGACCTTCGTGCGCGCGATGCCGGGGGCTCCGACGTCGCTCGCCAACTCTTCCGGCATCTTCCTGGGGCCGGACTATCATTTCGACCTGCTGCGTCCCGGCGCGGCGCTCTACGGGATCAATCCCCTGCCCGGCCAGCCCAACCCCATGCTGGAGGTCGTGACCCTGCAGGTCAGGATTCTGCAGACGCGCCAGATCGATGCCTTCCAGACGGTGGGATATGGCGGTGCCTGGCGTTCGGCCCGCTCCAGCCGGATCGCCACGATTGCGCTGGGGTATGCAGACGGCTATTTCCGTAATCTCGGAAATCGCACATTCGTGCATCTCGCCGGACACACCGTGCCCGTGATCGGCCGCATCTCGATGGACCTCGTGACCATAGACGTGACCGACGTACCCGAAGCCGACTGCCAGCCCGGCGCCACCGTCGAGGTTCTGGGACCGCATCTGACGCCGGACGCACTCGCCGACCATGCGCGCACGAACGCTTACGAGGTCATGACCGCGCTGGGCCGGCGCTATCATCGCCTGTATGTCGACCGCTTCGCGGAGGCTGCAGCCGAGGAAACGGGAGAACCGGCGTGACCCTTCCCTTGGTCACCGTCCTTGGCCGCATGACGCTGGCGTTCCTGCACGCGATCGGAAGCGTGACCGCATTCGCCTTCCGGGCGATCCGGCAGGGTCTCCAGCCGCCCTATTACCGAAGGCAGATCCTCCGCCAGATCATGGAGATCGGCTACTACTCGCTGCCGGTGGTGGGCCTCACCGCGATCTTCACCGGCATGGTGCTGGCGCTGCAGAGCTATACCGGTTTCGCGCGTTTCTCCGCCGAAAGCGCCATTCCCAACGTGGTCGTCGTCTCCCTGACCCGCGAACTCGGGCCGGTCCTGGCGGGCCTGATGGTCGCCGGCCGCGTCGGCGCCGCGATGGCTGCGGAAATCGGGACCATGCGAGTCACCGAGCAGATCGACGCCCTCACGACCCTCTCGACCGACCCCTTCAAGTACCTTGTCGCGCCGCGCCTGATCGCGGGCGTGCTCACCCTGCCATTCCTGGTGCTGGTCGCCGACATCATCGGGGTGCTCGGCGGCTTCCTGGTCGGCGTCTACAAGCTCGATTTCAACGACGCGGCCTATCTGCGCAATACGCTCGATTTCCTGCAGTTCCAGGATGTCTTCTCGGGCCTGGTCAAGGCGGCGGTGTTCGGCTTCCTGATCACGCTGATGGGCTGCTACCACGGCTACCGGTCGCGCGGCGGCGCCCAGGGCGTGGGCGCGGCCACGACGAACGCCGTGGTCTCGGCCTCGATCCTGATCCTCACCTTCAACTACTTCATCACCGAAGCATTCTTCGCGCGCTGATCGGCTCCCTGCATGGCTTCCCCCAAGATCTCGCTGCACGGCGTCACCAAGGCCTTCGGGCCCAAGAAGGTGCTGCAGGGGATCGAACTCGACGTGGCGGCCGGCGAATCCATGGTCGTGATCGGCGGGTCCGGCACCGGCAAGTCGGTGCTGCTCAAATGTATCCTCGGTCTGCTGCGGCCGGAAAAAGGATCCATCAAGGTCGACGGTGAGGAGACGAGCGACCTCTCCGATCGCGACCGCGCCCGCGTCATGCGCAAGTTCGGCATGCTTTTCCAGGGCGGCGCCCTCTTCGATTCGCTGCGCGTCTGGGAGAACGTGGCCTTCGGCCCCATCCAGAGCGACGGGATGGCGGCCGACAAAGCGCGCGAAATCGCCATCGCCAAGCTGGGCGCGGTCGGCCTCGGCCCCGAGATCGGCGATCTTTTCCCCTCGGAACTGTCCGGCGGGATGCAGAAGCGCGTGGCGCTCGCCCGCGCCATTGCCCGCGAGCCCGAGATCATCTTCTTCGACGAACCGACGACCGGCCTGGACCCGATCATGGCCGACGTGATCAACGATCTGATCGTGAAATCCGTCAGCGACCTCGGTGCCACGGCGATCTCGATCACGCACGACATGGCGAGCGCCCGCAAGATCGGACACCGCATCGCCATGCTGCACGAGGGGCGCTTGATCTGGCAGGGCCCCGTTGGCGACATCGACCGCTCCGGAAACGCCTATGTGGACCAGTTCATCCACGGCCGGGCCGAGGGTCCGATCCGGATGCAGGTCCGGAAGCTCTGACCGTGGCGAGGCCGCTCAAGCGCTTCGCCTGCCAGGCGTGCGGGGCCGTCACCTCCAAATGGAGCGGCCGCTGCGAATCCTGCGGCGAGTGGAACACGATCGTCGAGGAGGCCGCCCCGGCGCCCGGTCCGGCCGGCGGCGCGATGGCCCGCCGCGGCAAGGGCCGCCTGCTCGACTTCACGGGCCTCACCGGCTCGACGCCACAGCCGCCGCGCCTCAAGAGTGGCATCGGCGAATTCGATCGCGTCTGCGGCGGCGGCCTGGTGGTAGGCTCGGCGCTGCTGATCGGCGGAGATCCCGGCATCGGCAAGTCGACCCTGCTCCTGCAGATGGCGGCGGCCCTCGCCAAACAACACACCGCCTGTGCCTACATCTCGGGCGAAGAGGCGGTCGACCAGGTGCGGCTGCGGGCCGAGCGGCTGGGTCTGGCCGACGCCCCCGTCCAGCTGGTCGCCGCGACCTCGGTGCGCGATATCGTGGCGTCGCTGGAGCAGCCGGACGCGCCCAAGGTGGCGGTCATCGATTCGATCCAGACGATGTGGCTCGATACCGTGGATTCCACCCCGGGCACCGTCACCCAGGTGCGTGCCTCGGCCCAGGCCCTGGTCGAACTCGCCAAACGCCGCGGCATCGCGGTGCTGCTGGTCGGCCATGTGACCAAGGACGGCGCCATCGCGGGTCCCCGGGTGCTCGAGCACATGGTCGACACCGTGCTCTATTTCGAGGGCGAGCGCGGACACCAGTTCCGCATCCTGCGGACGGTCAAGAACCGGTTCGGCCCGACCGACGAGATCGGCGTGTTCGAGATGTCCGACCGCGGACTGTCCGACGTCGCAAATCCCTCCGCCCTGTTCCTCGCGGACCGGCGCGGCCATGTCTCGGGAACCTGTGTCTTCGCCGGCATCGAGGGTACCCGCCCGTTGCTGGTCGAGATCCAGGCGCTGGTCAGCCCGTCGTCCCTCGCGACGCCGCGGCGGGCCGTGGTCGGCTGGGATTCGAACCGCCTAGCCATGGTCCTGGCCGTACTGGAAGCCCGCTGCGGCGTCACGGTCGGCGCCAACGACGTCTATCTGAACGTCGCCGGAGGCCTCAGGATCGGAGAGCCGGCCGCCGACCTCGCCGTCGCCGCCGCCGTCATCTCCTCCCTGGCCGACGAACAGGTGCCGGGCGACATGGTGGTGTTCGGCGAGATCGGCCTGGGGGGTGAAGTGCGGCCGGTCGGTCAGCGCGAGGCCCGGTTGCGCGAAGCGGCCAAACTCGGCTTCCGCAGCGCCTTGATACCGCAGGTTCGCAGCGGCTCCGGACCCGCGCCGCGGGCGCCGGAGGGCATCGCCATTGACGAAATAGAGCATCTATCGGACCTTGTGGCCCGTTTCCAACCGGCTGATCGGCCTCTAAAACGTGGCCGGCGCGAAGACTCCCCTGCAGGTCCGGGGGACCGCCGGCGCGACCGGGATCATTACTGAAAAGACGGAGCGAACGGGGTCGATGGAGCAGCTGGGAATTACTGTTTTCGACGTGGCCGTCATCGTCGTGGCCGTGTTCGGCGCGGCCATCGGCATGTCCGCTGGTTTCGCCCACGCCATCCTGTTCATTGCGTCCTGGATCGGGGCCGGCTGGATCGCCTGGCGTTTCTCCAAGGTGGTCGAACCAGAGATCCTGAAGCTCGTCGGCAGCGCCGAACTCTCCTATTTCATTTCGCTTCTGGTGGTTTTCGTTGCCGCCCTGATCGTGCTGATCATGCTCACCAGCGTGGTTTCAAGGGCCATCCGCACGGGCCCCCTCGGTCGTCCCGACAAGATCCTGGGCGCCGGCTTCGGCGTCCTCTGTGCCTGGGTCGCCATGGGGACGGCCTTCCTGTTCTATGGATATCTGGGGCCGCGCCAGCTGCCCCCGGCCGTCGAAGGCGCCGCCAGCTTCCCGATGATCCGGGAGATGGCCACCTTCGTCGAGCCATACCTGCCGACCGGATTCCGCAACCGCCTGCAGCGGCCCGGCATGGAAAGCGGAGTCATTCCCGCCCCGAGCACCACGCCGCAGACCGCGCCGCCGACGGTCGGACCATCCGACACCACCCCTGGCGCACCGGCAGCGCCCGCACAAACCAAACCGCCGCAGTGAGTCATACTTGATAGCCTCGGGGCGGCACCCCAGCTATAACCCCGCCGTGCATACCCCCCTGAAACGCTCCGAAGACGACCTCGACAAGTTTCACGAGGAATGTGCGCTGTTCGGCATCTACGGCACGTCCGATGCCGCCGCGCACACCGCGCTTGGCCTCCATGCCCTGCAGCATCGCGGGCAGGAAGCCTCCGGGATCGTAACCTACGATGGCCGGGTCTTTCACAATCATCGCGCTGCCGGCCTGGTCGGAGACATCTTCGGCACCCAGGCCGTCATGGAAAAGCTGGTCGGCTATTCGGCGATCGGCCACAACCGTTACGCCACCACGGGCGGCTCCTCGGACCGCAACATCCAGCCGATCTTCGCCGATTTCGACTTCGGCGGCCTGGCGCTGGCGCATAACGGCAACCTCACCAACGCGTACCTCCTGCGCAAGGAGTTGGTTCGCATCGGCTGCCTGTTCCAGTCGACGACCGACACCGAGGTCATCAACCACCTGATCGCCCGCTCCAACTATTCGACCGTGGTCGACCGGTTGATCGACGCACTGGGTCGCGTCAAGGGTGCCTACTCGCTCCTGCTGCTCACCAACGAGGCGCTGCTGGGCGTGCGCGATCCGATGGGCGTGCGTCCCCTCGTGATCGGCCGCCTCGAGGATGCCTGGATCCTCGCCTCCGAGAGCTGCGCCCTCGACATCATCGGCGCCCGTTTCGTGCGCGACGTCGAGCCCGGCGAGATCGTCATCGTCGACGGCAACGGCCTGCGGTCGATCAAGCCGTTCGCCCGCCAGAAGCGCCGCTTCTGCGTCTTCGAGCATATCTATTTCGCCCGACCCGATTCGAAGGTCGAGGGCATCGGCGTCTACGATGCGCGCAAGCGTATCGGCATGGAACTGGCCAAGGAGAACCCCGTCCCGGCCGACGTCGTCGTCCCGGTGCCGGATTCCGGCGTGCCGGCGGCCATTGGCTATGCCGCCCAGTCGGGCCTGCCGTTCGAGCTCGGCATCATCCGCAACCACTATGTCGGCCGCACCTTCATCGAGCCTGCGGACCATATCCGCCATCTCGGCGTGCGCCTGAAGCACAATGCCAACCGCGCCCATATCGAGGGCAAGCGGGTCATTCTGGTAGACGACTCGATCGTGCGCGGCACGACGTCGATGAAGATCGTCGAGATGGTGCGCAACGCCGGCGCCAAGGAAGTGCATATGCGGATCGCGGCGCCGCCGACGACCGATCCCTGCTTCTACGGCATCGACACGCCGGACAAGGACAAGCTGCTGGCCTCGCGCTACGACGTGGCCGGCATGGCGAAGTTCATCGGCGTCGATTCGCTGGCTTTCGTCTCGATCGACGGTCTCTATCGCGCGATGGGCCTGCCGGGCCGCGATACAGCCGATCCGGCCTTCTGCGATGCCTGCTTCACCGGCGACTACCCGATCTCCCTCGACGACATGACCGGCGTCGAGGATCGTCAGCTCTCCCTCCTCGTCGAATCGGCCTGAGGTCGCAGACATGACCGAAGCCGCCGTCGGCCGCCTCGCCGGGCGCGTTGCGCTGATCACCGGCGCCTCGCGCGGACTCGGCGCCGCGGCCGCCCTCGCCTACGCCGCCGAAGGCGCGCATTGCGTCCTGGTGGCTCGGACCGTGGGCGGCCTGGAAGAAGTCGACGACCGCATCAAAGCGATCGGCGGCGCAGCGACCTTGGTGCCACTCGACGTCACCGACGGGCCCGGGATCGATCGGCTGGGCCAGGCCCTGTTCGACCGTTTCGGCCGCCTCGACGTGCTGCTGGGCAACGCCGCCATCCTGGGCACGCTCTCGCCGATGGGCCATTTCGAGCCCAAGGTGTTCGAGCAGGTGATGGCCGTGAACGTGACGGCCAACTGGCGGCTGATCCGCTCGATGGACCCGCTGCTGCGCCGCTCCGACGCCGGCCGCGCCATCTTCGTGACCTCTGGCGCGTCGCGGCGCATCCTCCCTTATTGGGGCGCCTACGCCACCAGCAAGGCCGCGCTCGACATGATGGTCGGCATCTATGCCGCCGAGGTCGCGCATACGCAGGTGAAGGTCAATCTCTTCAACCCAAGCCCGATGCGCACCTTCATGCGCCGCGAGGCCTTCCCCGGTGAGGACGAGGCCCGGCAGATCCCGCCGGAAGCGCATGGCGAATCGCTGATCCGGCTTGCCATGCCTGCCTGCACGATGAACGGCGAATGGGTCGCCGGCGACGCGGCCCTCGAGTCCCGCCCCAACGCCAACTGAACGCCGGGGCTGCGTGAAAGGGCGACGGCGCGAGGCCGTCCCCGGTTCCGCTACTCGGCGGCCATGTCCATCGCCGCCAGCACTTTGGGCGGCGACATCGGCAGGCTGTAGAATCGCCGGCCGAGCGCGTCGTAGATCGCATTGGAGACCGCCGCGAGCGGCGGTACCAGCGGCACCTCGCCGACTCCGCGCACGCCCTGCGGATGCTTCGGGTTCGGGATCTCGAGGATCACCGAATCCAGCATCGGCAGGTCGGAGCTGACCGGCATCCGGTAGTCCAGGAAGCTCGGATTATCGAGCTTGCCGTCCTTGTTGTAGATGTACTCCTCGCTCAGCGCCCAGCCGATTCCCTGGGCGGCGCCGCCCTGGATCTGGCCCTCGACATAGCTGGGATGGATCGCGCGGCCGACGTCCTGGACGGCCGTGTACCGAAGCACGCGCACGATCCCGAGATCGGGATCGACCTCGACGTCGCAGACGTGGGTGGCGAAGCCGCCTTCGGCGCCGGTCGTATTGAGCTGCTGGCCCGCGCCGATGGGTCCGCCGGTGGCACTGGCCTGGGCCGCGATCTGGCCGAGGCTGAGCGGCTCGAACTTGCCGGCATTGTCGCCGGCCGGCCGGGCCTCGCCATTCTCCCAGACGACCGCGTCGGGATCGATCTTCCAGATCTTGGCGGCGCGCTCGCGGAGCTGGGTGATGACCTTCTCCGTCGACTGCGTCACGACCATGGCGGAGGCATAGGTGACGCGGCTGCCGCCGGTCAGGTTGCTGAAGCCGATGACGCTGGTATCGCCGATCAGCACCGAGACCTTCTTGTAGTCGATGCCCAGGATCTCGGCCGTGATGTTGGCTGTCGAGGCGCGCGAGCCGCCGATGTCGGGATGGCCGGTGATCACCACCACCGTGCCGTCCTCGTTGACGTTGACCTGCGCGCTCGACTCGCCGCCGGCATTGAACCAGAAACCCGAGGCCACGCCGCGGCCGTAGAGCTTGCCGTTCTTCGCCTTGGGCAGAAGAGTCGTGTAATGCGCGTGCTTCTTCGCCTCCTCGATCGTCTCGACGAAGCCGATGCGCGGATAGACCGGCCCGTGCGCGGCCTTGGTGCCCTGCTTGGCGGCATTCTTCAGACGGAACTCCAGCGGATCCATCTTCAGCGCCTCGGCCATCTCGTCCATCACGCACTCGACGCCATAGGCGCCGATCGGTGCACCCGGCGCGCGATAGGCCGCGACCTTGGAGCGGTTGGATACCACGTCGTAGCCGAACGAATGCACGTTCGGGATGTCGTAGGGCGCAAAGGCGCAGCCCGCCGCGCCGCGGATCGGCGAGCCCGGCAAGGCACCGGCCTGCAGGCAGAAGGTGCCCTGCGCCGCCACCAGCTTGCCGTCCTTGGTCGCGCCGAGCTTGACCGTGCTGTAGGAGCCCGAGGTCGGGCCCGAGGCATGGAAGACCTCGGCCCGGCTCATCGTCATCTTCACCGGGCGGCCGGACTTCTTCGCCAGGATCAGCGCCAGCGGCTCGAGGTAGATGATCGTCTTGCCGCCGAAGCCGCCGCCGATCTCGGCCGGAATGGCGCGGATGTCGTTCTGCGGGAGCCCCGTCAGGTAGGCGCACATGGCGCGGACCATGAACTGGCCCTGGCTGGAACTCCAGATCGTGGCCTTGCCGTCGGAGACGCTGACCAGGCAGGCATGCGGCTCGATATAGCCCTGATGCACCGGCTGGGTGCGGAAGCTGCGCTCGATGACGATATCCGCCTTGGCGAAGCCCTCACCGATATCGCCGAGCTTGTGCTCCAGCGTCCCGGCGATGGCGAAGAGCAGCATGAAGAACAGCAGCGTCCACCAGTCGACATCCCGCTCGACGTAGTGCCGGGCCCGTTCGCGCCGGATGATCATGACGATTCCGGAACAGACCATCGGGGCGATCAGCAGCACG
>CAZPOS010000114.1:0-16013 GCA_964588065.1 uncultured Reyranella sp.
CTTCCGATTCCTTGGGAATCCCCATTCGATTCCTAATTCTCGCTCGATGCTCTAGCTCGCCTTTTCATGCTTCTGGATGGCCGGCATCAGACCGGTCGGATCGACCAGCTTGCCGTGGGCCAGCATGTTGTGGGCATGGGCCAGGTGATGCAGCGCGAAGGAGGTCTGCATGGCGCCGACGCGGCCCTGTGCGTCCTGGGCCGCGTTGATGGCCTGCTTCACCAGCTTCAGGGCAAACAGCGGCTTGCGGGCGATGCGTTCGGCCATGGCGAGGCCGAAGCTTTCGAGTTCGGCGCGCGGTACGACGTGGTTCACCATGCCGAGGCGGTGGGCCTCGGCGGCCTTGATCCAGTCGGCGGTGAACAGGAATTCCTTGGCCTTGCGGATGCCCATCTCCCAGGGATGGGCGAAGAACTCGGCGCCGCCCACGCCCATGGCCACGGAATGGTCGAGGAACTCGGCATCCTCCGAGCAGACGATGAGGTCGCACGGCCACATCAGCATCAGGCCGCCGATCATCACCTTGCCGTGGACCAGCGCCAGCGTCGGCTTGGGAATGTTGCGCCAGCGCTCGCAGAAGCCGAGGTAGATTTCCTGCTCGCGCGCGTACTGCGCCTCGGCGCCGGGCTTGCCGAAGCCACCCCAGGTGCCGACGGTCTCGTGCCTGGCCATGTTGCCGTGCCCGTCGACCTCACGCAGGTCATGCCCGGAGGAGAAGTGCGGGCCGTTGGCCGACAGCACGATGACCTTCACCGTGTCGTCGTGAGCGGCACGGTCGAAGGCCTCGTTCAGCGCGTAAAGGAAAGCGGTGTCCTGCGCGTTGCGCGTGTCGGGACGGTTCAGGACGATTCGGGCGAGTCCGCCCGGCAGGGTCTCGTAAAGGATCGGCGACGTCGTCATGGCGGGCTCCCGGATGTTTCCGGGAGCCTACCGTACGGGACGATCCTAGTCGCTCAGGCGCGCGCCGGCTGGGTCGTCGGGCGGGCCGCCGCCTCGACGACCATGTTCTTCATCGCCTTCTGGAGCTTGTCGAAGGCGCGGACCTCGATCTGGCGGACCCGCTCGCGGCTGATGCCGTACTTGGCCGACAGGTCCTCGAGCGTCTTCGGCTCGTCGACCAGTCGCCGCTCCACGATGATGTGGCGCTCGCGGTCGGTGAGCTGCTTGAGAGCCGCTGCCAGCATGTGCTTGCGCTGGCCCAGTTCCTGGCTCTCGCCGAGCCGGGCTTCCTGGTTGGGCGCGTCGTCGACCAGCCAGTCCTGCCACTCCATGTCGCCTTCGGCCTTGACCGGCGCGTTGAGCGACGAATCGGGGCCAGACAGGCGGCGGTTCATGTTCACCACCTCTTCCTCGGGCACGCCGAGGCGGGTGGCGATCTTGGTCACCTGCTCGGGCGTGAGATCGCCCTCCTCGATGGCCTGCATCTGGCCCTTGAGCTTGCGCAGGTTGAAGAACAGCTTCTTCTGCGCCGCCGTGGTGCCCATCTTCACGAGCGACCAGCTGTGCAGGATGTATTCCTGGATCGAGGCGCGGATCCACCACATGGCATAGGTGGCGAGGCGGAAGCCGCGATCCGGGTCGAACCGCTTCACCGCCTGCATCATGCCGACATTGCCCTCGGAGATGAGTTCGGCGACCGGGAGCCCGTAGCCGCGATAGCCCATGGCGATCTTGGCGACGAGGCGCAGATGGCTGGTGACGAGGCGATGGGCAGCCTTCGTGTCGCCGTGCTCGCGCCAGCGCTTGGCCAGCATGAACTCTTCCTGGGGTTCCAGCAGGGGAAACTTGCGGATGTCCGCCAGGTAGCGGCTCAGATTGCCCTCGGGCGTCAGCGAAGACGGCAGGGCGGGAAGGTTTGCGGTGGCTGCACTCATGGCTACTCCCCCTTTCGTACGCGGGATCGCCGGTGAACGAGCGTTTAGCACTCTCGTCCCCCGACTGCTAAATCCGACTTTAGGAGTCGGAATGGCCCCGGGTCAATATAATTCCTACTGCTCCCCTCGGGTATTGGGGACTTTACTTAACGCCGTTCAGCGTTCCGACCAACTTCCTGAAGTCTTCGGGCAATTCTGTGGCAAATCTTACGGGCTTCCCCGTCTTTGGATGTCGGAAAGCAAGCACAGATGCGTGAAGAGCCTGCCTCGGGAACGCCTTCAACGCCTCGGGCGCAGGCCCGTTGCGGGATTTGCGGCCATAGACCGGGTCTCCGACCACCGGACAGCCGATATGCGCCATATGGACCCGGACCTGATGGGTCCTGCCCGTCCCCAGCTTCGCGCCGATCAGGCTCGCGATCGGCGCCAGCGGCGAACCGAACCGCTTTTCCAGCCAGTATTCCGTGAGCGCCGCCCGTCCTCCCGCCTTGCGAACCGCCATGCGCTTGCGGTCGACCGGGTGCCGTCCCA
The DNA here is from genome assembly GCA_964588065.1 of uncultured Reyranella sp. Lineage (GTDB taxonomy): Bacteria > Pseudomonadota > Alphaproteobacteria > Reyranellales > Reyranellaceae > Reyranella. The sequence goes on from CAZPOS010000114.1 coordinate 2,406, forward strand.
GCGCCGCCTCGATCGTCCCGCGCTCGGGCCGGGGGGCGCCCCAGACCAGAGCCGTGTAGATGCGTTCGAGGTCGTGGGCCGCGAAGAGCTTCGACAGCGCTTGGTGGGTCGCATCGTTCTTGGCCACGACCATGACGCCGGACGTGTCCTTGTCCAGCCGGTGGACGATCCCCGGCCGGCGCACGCCGCCGATGCCGGAGAGGCTGTCCCCGCAATGGGCCAGGAGGGCGTTGACCAGAGTCCTGTCGGGATTCCCGGGCGCCGGATGGACCACCATGCCGGCCGGCTTGTTCAGGACCAGCAGGTCATCGTCCTCGAACAGGATCTCGAGCGCCAGATCCTGGGCCTGCGGGACCGCCGGTTCGGGTTCCGGGATGTCGACGACCACCACATCGCCCGTTTTGACCTTGCGGGACGGCTCTTCTATCGTCTGCCCTCCCGCGAGCGCTACGCAGCGGCCCTCGATCAGCGCCTTCACGCGGCTTCGCGTCAGGGAAGGCAAGGCAGCAGCCAGCGCGCGGTCCAGCCGTTCGCCGGCGGCGCTCTCGTCGAAGGTCACGGTGTGGCGACCGGCGTCGCTCATGGAGTTTTCTTGGCGTCCCCTGCTCAGGCCTCTGCACCACTCTGGCTGAAGGTGCTGGTAATCGTGATGGGCCTGCTGATCGTGGTGGGCTTCGTCGTCGCTGTCGCCGAGATCGCCCGGCGCATCTCTACGCCCAACGCCGGCCGTTCGCCAGCAGGGGACGGCGGCCGCTTCACCGAACGGATCGCCCTGCCTTCGGGCGCCCGTGTCGTCTCGATGAACGCCGTCGGCGACCGGCTGGTCGTGCATGTCGAGACCCAGGGCGGGCCCACGTCCGCCTTTGTCGTCGACCCGCGCAGCGGCGCCCTTCTCGGGACGATCGAGTTCCCGCCCGGCGCCGGCCGGTGAACGCCGGCGCATCCCCCAAGAGGACAGGAATGAATTTCCGAAGCGACAACGAGGTGGGCGCGCATCCCACCGTTCTCGAGGCGGTGACCCGTGCCTTTTCCGGCGGAAGCACCGCGCCGTCCTACGGCGCCGACGAATGGACCCATCGGGTCGAGCGGCGGCTGCGGGACATTTTCGAGAAGCCCGACCTCGTGGCCTTCCCGGTTGCCACGGGCACCGCCGCCAACTCCCTCGCCCTCTCCTGCTGTACCCCCTCCTGGGGCTCGATCTACTGCCACGCCGAGGCGCACATCGTCGTCGACGAAGCCAATGCACCGGAGTTCTTCACCTCCGGTGCCAAGCTCTGCCCTCTGCCCGGCGCTGCCGGCAAGATCGACCAGAAGAAGCTCGCCGAGGCCCTGGCCCAGCCGGTCTACGGTGTCGTCCACCATCCGCAGCCGGCGGCCGTGAGCATCACCCAGGCGACCGAATGCGGCACCGTCTACGGGCCCGACGAGGTCACCGCGATCGCCACCACGGCGCACCGCCATGGACTGAAGCTGCATATGGATGGAGCGCGCTTCGCCAATGCCCTGGCCTTCGTCGGCTGCTCCGCGGCCGAGCTGTCGTGGATGTCGGGCGTCGACGTACTGAGCCTCGGTGCCACCAAGAACGGCACCCTCGCAGCCGAAGCGGTGGTGTTCTTCGAGCCCGATCTCGCGCGGGAGTTCGAGTTCCGGCGCAAGCGCAGCGGGCACCTGTTCTCGAAGATGCGCTTCCTCTCGGCCCAGCTCGAAGCCTATCTGACCGACGGCCTGTGGCTCACCAATGCAAGCCACGCCAACGCCATGGCGCGCCGCCTCGTCGCGGGCCTCACGGCGCTCAAGGGCACGCAACTCCTCTATCCCGTCCACGCCAACGAAATCTTCGTCATCCTCCCCGCGCGCATGCATGATGCGCTGCAGGCTGCCGGGGCGCAGTATCATCCCTGGCCGTCGGATCGGCCGGGCGAGCGCGCCTTCCGGCTCGTCACGGCGTTCGACACCGAGCAGACGACCGTCGACCGCTTCCTGAGCATCGCCAAGAAAGCAGCGTGAGAGTCCCATGACCCACCAGCGTACCCTGACCGCCGCCCACTGGGGCGTCTACGAAGTCGAATACGACGACAAGGGCAAGGCCACGAAGCTCCACCCCTTCTCCCAGGACCCCGACCCCTCCCCGATCGGTCTGCACATGCTGTCCGAAGAGGTCGCCAGGATGCGCGTCCGCCGGCCCTCCATCCGGAAGAGCTGGCTGGAGAAGGGTCCGGCCGCCGCTACGGACAAGCGCGGCCAGGAGCCGTTCGTCGAGGTGCCGTGGGACGAGGCGCTCGACCTGGTCGCCGGCGAACTGAAGCGCGTGAAGGACGCGCACTCGAATCGCGCAATCTTCGGCGGCTCCTACGGATGGTCGAGCGCGGGTCGCTTCCACCATGCGCAGAGCCAGGTCCATCGCTTCCTCAATGCGCTGGGCGGCTATGTCCGCCACCAGGATTCCTACAGCCTGGGTGCGGCGCGCGTGCTGATGCCGCACATCCTGGCCAGCATGGAGGACATGATGGCCATGCACACGACGTGGGAGGTGCTGGCCGAGCACTGCAAGCTCTTCGTCACCTTCGGCGGCGCGCCCCACAAGAATGCACAGATCAGTGCCGGCGGCGCGATGGTCCATCGCCTCAAGGGCGGGCTCTACGGCATGCGCGCGAAAGGCGTGCGCTTCGTCAACATAACGCCCACCGCCGAGGACCTCGACACCGGCGGCGACATCGAGTGGCTGGCGATCCGGCCGAATACAGACGCCGCGATGATCCTGGCGCTATGCCACGTGCTCTACACCGAGAAGCTCTACGACCGGGAGTTCCTCGACCGTTGCACCGTGGGATTCGACAAGTTCGCCCCGTCGCTGGCCGACAAGACTCCGGAATGGGCCGAGAAGATCACCGGCATTTCCGCCGCGCGCATCCGCGCCCTCGCCCGCGAGATGGCGGCGACCCGCACCACGGTGAACATCAACTGGTCGCTGCAGCGCTCGCATCACGGCGAGCAGCCGTTCTGGGCACTGGTGACCTTGGCCTGCATGCTGGGGCAGATCGGCCTGCCGGGCGGCGGCTTCGGTGCCAGCTACGGCCCGACCAACGGCATGGGCAGCACCGGACCGCTGCTTGCCGGCCCGACCCTGTCGCAGGGCACCAACGCGGTCCCGGATTTCATCCCGGTCGCGCGCTTCACCGACATGCTGCTCAATCCGGGCGGCAAGGTTTCCTACAACGGCCGCGACCTCACCTATCCCGATATCAAGCTGATCTACTGGGCCGGCGGTAACCCGTTCCACCATCACCAGGATCTCAATCGGCTGCGGGTCGCGTGGCAGAAGCCCGAGACCATCATCTTCAACGAGCAGTTCTGGACGCCCGCCGCGAAGATGGCCGACATCGTGCTGCCTGCAACCACCGGGCTGGAGCGCAACGATATCGGCTATGCACGCCGCGAGCCGTTCCTGATCGCCATGAAGAAGGCGCGCGAGCCGATTGGCGAGGCGCGCGACGACTACTGGATCTTCTCGGAGATCACCCGCAGGCTCGGAGCCTCCGACGTCTACACCGAAGGCCGCGACGAGATGCAGTGGCTCTCCCACCTGTACGAGGAAGGGCGGCAGAAGTCGGCCAGGATGGGCGTGCCTTTGCCCGCGTTCGAGGATTTCTGGGAGGCCGGAATCACCAAGATCCCGGGCGAAAACACCGAACCGGTGATGCTCGCGAAGTTCCGGGCCGATCCGGCGGCCAACCGACTCAAGACTCCGTCGGGCAAGATCGAGATCTTCTCCGAGAAGATCGCCTCTTTCGGCTACGACGACTGTCCGGGCCATGCGACCTGGATGGAGCCGATCGAGTGGCTGGGCTCGAAGAAGGCCGAGCGCTATCCCCTGCACATGCTGTCGGACCAGCCGGCCGACAAGCTGCACAGCCAGCTCGACCACAGCCCGCATGCCAAGGCGACCAAGGTCAAGGGCCGCCAGCCGGTCACGATGCACCCGGAAGACGCGGCCGCGCGCGGCATTGCCGAAGGCGACCTGCTGCGCGTCTTCAACGATCGCGGCGCGTGCCTCGCGTCGGCCAGCCTGACCGACCGCATCCGCCGCGGCGTGGTGCGACTTTCGACCGGCGCCTGGTTCGACCCCGAGGATTCAGGCTCCAATACCCCCTTGGAGAAGCACGGCAATCCCAACGCCCTGACGCTCGACATCGGCTCTTCCAAGCTGAGCCAAGGCTGCATCGCGCAGACCTGCCTGGTCGAGATCGAGCGGTTCGACGGCGTGGCCCCGGCGGTGACGGCGCACCAGCTGCCCTCCTTCACTCGCCGCTGAAGCGCGTCTGAAACGTCGCTCGGCCATTGACAAGGCGCCCGCTTTATCTGCAAATGCGAGTGACTTGCAATTAACCGAGCGAGGCGAATATGGATCAGATGATGCAGCTGCATTCCACGGGCGAGACTTCCCGGGCCAAGCCCGAGCGCGACGCCGCCAGCATCGAGAGCAGCCAGCTGATGGCCGGTCGACGGGAACTGCTCATCCGGCACGGTGCCAGCACCTACCGCCTCCGCGTGACGGCCTCCGAGAAGCTGATCCTCACGAAGTAGTGCGCGCCGACGCCGGGTAACCGCGCATTGAGGCCCAGGCACGACCCGACCGCCGAGCGAGGCGCCCGCACTCCGACCGGACGCCCCGCGCCGACAAACGCCACTCGTTCGAAGGCTGAAATGGACCGGCCGACACGGCGATGGCAGAGTCGACGAAAGGCAGCCGGGGAGCGGTCATGGCGTTACTGCACGGAGCGAAACGGCTGCTCGGGCGAATGACGGGAACATCCGCGGCAGCGGCGCCCGATGGCGAGGTGGCGTCCTCGACCGATGTCGAGGCTCTGGCACCCGCAAATCCGTTGCAGACGGTCCGGTTGAGCGCCGCGTTTTCGCCGCTGATGGGCTCGATTCCGCCCTCCTGTCTCGACACCCCCTCGATGATGTCCGTTCCCGAGAGAGAATTTCTGTTCGGCCTCGCCAGCCGCTACTATGCGGGGGAGGGCATCATCGTCGATGCCGGAATCTTCCTCGGTGGATCGACCCGCTGCTTCGGCGAAGGCATCCTCTCGAATCCCCGACGGGACGAAATCGTCCAAAAATGGCTACGACCGATCGTTTCGTACGAACGGGCAATCGTAAATCCCAACATGCCGAACTTCTTCAAGAGGCATGGTCTGACATTCTCCGCCGCGCCGGGAGCGTCGTTTGAATCCGAGCTCCGTCGCAACATCGAGCCCGTGCAGGATCTCGTGGATCTGCGCATTGGCGACTTCATGGAGGCACGTGATACCGGCCGTCCGGTCGAGATCCTGTTCCTCGACATCCTGAAGTCGTCGGCCCTGAGCCTGCACGCCTTTCGACTTTTCCATTCGAACCTGATCCCAGGCCGCTCCGTGGTCATCCACCAGGACTACTTTTTCGAGGAGCTACCCTGGATCAAGACGCACCAGGAAGCGCTGGCGCCCTATTTCGACTTCGTCGGCGAAATCGGATCGAGCGCCGTTTTCCTGTGCCGGTCGAAAGTTCCCGAGTCCGTCCTGGATCGACTCGAGGACGACTTGTCGCCCGCCGAGCAGCTGCGCCTCGCCAGCATTGCCATGCACCGGTCAGCCGACCCCGCGCGGCGGTTCTTCATGGCCCTGTCGAAGATGCGGCTGATCCGCAAGCTCCAGGGACGTGGGGCGGCTCGCGCCTACCTCGAGTGGGTCAAGGGCGAGTTCCCCGAGCAGGTCGATCAGACCGACCACAGGCGCATCGGCCAGGCTTTGCGCAAGGCCGAGGAGTTCCTCGTCAAGAAGCCCCGGCAGCCGCGCAAGGACGATACGAGCGCCAGCGCGAGTAATGCCACTTCGTCGTGATCATCGCCGCCAGACCGCATCGACCTTGTCGAGCCTGCGCAGGAACGCCGCAACGCTAGATCGCCGATCCCGGTGAGCGACAGGTTGGATGCGATTGAATCGATGGCGGCTCCTCCAGCGGCGGCGACGGAGCTCAGGCCCGCGCGGTATGCTCGGACAAAGCGAGAGGAATCGCCGCCATGCCAGACACCCCGCGTACCGATACGACACGGTTGCAGAGGATCGCCCAGGCCTACTGGGAGAGCGCCGCTCTCATGGCCGCGGTCGAACTGGAGATCTTCACCGCGATTGCCCATGGCAGCGACACGATCCGCGCCGTCGCCAAGGCCGCCGGCATCTCCGAGCGCAATGCCGAGCGCCTCCTCACGGTGCTGGTCGCGATGACACTGCTGGGGCGCGACGGCGAGCGTTTCGTCAACGCGCCGGACGTCCAGCGCTTCCTCGTGAAGGACGGCGAACGGTACGCCGGGCCCTGGATCCTGTTCACCAAGCCGCGCTGGAAGGCGTTCGGCGAGCTGTCCGAGCGCCTCCGCGATGGTCAGGAAAACCGGCTGGGCGCTTATGTCGATTTCACGGTCGAGGATGCCCGGCGGTATCACGCCGCCACCTATTCGATCGGCATGGGCGCCGCGCGGCTGTTCAGCCGCAGCGTCGACCTCTCCAGCCGCAGGCGAATGCTCGATCTCGGCGGCGGCTCCGGCGCCTACAGCATCGTGGCGACCCGGACCTACCCTAGGCTTCAGGCGATCGTGCTCGACCTGCCGCCGGTCACCGTCGTGGCCGACGAGTACATTGCCGCCAATGGAGCGACGGCACGCGTCAGCACCCTTCCCGGCGACTTCACCCAGACCGCCTTTCCGCAGGACGTCGACGTCGTCGTCATGGCGAGCAACCTGCCGCAATACGAACCCGCCCTGATCCGGCGCGTCGTGGCCAAGGCCTTCGAGGCCCTGGTGCCTGGCGGAGAAATGCATCTGATCGGCGAGACCTTGCACGATGACCGGAGCGGTCCCCTGTCGGCAGCGCTCTGGGGCCTCAACGAAGCGGTCCAGAACAGTACCGGGCTCGCCCATACCGAGTCGGAGGTGAAGGGATACCTGGAAGAGGCAGGCTTCGCCGACGTGACCGTCCACCCGTTCGTGCCCGGCGTCCTGTCCCGGATAGCCGGCCGGAAGCCCGGCTGAATCACCAAATCCAGCGATGAGGCTGGCGCTCCCTACGGGATTCGAACCCGTGTTTTAGCCTTGAGAGGGCCGGCGCCAAGCCAATGATTTCAGGGACTTGGGACCGGCCGTCCGCAGAATTCCCGCCGATAGCACCGCCAGCAGCCCCGCGCCGCGCTCACGCCGCCATGCGTAGAAGCCGACTCCTCCCCTGCCTGGCCCGCCGGTAGGACTCGCGCGAGACAGAACCGGGCGGCGGGGCGTGGGGCCGCAGCCAACCGGAGCGCCGGATGCCGGCCTACCTGCTTCCCATCGCGACCTTCGGCGACCTGGCTGCCTTCGACCTCGAGGCGGCGGTGAGCTGCCGTTGCGGTCGCCGGACCGTCCTGGACGGGACGTCGGCCGCGCTGCGCGATCGCCCGATCGGTCACAGCCGGTTCCGCTGCAGCACCCACCTGCCCGACAACCGCACCTGCGGCCAGGTGCACGTCGCGACCCTGCGCAAGCGTGGCCGGGCCGGCTGGACCCTGGCCGACCACTGGCGGGCGATGATGGAGCGCAATCCCGAGACCGACGAACCCGGCCGGATCCGGACCTTCCGCGACCACGTGCACGCCGGCAGCATCGCCTGGCTGTCGGATACCTCCTGCCATCCCGGCGGCTTCGTCCTGCAGATGATCGCCTTCGACGAGCCGCCCTTCGACCGCTGGCTCGACTGTCCCGTCGGGCCGATCGTCTGTCCGACCTGCCGCAAGGCGCTGAGCGTCCAGACGACCCATGGCAACAGCACGCGCGGCGGCCTGCGCGCAGCCACCGCGCCGTGCTAGCGTTGGCGGATCATGCCAGACAGCCAGATTCGCGAGATCCAGAGCATCCTGACCGAGGTCGACGAGATCCTGCGGGAGCGCTTGAAGGCGGCCGGCATCGATGTCGGGCACGTCCTGCTGGCGATCATGCCCGACGGCGCCGGCGTGGTGCGCAGCAACGTCGGGCCGGCCGAGCTGGGTGACATGGCCGAACTGCTGGCCGAGGTCGCCGACGGATCCGCTATCGAGCGGCCCGAGAACGAGCCGCTGAACTGAGACTATCGGAATTCACCGGTAGGGCGACGAAGCCTAGCCACCTTCCCACCAGCGGCCGGGCCTCGTCCGACCTAAGCGACTTCCGCCGCCAGGTTCCCAAGTCTGGCCGAAACCGACCAGCCCACGGCAGCAGCGTAGTCCGTGAAGGTGTCGCGCGACTTTCACGATGTCGCGATCCGCTTGGGATTATCTGGCCAGCCGCCGCCCCTCGTCCGTGAGGCACACGGAATGCGGCGGGCTCCCCTCGCCCGTCATCCATCCCTTCTCGATCGCCAGCGCCAGGGCCGCGTCGAGAGCCGCAAGGGCGGTATCGGGATGCCGCAGGCCGAGCTCGCCGACCATGATCCAGCGCATCGGCCGGCCGTCGGTCAGGGCGTAGAGATCGTCCCGCAGCCTGCGGGCGAGGCCGAGGGGCGGCTTGCGTGTGGGCATGGCGGGACAACAACGACGCGCCCGTCGGCCGGTTTCGCTCAGCCCTACCGTTCCCAGCCGAACAGCTCGAACTCGGGCGCGCAGCGCTCATAGATGAAAGCCCGCTGGGCGGGGGTGAGCTGCTCTCGTGCAGGGGGCGCCCCTTCGCCGGTATGGCGAGCATGGGGCAGGTCCAGACTGGGCAGCGACAGGCGCCGGCAGAGCTTTGCGAAGTCGTCGTGCAGCCGGTCATGACGTACGAAGAACCCGCGATGACCTTGCTCTCGTGCAGGTAATAGGGATGCCCGACGTATCGGAGATCCCCGAAAACGACGCTGTTCAGATGCTCGGAGAAGGGCACAGAGCTTCGATGGAAGTGCCGGGCCAGCGAGGCCACCTTCTCGTAGGGATGCCGCTCGCTGGTGATCTTGACCGCCGACTTCCAGAAGCGCCGGCCGACACGCGCCCCGATCCTGCCAGTCAGCGCGGCGTGGCGGTCGCTACAGTCGACACAGGCCTTGGCCACGCGGATGCGCTCGGTTCGTTGTCGATGGGGTTCTCCGGCGCCAGCACGGGGTAGACGCGGGGAGCAGCGGGCTCCGCCGGACCTCCGGCCACCTGAAATGAGGGCGCGCACGCCGTCAGAAGCAGCCCGCATAGAAGGGCTGCCAGTCGGGTGTGATGGGATGGTAAGTCTAAGGACAGGTTAGCCGGATAAGTTTGATCCGTGAGCGACCAATGTCGCCCTGCTCGATAGCTGAATCGCCGGTGGATTATTGTCTTGCTTACACCATTTCATCAGTCTTCATCACCCGATGAAGCTGGATACACCTTGCAAACAGCAGTTGATGTTCTGAGGCCCATGCGCGCGCTGCTCGCACGCGATGGTGGATGGACGCAAGGTGCCTGTGCCCGCGATGCCGATGGCAAGGAAGTGGACGAGATGTCGGCCCGGGCCATGTCATTCGACCTGCTGGGCGCCCTCACCCGCGCGGGCGTTGGCCAGCCGGTGCAAACCTGCAACGACGCCATGGCCCGCTTGCTCGACCGGATCAGCTCCAAGACCCTGGCCGACTGGAATGATGCCCCGGGCCGCACCCAGGCCGAGGCGGTAGCCTTGCTGGACACCGCGATCGCCAGCGCGACCACCTGAAACAAGAAAGCGCCCGCCGACCCGGTGAAGGGCCGACAGGCAGTTTAGGGAGGAAACGCCCAAGACGGGCATGTCGGCGACCCGCCGCTCGGCGGGCCCCGACTTCGCGGACCAGCTACTGGCCGATCGATGGCTTCAGGCATTCGGCGTCGCGGACCTTGTTGAAGCCGAGCAGCCAGCGCACCAGCGAGCCGAACACGGCCTCGCCGGATCCGACGTCGACCGTCTGGCCGTCGTCCTTCAGCACAGAGACCCGCCGCGCGGCATAGACCGTCTTCTGGTCAGCGGTCGTGTGGTAGCGATCGGTGAGCGTGCAGAGGGTACCGGCCGTCACGACGACCGGCGGCGCCTCGCCCGGACAGGCGGCCACGGCCAGGCTAATCGAGGCGATCGACAGCATCCTTGTAAGGCGTCCGACTGACTTCATCATCGACATGGTCCTTCCGTTCCTGGGCCTTGCGCAGCGTGTCGAGGGTCTCGGTCTGCACGGCGTTGGTGACGCCGGCGGCGCCGGCCTTCTTCCCCTCGGCGAACTGGTCGCGCAGCAGCCAGGCGGCGGTGCCCATGAGCACCGCGGCGATCAGGGTGATGGCCGCCGCCTTGGCGAGCGGCGTGGCAAGGAAGGCCGGCATCACAGGCCCAGCGCCTGGCGCGTCATCGTGCCGACGATGCCGTCGACCACGAGCCCGCGCTGCGACTGCAGGCGCTTGACGGCCGCCAGCGTCGCCGGTCCGAATCGGCCGTCGGCCTCGATGCCCAACGCCCTTTGCAGGGCCTCCACGTCCGGCCCGGCATTGCCCTGCCGAAGCGGCCGAGGCGGCGGCCAGCTGCCCGGCTGCTCGCTCTGGCCGTAGATCGCGGCCGCGGCCCGCAGCTTCCGGGCATACAGTCCGCCATAGCCGCCGCCGTTGTAGAGCGTCTCGACCGTCTCCCAGTCGCCGACCCGCAGCGCCTCCTGCAGCGTGTCGTCGGCATCGACGTAGCGCGTGAAGGCGTCCATCTGGCCGTCGTCGCCGTTGGCGCTCATGCTCGCGACGAACTGGTCGATGCCGGAATAGCCGAGGCGTTGCCAGTTGAAGCCCATGACCTGGAAGCCGCCCCAGCTCGTGGCCTGGTCGGCTGCCGCACGATCGAGCACCCTCGCCCGCTTCAGCTGGTCCCACGCGCCGGCCTTGGTGCGCGCCGCCAGCTCGGGGTTCCAGGAGCGGCACGAGAGATCGGGATGGCTGGCATTGAAGCGATAGCTGGTCAGCTTGCCGAACCAGTGGGCCTCGAAACGCACCGGCACCTCGAGGCGGCCATCGAGCACCCAGAAGGTCTCGCCGGAACTCTCCACGGCGGACATCGCCATGACGTGCGGCACCGGCACGCGCAGATGCGCGGCCGCGCGCTGATAATCAGCGGCGTCGAAGGACATGAGAACCTCAGTCGGTTGGAAGGACCGCTATGCCGGCGGTCGTCGGCGGCTCTGGCTGGTGAAGCCGAACGTGCGCCGGTACCCCCAGGACAGAGCCAGCGCTACACAGAACGCGACGGCCTTGGCGTCGAGGGTATCGTCGACGCCTGACCAGAAATCCCAGCTGTCTACGGCGGTATAGGCCGCAGTCATCGAGAGCAGCACCGTGGTCACTCGAGGCAGCCAGGATGAGCCGCCGTGCTCACAGGTCAGCTGCGCGACCCCGAGCAGGAAGGCGGCGGCACCGGCCACCATGCCGATCGAGGCCATGGCACCGGCAAGCGTGATCGTCGGCAGCTCGATCATGGGGCGCCTCCCCCGGTGGACGGCGGCGCCGGCGGGTCCGGATGGGTGCCTGTCCACTTGTAGATGATCTTCCGGATGACGTCGGGCGCTGCCGTGGTCAGCGCGGCAAAGACGTGGGTGCCCAGCAGCCCGATGATGAAGATCACGCCGCCGCGGATATCGGGATGCGTGATGCCGGTGTGTGCCAGGACCAGGGGCGCCACGTAGACCGCGCTGCCCAGCCCTGCGGCGAGCGCTGAGACCGCCTCGGCGAACTTGAACTGTCGCCGCCAGAGGACCCCCAACAGCGACGCCGAGACCGCCGCCTTCAGGACCTCGGACTTGATGCCGAGCAGCGTTTCTGGATCGAGTGACATCGCCCTACCACCCGCTTCCGACGTCGATCGCGCCGAGCGCCGCCAGGTCGGCCGCGGCCAGCGCTGCATCCTTGAGCGACCGCGCGTTGAGCGTGATCGCCGTGACGCGGGCCTGTGCCTGGTTGGCGAAGTCCCAGAACTGTTCGGCGGTGAAGGTCGGCCGGGTATTGTCGGCGGCGATCCAGCCGTAATCGGCCGGCCACACGTCGTGCCCGTCGAGGCATGCCCGCGCGAACAGGGCCCGCGCCAGGATGCGGCCCTGGCTCAGCTCGTCGATCTGGTAGATGGCGCCGTCGAAGGCGAGCCCGGCCGCGAGTGCCGCGCCCGTCGCCGCCGCGATCTCGCCCAGCACGCGCGCGCGGGTTTCGGCGAGCGCGATTTCAGGCGGGACGGACGGCGCCGACGGCGCCCCGTCGTTCCATTGCCATCCGATCTCGACGGCCAGGCCGTCGGCCGGATGGACGGTCAGCCCTTCCGGCGGCTGCCATGCGACCCGACCCGGTGTCCGCGTGATCTCGTGCGACCAGGGGTCGATCGTCTCGGTCGGCGCGACGTCGACCAGGTCCTCGGGATCGAGCTCGATCAGGTTCTCGACGATGCCGTCGCGCACCAGGGCATGCTTCATGGCCGGCACCTCTAGAAATACATCGTGACGGAGACCTGTCCGCCGCCGCCGGCGCCACCGGCCCCGGAATTGTTGCCGTTGAGCGAGCCCGCGCCGCCACCACCGCCGGAGCCGCGACCGCCGGCACCGCCGCTGCCCACCGAGCCGGAATCGGTCGGACTGCCGCCGGACCCGCCATAGCCGGCATGGTCGAGCAGGGCCGAATTGACGCCATCGGCTCCATTGGATCCGATCGGGGTCTGCGCCGTCGGGACGGACAGTGCCGGATCGCCCCAGCAGGCGAACGGCGCCGCCGTGCCGAAATAGGCGACATTCGAGTTGCTGACGCCGCCGCCGGGCCCGCCGGCACCGCCGCCGCGCTGCCCGCCGTTGGAGCCGATGTTGTTGACGTCCGAAGTAACCGGCGACGAGCCGGGCAAATACACCCCCGCGATATTGATCGGCAGCGTCTGGCCCGCGGTGGGGCTCGAAGCGGTGGTTCCGCCGCTGCCGCCCAGCCCGCCCCGCGCACGCAGATACGAGCCGAACGTCGTGTCGCCGCCAGCAGTGCCGTTGTTGCCGTTGGTCGCATCCGTCGTGACCGCGGCGCCCCCGGTGCCACCGGCACCGATCGTCACAGACACCGGGAATGAGACTTCCGAAGCCCTGAGTGTGATCGACGACATCACCGAGCCGAAGCCACCCGTACCGCCGGCACGCGCTCCGCTCGAAGCGCCCCGGCGACCGGAGGCGCCACCGCCACCGCCGCCCCATGCGTCGACATCGTACGACTCGGCCAGCGGGTGGCCGGGGAAGCTGCCGCTCGAGGTGATGCGCTGCTTCACCGGTCCCTGGTTGAACAGGCCCTCGTTCCCCTTGTAGAGCGCCGTCGAGGTGCCCGCCGGGCCGAGGATGCCGGCCGTGTCGTAGTCAGCCAGCGCCGTCGCGTAACCGGTCTGGCGGCAGTTGCGAATGATGGTGTCGGCGACGCGGCCGCGCTGGCCCACCGTGACGGACAGGGCGGCGCCGTGGAGGATTGCCGTTGCAGTGTTGCCGACGTCGCTGTGTTCGAACTCAATGCCGTCCAGCGTATTGCGAGAGGCCGTGTTCGGCGTGTCGCCATAGCCGGCATTGGCATCGGCGCCGCCGAACGGCTCGGTCGAATTCGCCAGCGCGGCGTCGCCCACGACGTTCT
>CAZPOS010000115.1:0-15857 GCA_964588065.1 uncultured Reyranella sp.
CGTTGATCGCCGAGCCGCGCGCCTCCAGCGCGTCGAGATATTGCGGGAAAGTCTCGAACGGCCAGGCGGTGCCGAGGCCTGCTTCCAGGGCCTCGAGGCTCATGCCTTCGACCTTCTCCAGGGTCTGCATGATCATCTTGCGGTGGATTTCCCGGGTAGGGGCGACACCGAACCCGCAATTGCCGATCACCGTCGTGGTCACGCCATGCCAGGGCGAGATGGTGAGCATGCGATCCCACAGGATCTGGGCGTCGTAGTGCGTGTGCACGTCGACGAAGCCCGGCGAGACGACCTTGCCGGTGGCGTCGATGGTCTGCGCTGCCGGCCCCTCGGCCTTGCCGAGGGCGACGACCTTGCCATCCTTGATGCCGACATCGCCGGCGAAGCCCGGCTTTCCGGTGCCGTCGACGATGGTGCCGCCGGTAATCTTGAGGTCGAAGGTCATGGCCACTCCGGGGTAAACGCCTGTTCATATTGGCGCGGGTGCGTCGCAGGGGCAATGCCGTGCTTGCATGGCAAGGTCGCGCTGCTAGGTTTCGCGCGGTTCGGGAGGATTATCGATGGCCAAGCACAAGATCGCGCTCATTCCGGGAGACGGAATCGGCAAGGAAGTTCTGCCGGAAGGCGTGAAGGTCCTGGAGGCCGCGGCGCGGCGCTTCGACTTCGAACTCGAGTTCACCGATTTCGACTGGTCGTGCGATCGTCTGGTCAAGACGGGCAAGATGATGCCGGACGACGGCATGGAAACGCTGAAGGGCTTCGAGAGCATCTTCCTCGGTGCCGTCGGCTGGCCGGGCGTGCCCGACCACGTGTCGCTGTGGGGCCTTCTGATCCCGATCCGGCGCGACTTCGACGAGTACGTGAACCTCCGCCCGGTGCGTCTGTTCGAAGGTGTGCCGTCGCCGCTCGCCAACCGCAAGCCGGGCGAGATCGACTTCTGGGTCGTGCGCGAGAACACCGAGGGCGAGTACAGCTCGATCGGCGGCCGCATGTTCCAGGGCACTGACGACGAGATGGCAATTCAGCAGTCCATCTTCACCCGCAAGGGCGTCGACCGGATCCTGAAATTCGCTTTCGACTTCGCCAGCACGACGAAGAAGAAGCACGTGACCTCGGCCACCAAGTCGAACGGCATCATCCACACGATGCCGTTCTGGGACGAGCGCTTTGCCGAGATGTCGAAGAAGTATCCCGACATCAAGGCCGACCAGTATCACATCGACATCCTGACCGCGCATTTCGTGCGCAACCCGGACTGGTTCGACGTGGTCGTCGGCTCGAACTTGTTCGGCGACATCCTCTCCGACCTGGGGCCCGCGCTCACCGGGTCGATCGGCGTGGCGCCCTCGGGGAACATCAACCCGGAGCGCAAGTACCCGTCGATGTTCGAGCCGGTGCACGGTTCGGCGCCTGACATTGCGGGCAGGGGCATCGCCAACCCGATCGGCCAGATCTGGTCGGGCGCCATGATGGTCCGCCACCTGGGTTATCCCGAGGCCGCGGAAGCGATCGAGCGCGCCATCGCGGCCTCGTTGGTCGAAGGCGGGCCCCGCACCAAGGATCTGGGCGGCAACGGCGACACCAAGACCGTCGGAGCAGCCATTGCAGAGCTCGTGAAGACGGTGTAGCAGCCGCATTACAGTGATTCTTGGGAGGTAACCCTGTGAAGAGACGCAACCTACTTGCCGCCGCCGCGGCCGCCACCCTGGCCGCGGCGCCCGTCGGCGCCATGGCTCAGGCCAACTATCCGACGAAGCCGATCACCGTCATCGTGCCGTTCGCGGCCGGAGGCCCGACCGATGCGCTGGCCCGTGTGCTCACCGCACGCATGGGTGAGGCGCTCGGCCAGACGATGATCGTCGAGAATGTCGGCGGCGCGGGCGGTACGATCGGCGTCAACAAGGCCGCCAAGGCGACGCCCGACGGCTACACGATCCTGTTCACGCACATGGGCACGCTCGCCGTGAACATCGCGCTCTATAAGACGCTGCCCTACGACAGCCAGAAGGATCTCGAGCCGGTCGGCCTCGGCGGCACGAATCCGATGGTGCTGGTCACCAAGAAGGACCTGCCGGCCAAGGACTTCAACGAGTTCGAGGCCTATGTGAAGGCCAACCAGAAGAAGGCGCAGTACGGCATGGCCGGCATCGGCGCCGCCGTGCATCTCGGCGGCCTGATGCTGAACAGCATGATGAAGGTCGACGTGCTGGAGATTCCCTACAAGGGAACGGGTCCGGCGCTGAACGACCTGGTGAGCGGCCAATTCGACTATATGGTCGATCAGGCGGTGAACGTGCTGCCGCAGATCAACGCCGGCACGATCAAGGCGCTGGGCGTCAGCACGCTGAAGCGCCTGCCGCAGCTTCCCAACGTTCCCACGATCGACGAGTCGGGCCTCAAGGGCTACGAGGTCACGATCTGGAACGGCTTCTTCGTGGCCAAGGGTACGCCCAAGAACGTCATCGACACGCTGAACAAGGCGCTGGTCACGGCACTGGGCGACGAGAAGGTGCGCGCGCGCCTGATCGACCAGGCGGTCGACCTGCCCGAGCCCAAGGACGCCACGCCGGACGCGCTCCGCGCCCAGCTCAAGGCCTCGATCGACAAGTGGGTGCCCGCCATCAAGGCCGCCGGCGTCCAGCCGCAGTAACCTGCCAGGGAATGCAGGAAGGGCCGCCTCGTGGGCGGCCCTTTTTTGTGCCTTTAACCCGGATTCGCGCCGTTCGAGGCGGTCGGCGGCTGTTGTCGGGAGGGCGGCCTTTCCTGGTCTCGCGGCTGGCCCGACATGGGCTGCGGCGGCTGACCTTGCTGGCCCATGCGCGACGAGTCGGACGGAGGCCGGCCCTGTCCATTCCGGTCGTCCATCGGCGGGCGTCGAGCGTCCGTGGGCCTGCCTTGCGGAGGCGGCCGTTCGGGATGACCGGAGGGGGCGTCCGTCGATGTCTGGCGGGACGGCGGCGCCGGCCCATCCTGTGCACGTGCCGAGGTACCGGCGAGCGCAAGAGCGAGCAGGGGGATCGAGGTGAGGGCTTTCACCGATTGCATGCAGCTTCCTTTGGAAACCGGCGGCGGACACCGCCATGTTCCCGGTTACGCGCTGCAGGGATTGCCCATCCCCGGATTGAATCTGGGCATTCAGGTGGCGATGCCGAGCGCTCCGAAGTCGACGTCGACCGCCCGCCGCGTGTCGCCGCTTTCGTCACGCAGCGTCAGCAGGAGTTTTCGGGCCGGCCAGTCGATCTCCACGACGCCAAAATTGGCGGCGGCGAAAAGCGGGCCGAGGCGGTTGGGTCCGGGTTCCTTGGCGGCCCAGTAGACCATGTTGAGGCCGCTCGAGGTGACCTCGTAAAGCGGATAGAGCGCGTCGGGAGTCTCGCGATAGAGTGCGCCGATGTGACGATCGCCGGACAGGAAGACGACACCCTTGGCGCCGCTGGCGCGGATCGTCTCGACCAGCTTCTGCTTCTCCCGCGGCATGTTTCCCCAGCGCTCCCAGCCATGGCCTTCGGCGAGGACCTGCGTGCTGGACACGACCAGGCGCAGCTCTGCCGGTTTGCGGAGTTCGGCAGCGAGCCAAGCCCATTGCTCAGGACCCAGCATCGTCTTTGCCGGATCGAGGTCGGGCAGGTAGCGCTGCTTGCCCGGCGCGCCGCGCTTGTCGGTGATCCTGAGGGGCGAGCGAAACCAGCGCACGTCGAGCAGGATCACCTGTACGCGCTTGCCCGGGGGACCGATGATCCGCGAGTCGTAGATGCCCCCGCGCGTGCGGCGGATGTCGCTTGCCGGGACATTCCAGAACTCCAGGAAGAGGTCCTTCGACAGCGCCTTGTGCGGGAACTCCGCGCCGCCATCGTTGATGCCGTAGTCATGGTCGTCCCAGACGGCGAGATGGGGCACCGTCTCTCGCAGCTTCACGTAGCCTTCGATGTGCCGCGCTTGCTCGTACGCGCGCTTCAGGTCGGCTGCATCCGGGGCATGGAAGTCGCCATAGACGTTGTCGCCAGCGAAGATGAAGAGATCCGGCCGGTAGGCGAGGATCGGCTCCCAGATCGGCTGGGGCAGGGTCTGCTTGGCGCAGGAGCCGAAGGCAATGCGCGACAGTGGCTTTGCGGATTGCGCCAGGGAAGCGGCGGGGGCCAACGAAGCGGCCCCGGCGAGCCGGGCGAACATGCGGCGGGTGAACATGGTAAACACCATAATGACATTTTGTGTGGTTTGGATGGCCGCAGCATGAAGCGCCATTTGAAGCGTGCCCTGGAACTGCTGCTGATGCCCCTGACGGCGGCGATCGTCTTCTTCGAGGACGTGCTGCTGCACTATCTCGGCGTCGCCATGGCCGCCATTGCCGAGTGGCCGCCGGTGGCCCGGCTGGAAGCCTGGTTTGCCGGCCTGCCGCCTTGGGGGGCCTTGATCGCCTTCGTCGCACCGTCCGCGCTGGTGCTGCCAATCAAGCTGGCCGCCTTCGGCTTTGCCCTGCACGGCAAGTTCGCCCTCGCGACGGCAAGTATCGTGGTCGGCAAGATGCTGGCCACCGCCCTGGTCGCGCGTCTGTACAAGATCCTGCGGCCGACCCTGATTACGATGCCCTGGTTCCTCGCCTCCGAGACCTGGGTCTTCAAATGGCGCGACAGGCTCTATGCCTTCGTGCAGTCCCTGCCGATCTGGCAGAAGAGCAAGGCCATGGTGCAGCGCCTGCGCCGGTGGCTGTCGGGTCTGGTGGCCGGCCTGCTGGCCCGCTAGCCGGGCGCGAGGCGGGTGCCTGCCTCGCGGGCCGTGCGCTGCAACGAATCCAGAAACCGCTCGACGAGCCGTGACGGCGGGATCAGCGCCGGCAGCAGCACGCCGACGTGGAACAGGGTCCGCGGACGCCAGGGCACCAGCGCGAGCCGGCCGGCGCCGACCGCGGCCGGCGTGAGCGGATCGGCGATCGTGACGCCGGCGCCGCGTCCGACAAGGCTGCAGGCGAATTCGAGCGAGTCGACGACGATGCTGGGGCGGATGGCGACGCCTTCGGCGGCGAACATGGTTTCCACATCGTTGCGCAGTTGAGTGCCCGGGCCGAGCACGACAAGCGTCTCGGCCGCAAGATCGCCGGCCCCCAGCGATTTGCGCCGGGCGAGAGGATGATGGGCCGGCAGGGCGACCACCGCCGGCAGGCTCAGCAGCGGGCGCGCCTCGATGCCCGGATTGTCGAGCGGCAGCGCGCCGATCCCCAGGTCGAAGGACTGGTTGGCGACGGCCAATTCCAGCTCCCGCCGATGAATGATCGCGACCTCGACCTCGATCTCGGGATGCTCCCGATGGAAATGGGCGACGGCCGGTGCCAGCAGGCTGGCGGCGAAGCGCGGCATGCTCACGATCCGCAAACGCGCCCGCGTGCCGCCCGCCACGCGCTGGGCGACGCGCGGCAGGTCGTCGATCGCCACCAGCACACGCCGCACCTCGGCGAAGAAAGCCGTCCCTTCGGTGGTCGGCACGAGGCGCATGCGATCCCGATGGAAAAGCCTGAGCCCCGTACCGTGTTCGAGACCCGCCAGCAGGCGGCTCGCCGCGGACTGGCTCATGTTCAGGGACTGGGCGGCAGCGCCGAGGCTTCCCAGCTCCATGATGCGCAGGAAGAGCCGCAGCGCCTGCAGTTTCACACGACACCTCTTGCGGAAATCGCAACAACTGGACCGCTGTTTGCATTTTATACAAGTGCGTCCGGCTGTCACTCTGCGTGCGTCCTTTGAGAGGAGCGTGACCCGTGACCGTTCGCCCGCCGAATATCCTGCTGATCCTCGCCGACAATCTCGGATGGGGGGAACTCGGCTGCTACGGCGGCGGCGTTTTGCGCGGTGCCGCGACGCCGCGGATCGATGCGCTGTCCGAAGAGGGTCTGACCTGCCTCAATTTCAACGTCGAGAGCGACTGCGTGCCGACCCGCTCGGCGCTGATGACCGGGCGCCATCCGATCCGCACGGGCGCAATGCAGTCGGTACCGGCCGGCCTGCCACAGGGCCTGATCCCCTGGGAGATCACGATCGGCCAGCTGCTGCAGGATGCCGGCTACGCCACCGCCTGCTTCGGGAAATGGCATCTGGGCGACCGGGAAGGGCGCCTGCCCAAGGACCGCGGCTTCGACGAATGGTACGGGATTCCGCGCACCTCCAACGAGGCGATGTTCACGACGGCACCGGGTTTCGATCCCGAAATCGTTCCGATGCCGTATGTGATGGAAGGCGTCAAAGGGATGCCCGCGCGCGACCTCGCCGTCTACGATCTCGATCAGCGGCGCCTGATCGACGGGGAGATCAGCCGCCGCACGATCGACTTCATGGAACGCCAGTCGGCTGCGCACCGTCCGTTCTTCGCCTATGTGCCGCTGACGCAACTTCATTTCCCGACCCTGCCGCATCCCGACTTCGCGGGTCGCACGGGGGCGGGCGACTTCGCCGATGCGATGGCCGAGATGGACCATCGGGTCGGCGAGATGCTGGATGCGATCGACCGCCTCGGCCTGCGCGGCGATACGCTGGTGCTGTTCGGCAGCGACAACGGACCCGAGTTTCGGCGGCCGTGGCGCGGCACCGCCGGCCCCTGGCGCGGCACCTATCACACGGCCATGGAGGGCGGGCTTCGCGTCCCCTTCATCCTGCGCTGGCCGGGCCGCATCGCGCCGCGTCGTACGACCGACGTGCTACACATCACCGATCTCTATCCGACCCTGGCCAAGGTTGCCGGTGCCCGCCTGCCGGCCGACCGGCCGATCGACGGCATCGACCAGCTGGGCTTCTTCCTCGGCGAGCGATCGACGACCGCACGGGAAGGATTTCCCTATTACATCAAGACCGAGTTGCGGGCCGTGAAGTGGCGCCAGTGGAAGATGCATCTCATGTGGGAGGTCGAGCCCAACGAAGGCCCGATCAAGCTGGAGACGCCCTATCTGTTCAATCTCGTGAAGGATCCCAAGGAGGAGACCGACGCGAACATGGAAGAGGGCTGGGTCCGTGGCCCCATCCGCCGCCTGATCGAAACCTTCCAGGACAGTCTCAAGGCCCATCCGCCGATTCCACCCGGTGCACCGGACGCATTCGTGCCGGGCGGAAAGGCCGGCGTATGAGGCGTATTTTCCTTCCGCTTCTGGCTGCC
Source organism: uncultured Reyranella sp. (assembly GCA_964588065.1). GTDB lineage: Bacteria > Pseudomonadota > Alphaproteobacteria > Reyranellales > Reyranellaceae > Reyranella. The sequence goes on from CAZPOS010000115.1 coordinate 7,132, forward strand.
TGCCTCGCGCTGTCGGCATTCGCGGCCGCGGCGCAGGACTGGCCAGCTAAGCCCATCCGCATCGTCGTACCCTTTCCCTCCGGCGGGACCACCGACACGGCGGTGCGGCCGCTGGCGGAACGTCTGTCGCAGCAACTCGGCGTTTCCGTGGTGGTCGAGAACAAGCCCGGCGCAGCCGGTCGCATCGGCTACGATTTTGCAGCCAAGGCGGCGCCCGACGGTTACACCTTGCTGGCCGGCACCGACAGTCTCGGCCTGCAGCCGCATCTCGATCCGCCGCCCAACTACGATCCGATCCGCGACTTCGCGCCGATCGCCCAACTGTCGTCGCAGCCCCTGGTGATCGCTGTCCATCCGTCGCTGGGCGTCAGCACGCTGCAACAGCTCGTCGAACTCGGCCGCACGCAGCGCGAGCCGCTCGGCTATGCGACGTCGGGCATCGGCTCGTCCCAGAACTTCGCCGGCGAATGGTTCGCCCGCGTTTCCGGCCTCAAGATGCTGCATGTGCCTTATCGCGGCGGCGGGCAGGCTGTGAACGATCTCCTCGCCGGCCAGGTCCAGCTCGCGGTCCTCGGCATCGCACCGCTGATCCCCTATCAGAAAGCCGGCCGGATCCGGATCCTGGCCGTGACCACGGCCGATAGATCGCCGGCGCTGCCCGACGTGCCGACCCTGAAGGAGCTGGGCTACGACGTCGTCGTCGATCAGTGGATGGCGCTGCTGGCGCCGGCCAAGGTGCCGCCTGCCATCCTCGACCGGCTCAATGCGGAGGTGAACACCGCCTTGCGCGATCCGCGGCTGCGGGAAATCTATGCGGGGGTGGCGATGCGATCCGTTGGCGGCTCGGCTCGGGAACTCGGCGCTTTGCTCCACGACGACTACCGCCGGTTCGGTACCCTCACGAAGGAACTGAACTTCAAGGCGGAATAGGGCGCGCTTCCGCTCTCCGGCTCGTGCCTTTGTGCGGGCGCCGGCTCCTGCGTTAGGCTCATTCGAACCAATGAAGCCGACGGGAGGTCGCGCAGGACAATGCCGCAAGTCGTTCCCAACCAGGCCGCCCTGGGCGCGCGAATCGAAGGGCTGGATCGCGCCACCGCCACCGAACCCGCGGTGTCGGCGCTGCTGAACCAGGCGCTCGCCGAGCATTTGCTGGTCGTGATTCCAGGCGACCCGATGACGCCCGAGCAGACGCGTGAATTCTCCAAGGCCTTCGGTGCGCCGCAGAAGCAGCTGTTGCGCTACAAGCGAAGCGGTGCCGTGCCGGACGTGTCGGTCATGGTGAGCACCCTAATGGCCGATGGTACGACAGACAAGACGGCCATCCGCGCCGAGGACTGGCACACCGACGATTCCTATTTCGCCATCCCGGCCAAGGCGACCCTGCTGCACAGCATCGAGATCCCGAGCCGCGGCGGCGCCACCTGGTTCTGCAACATGCACTCCGTCTATGACGCGCTGCCGGACGCCACGAAGAAGCGCATCGAAGGCAAGCGTGCCATCCACGGCTACGATACGCCGCGCGCCCGCAACCGGCCGTCGCCCCGCACGCCCGAGGAAATCGCCGAGACACCCGACGTCGAGCATCCGCTGGTGCGCACCCATCCCGTCACGGGCCGAAAGGCGCTCTATCTCAACCCCAATCGGCTCGACCGCATCGTCGGGCTCGAGCGGGCGGAGAGCGATGCCCTGCTGGACGAGCTGGCCGAGGAGGCGCGCAAGCCGCAGCACCATTTCGGCCATGTCTGGACGAAGGGCGACATCGTCGTCTGGGACAATCGCGCCACGATGCACCGCGTGGTCATCGACTATCCGGAGGGCGAGAGCCGCATCATGCACCGCGTCCTGATCGAGGGTGACCGGCCCTACTGAGGGCGGGTGACGCCCGGGGTCAGCGCGCGGCCCCCGAGGTGCGCATCTTCTCGATTTCGGCCTCGCCGTATCCGGCCTCGGCGAGGATCTCGGCCGTGTGCTCGCCGAGTTTGGGGGCGTGCGTCTCGACCGGACGCTCGCCGCCGGAGAATTTGTTGGCGCGACGCGAGCGGCGGATGCGGCCTTCGCTGGGATGGTCCTCCGGCTGGAAGAATCCGACATCGGCGAGGTGCGGGTCGGTGAGCAGGTCGTCGATCGTGTTGTAGCGCGCGGCCGGCACGTCGAGCCGGTCGAAGATCTCGAGCCATTCCGCCGTCGTCTTCTGGGCGAGGCCTGCCTTGCGGACTTCGAAATAGGCGGCGGCGTTGTTGGTCCGGGCGAAGGCGCTGTCGAAGCGCGGATCGGTCTTCAGTTCCGGCCGGCCGATGGCGTCGAAGAAGGCGAAGGCCTGCTGGTTGGTATTGGGGCCGACCGTTATGTAGCCGTCCTTGGTGGCCAGGGGACGATAGTCGGGGCTGAGCAGGCGGCCGTCGCCGCTGGGTCCGATCGGCGGATCGAAGGTCGCGGCGCCGAGATGCTCGCTCGACACGAACGAGGCCATGTTCTCGAGCATGGGCACGTCGATCGCCTCGCCGACGCCGGTCTTCTCGCGGCGATAGAGGGCAAAGCCGATGCACTGGGCGGCGATCAGGCCGGTCGTGTGGTCGCTCATCACCATGGGCACGAAGCGCGGCTCGCCGGTGGCGCGTTCCAGGGTGCCGGCGACGCCGGACAGGCTCTGCACGATGGGATCGTAGGCGGGGCGGTTGTAGTATCGGCCGCCGCGACCGAAGGCCAGGATCGAGCAGTGGATCAGCTTCGGGTTCTTCTTCGCGAGACTGGCATGATCGAGCCCGGCGCGGGCGAGGGCCTCGGGCCGCACGTTGCTCACGAACACGTCGGCCTTCTCGATCAGGCGATGCAGCGCGGCCAACCCCTGCGGCTGCTTGATGTCGAGCACGATCGACCGCTTGTTGCGGTTGAAGTTGATGAACTTGCCCGACATGCCGGGATTGCGGCTGCCTTGCGCCATGGTACGCAAGAGGTCGCCGCCCGGCGCCTCGACCTTGATGACCTCGGCGCCGTAGTCGGCAAGGGTGCGCGTGCAGATCGGCCCGACGACCACCGTCGTCAGGTCGACAACTTTCACGCCCGCGAGCGGACCACCGCTCACGCCTGACTCCCTTGGGCGAACTCCAGGTCCATCTCGCCGCACAGCACGCCGTTCTTGTCGGCGGCCCAGAGCCTGAGCTTGCCGTCCTTCTGTTCCTCGCCGCGCACCTCGATCAGGTCGCCGACCCAGAGCGGATGGACGAGGCGGGCGCTGTAGCCCTTCAACTCGCCCCTGGCATGCTTCAGTGCGGCATCGACCATCAGGTGCATCGACAGGCCGCCGTTGGAGACGATGGCCGGATAGCCTTCCTCGCTGCGCGTGTAGTCTCCGTCATAGTGGATGCGGTGGGCGTTCCAGGTGATGGCGCCGTAGCGGAAGTTGAGCGTGTTGGTGAGGGACGTCGTCTCGGTCCAGGCCTGATCGGTGCGGGCCTGCGTGGCCACCGTCGCGGTGGTCTTCTGGCCGGGCGGGACAGCGGGGCGGTAGATCGCGTCGAACGTGTCGGAGGCGATGGTGCGGCCGGCCTGTTCGATCGTGTGACGCATCGTCAGCACGAAGATGTCGCCCGAGCGGCCGGTCTTGGGGACGATGTTCGCCACCTCTGCCTTCTTTACTGCCGGCTCGCCGGCCTTGAGGCGGCCCATGATCTCGACCCGGCGGCCGGCGCCCATGCGGCGCGGCATCGGGATCGGCGGCAGGACGATGCCCTTGTTGGGGTGGCCGTCGGGACCCAGCTCACCCTGGCGGACGGTTTCGGCAAAAAACACTGTGAACCAGTGCGGCGGAAGTTCCTGGCCGCGCTTGATGCTGTCAGGATCGACGTCGAAGGTCGCGGCGACGCGGCGGACGGCCATCATGCCGATATCGTCCTCGACCGTGCGCACCCGCCCGATCCAGGGCCGCAGGGTCTCCATCGCTTCGTCCATCCAGCCCATGTCGATCTTCCTTCGAAGGTTTTGCGGCGCGCATCCTCCAACAAATGAGGGGTCCGCAACAGCAGGCCCTTCCATGATCCGAAAGACGGGCTTTTTCCTAGACGCGTAACTAAGTTGGGGAAATACGAGAGTTTTAGGCGGGCTAGCACTTTTGCGGAGTTAATCAGCTTGTGATCGTATAATCTCCATTACGACCAATTATTGGAACATCGACTAGCGCCATTCGAGGATGCCCGTATTTGACGCTGGACGTGTTCTGAACTGTTGGACCTGTGATGGAGCGAAGATTGCGGATGGCCCTGTGTGAGGTCAGTCAGAGCTTTGATGGGCAGGGTGAGGCCAAGTGACCTTGAGCGTCGGGAAGGCGAAGAGCCAAGCGAGCGAGCGTGGGGGCGGTCATCTCGTTTCCTCGTCAATGTTTGACTGAGGTAGGCGCAGGGCTGGTCCAATGATCAATGGCTCGATATCAAATCCCGCCCTAAGCATGACAGTGAGCTTGAGTAGCAAGCGCGAAAAAGGCCTAGGCTCGTGTGGAAGTTCTGGCATTTCGTAACCATAGTTAGCGAACAGAACGCTAACGTCTCCTGCCAATTGGCCGAGCGCCTCGATGCTTACTGGCGGCAATCTTGATTGACCACGGAGGTATCGTTCGACCTCACTATGAGGCGTGGACGCGACTCGAACAGGATCGGAAAAGCACCATGCAAATCCTCTCCGTAGAGAAGAGGCATTGAAACTGACATGGTGACGGCCACTCGGCAGGGAACCAATCGCGGCGGGCCGGACGAACATCGAATGATCAGGGATAGATTGCTCAATGTATGCAGTGTTGAAATCGGCGCTTCGAGCGAACGCGGGGCAGGCATAGAAAACACTAGCTCGGTTGCCCACTAGTGCTTCAAGCCGACACATCTTTTCGTGTTGGTTTTGGGTGCCGGTCGCGCTCAACGGCATTCGATAAACCACTGAGGACCGGGGAAAGCCAAACCCACTTGGCCGCTCCATTATTCCGGGACCATCATGACCGTTAGCGCGCTTGAACTGAAAGAAGCCGAACCCACTGATTCGAACGTCATATCCAAGAGATCGCTCACGTCGCAGCGTCGGGAACCTAGGCGCGAACAATGCGTGCGGTCGAAGCAGACGAACGTAGTGCTCTGTTAGAGCATAGCCGTACGAAAACTCCGAGAACTGCGATTCGATAACCATGTTCCCCCTACCTTGGAAAACATGCCCAAAGCCGGATTGAGAGTCAGCCTATTTTATTACGGCCTTGATCCTGCGTTCTCAGAGGCCAGATCGCCACATCGCGAACCGCTTCCGTGTCCGACGAAGCCAACGCGTGCGGGGCCACTGCTTGCGGACCTGCGCTCGGTTCAGGTGAATGTCGATGTAGTAGGGATCGTTTCCCCGGGTTCGGTTCGACTTGGCTTGTGCATACTTGGTGTCATGCGCCGTCAGGAAGTCGAGGTAATCCACCGATAGGTGATCCCATTCCTCTTTGGGAATCGGGCTCAGCGGAACCGTCCCATGAATCAGCGACTCCTTGCTGCCCCAAACCGTTATATGATCGAGCCGGGCCTGAGCAGCCATTGCGGTCAATGCCTCGTTCGCGCCGTCACTGATCTCATTCACGAGGAACCTGTTGTTGTTATATCGCCACCTCGAAAAACCGAGCCAGTCGTCTATGAACTCACGGATGTCCATATCTGGCCGAACCGGTGCAGGCGGGAATATCGTTTTGAATAGGCCCCAGACCAAGGCAATGACCCCGGCAAGTGAGCTTGCCCAGAACAGAATTTCGAACAGGTCCGAATAGCTACCGGTTCCAACCTTACCGTGAGCGGCTAGACCTAGCCCGAGCAAGGCAATAGCAAGGGTGAGAAAAGCGTTGGGCTGCATTTCTGCAGCTTACTACCCGCGCCTGTGGGAAGCGATGTACTGCTGTTCGCATATTTCCACTTGTTAATCCGGATCGGAGTGGTCCAGCTCGACGGGTTCGGGCTCGGCTGCAATGCAGGCTGGGCCGGCGGGGCGATTGAGGAGCAAGCGCGGGGACTGTCTGGTAGCTCGATCCAGATCATGGGGAGAGGACGATGGATAGCAACACCAGTATCTCGCTTACGAAGATCGATGCTGCGCGAAGGCAGCTACGTGCCGCGATACGGATGTGGTTCACTGGTGAGGATGAGGTGGCGATTTACGCTCTCGCCTACGCAGCCCACGAAGTTCTTCACACATTGCACATCAAAGCAGGCGGCAAGCACGGTCTGGTGTTTGACTCGCCAGTGCTAACTGAGGTCGGTCAGAAGGCGATAAAGAAGGGCATCAAGGACTGGGGAAACTTCCTCAAGCACTCTGACAAAGACCCGGACGGCACCATTGCTTTGAAGCCTCAGATAACTGAGATCGTAATGCTGGCGTCCGCTCTTACCCTTCACACGTTGACTGGGCAGTTTGGGGCGGAAGAAGCGGCCTTGCATTTCTGGGTGGCCACACATGCCCCCAAGGGCGGATTTCGCATCCCACCCGAGAATGAACAGTTCCACGAGCGTATACGCAAGGAGTACCCGGACAAGGCGGACTTCTGGGCATTTATGAAGATTGAATGGGGCAACAGCGTACAATGGAAAGGGGGTTACCCGAAGCCTGATGGATTCTAGGCTCCGTCTGTAGACGGGGGCGAGACATGAGCCAAACGACACTCGGGTTAGATATCATTGCGGCTCTGCTGTGCGTAGCAGGCGCGATCATCTGGCATGGGAACATTCAGGTCATCCGACAGGGTGACCGAAGCATGATGATCTTTGATCGTCTCGACAACTCAATGCGGTGGTGTACTCACAACGGATGCCAAGAGAGAGAACGAATCAGGCTTCTTGAGTAGAGACGCTATGATGCTGGAGGTTGATCGATGCCTGCAGATGATGAACTTCTAATACTCCTGAAGAACGTGCTATTCGACGCTGTGAAAGCCTACCTTCGTGAGCCATATCCCATCGGTGGTGCTTACGCGTGTGAATGGTCTGCAGCAGGCAGGATCGCCATCGATATGGCCCGCACAAGACAGGCGCTTGAGTGGGAGGATTGCTGGCTTTGATCGTCTTGATCAGTGCTGGGGAAAGTTCGGCAATCATGCCACTATTTACTGAGCGACGATGTTTGCCCTGTGGCAGTTATCGACAGTTGCTTGCTTGGGAAGGAAGATTGTTTGACGAACCGACATTTGGGGGGGTGTCGTGCAGGTGAAATTCTTGGAGACCGCCAGTATTAAGTCCACTCTACTTGGACTTATGGGAGCCTATGACTCGTTCCATTGGTCTGTTGCGTGGGGATCAGACGGTAGTATGGGCGATCATCTCCTTCGAAATAGAGCCAAAATTCATCAGGTCCTCTTCGGCACTCATTTTTGCCAAACCGATCCCGATCTTCTTGAGAGGCTGCAAAGCTGTAAGGGCGCACGGGTGGTCCCACAGACAGGGCGCGGCACTTTTCATCCGAAGGTGTTCGGATTTGCCTCGGGAGATCGTCGAGCAGCGATCATCGGCAGTGCCAATTTTACGAATGCCGGCTTCGGAAGTAATATTGAAGCTGCGGTCTGGCTGGAGGGGCGCGTAGGGGATGAGCCGCTTGATACTGCTCTTTCGTTTGTAGATGCGCAGTGGCGACAGTGGCGAACGCGGGGGCAAATAACGGATGAGTTTCTGGCAGCCTACCGGCGACAATACGAATCAAACGCACGGCTTCGGCAAGCAATGGAAAGACCCCCATTCGTACCGCGCAGGAGAGGCGGCGAGCCGGAGCATGATCTGCTCAACATGGATTGGCCTGACTATCTGCGAGTGATCGACGAAGCGGAAAACGCAGTAACCATTCCGGATCGCGTAGAGATTCTGAATCGCACACGCCGCCTGTTCGATGGAAGAGCATTTGCTGATTTCAACAGGCCCGAACGCCGCGCTGTTGCAGGCATGATGGACAAGGAGCAGGCTGAGGAGGCCGGTTTGGGCCGACTGGACTGGCGGCTGTTCGGTTCGATGTTGGGGAGCGGAGAATTTCAGAAGCGAATAAACGCGAATAGTCGTTTCATCAGTGCCGCACTTGAACACATCCCACCACAAGGCGAAGTGACGAAGGAGCAATTTGAATCGTACTGCGGTGATTTCTTGAGAGCATTTGAAGACGCCGAGCGGCAGCCGCACGTGGCATCAATGACCCGGCTACCCGCGCTGAAGCGACCAGACTACTTTGTTTGCTTAGACGCAAGAAATCGCGTGGGCCTAGGAAAGGATGTTGGTTTCGCTCATTCGAGACTGGATATCACCCAATACTGGGATGATGTGATCGAACCACTGCTGCAGACGGAGTGGTGGCGTAAAGAGCGGCCACCGGGACAGAATGGTCGGCTCTGGGATGGGCGGGTCGCAATGCTCGATGTGATGTACTACGACGATTAGACATCAGGCGCATATCCGGCCCGGTGAGGACGACCCACAAGCCGAGGCCTGTGGGCAGCAAAAAAAAGGCCGCCCGATGAGGGGCGGCCTTCTCTCGTGAACTCGGGAGCCGAGATCAGATCGAGTAGTACATCTTGTACTCGATCGGGGCCGGCTGGTGTTCCCAGTTGTAGACCTCTTCCCACTTGAGCTCCATGTAGGCGTCGATCTGGTCGTCGGTGAACACGCCGCCCTGGGTGAGGAACGAGCGGTCGGCGTCGAGGGCGTTGAGGGCCTCGCGCAGCGAGCCGGCGACGGTCGGAACCTTGGAGA
>CAZPOS010000116.1:0-226 GCA_964588065.1 uncultured Reyranella sp.
GGAGCTTCTGAGATGGTTGCTTACCGCGCGGGGCGCGTTCCCCGCTATTATGTCCTTTGCCCGACTCTGGCTCGGGCCTCCTTCCTCGCTCAACCGCAGAAGCGGATCTTGGCTCAGTCGAGTATCGGCTGACGTACCGCGCCGCGCCCGGCGCCGTACGTCATCGTTCGATCTCTTCCGACAAGCTGACTATCCAGACGGGGAACCCCCCAGCGATGACCGAGCG
>CAZPOS010000116.1:236-2171 GCA_964588065.1 uncultured Reyranella sp.
CCCTGCCTCGTGATCGACCTCGACGTGGTCGAGAACAATTTCCGCCGCATGCGCGAGCTGCTGCCGACGGCGCACATCTTCTACGCCGTGAAGGCGAACCCGGCCGCACAGGTGCTGGCTCGTCTGGCCTCGGCCGGCTCCAAGTTCGACACGGCCAGCCGCGGCGAGATCGAGATGATCCAGGCGACCGGCGTCTCGATGGATCGCGTCTCCTTCGGCAACACGATCAAGAAGGAAAAGGACATCGCCTGGGCCTACCAGCAGGGCGTTCGCCTGTTCGCCTTCGACAGCGAGGCCGAGCTGCAGAAGCTCGCGCGCGTGGCGCCGGGCGCCCGCGTGTTCTGCCGCGTGCTGGTCGACTGCGGCGGCGCCGAATGGCCGCTCAGCAAGAAGTTCGGCTGCGCGCCCGAGATGGCCAAGGACCTGCTGCGCAAGGCCAAGGACTGGGGCCTCGACGCGTACGGCATCTCCTTCCATGTCGGCAGCCAGCAGACCGACCTCGACCAGTGGGACAAGGCGCTGGGCCAGGTTTCGCAGATGTTCTTCGCGCTGGCCGAGGCCGGCGTCGACCTGCGCATGGTCAACCTGGGTGGCGGCTTCCCGGCGCGCTATCGCGCCGAAGTCAGCGGCTTGGAGGCCTATTGCGAGGCGGTCACCCGCGCGCTGGTGCGCCACTTCGGCAACCGCATGCCCGAGGTCATCCTCGAGCCGGGCCGCTCGATGGTCGGCGACGCCGGCGTGATCCAGAGCGAGGTCGTGCTGGTTTCGCGCAAGGCGTCGGGCGACCGCAAGCGCTGGGTCTACCTCGACATCGGCAAGTTCTCGGGCCTGGCCGAGACCATGGACGAGAGCATCAAGTACCGTCTGCGCACGCCGGGCGAGGGCACGCGCATGGGCCCGGTCGTGCTGGCCGGCCCGACCTGCGATTCGGCCGACATCCTCTACGAAAAGACGGAGTACAAAATGCCTCTGTCCCTGAAGCCGGGCGACAAGGTCGAGATCCTCTCGACCGGCGCCTATACGACGACCTACTCCTCGGTCGCGTTCAACGGCTTCGCGCCGCTCAAGGCGGTCTGCATCTGAACTGACACAATTCGGGCGTACGGAACGACGGGGCCTTGAGAAAGGCCCCGTTGCTGTTTTTACTATTGCTCACATAAGGAACGGGGACGCTGAAATGGCGAAAAAGACTGCGCGCAAGCCCTCGACGAAGAAGTACCTCGATTTTCATGGCCGCATGGTCATGGTGGGCTTCGGCTCGATCGGCCAGGGCGTGCTGCCGCTGATTATCCGCCATATCGGCATCAAGCCCGAGCAGATCACCATCATCACCGACGACATGCGCGGCGGCGAGGACGAGGCCGAGCGCTTCGGCGTCGAGTTCGTCGAGAAGCGTCTCACCGAGTCCAACCTGCGCTCGACCCTCGACAACCGGCTGGGACAGGGCGACTTCCTGGTCAACCTGTCGGTCGAGGTCGCGTCGACCGCCCTGATCGAACTCTGCCAGAAGAAGGGCGTGCTCTACCTCGACACCTGCATCGAGCCCTGGCCCGGCGGCTATTCCGATCCCAACCTGTCGGTCTCGCGCCGCTCGAACTACGCGCTGCGCGACACGATGATGAAGCTCAAGGCACGTCACAAGGGCGGCACGACCGCCGTGGTCGCCCATGGCGCCAATCCGGGCCTCGTCTCGCACTTCACCAAGCAGGCGCTGATGAACGTGGCGCGCGACACCGGCGTGAAGGCGGCGGTGCCGACCACGCGCGAGGGCTGGGGCAAGCTCGCCCAGCGCCTGGGCGTGAAGGTGATCCACATCGCCGAGCGCGACACCCAGGTCTCGCCCAAGCCGAAGGAAGTGGGCGAGTTCGTCAACACCTGGTCGATCGACGGCTTCGTCTCCGAGGGCGGCCAGCCCGCCGAGATGGGCTGGGGCAC
>CAZPOS010000116.1:2181-15788 GCA_964588065.1 uncultured Reyranella sp.
ATGCCGCCCGACGGCAAGCGCCACACCTTCGGCTGCGACGCGGCGATCTACCTGAACCGTCCCGGTCTGCTCACCCAGGTGCGCACCTGGACGCCGATCGAGGGGCCGTTCCACGGCTACATCATCACTCATAACGAATCGATCTCGATCGCCGACTACCTGACGGTGCACGACGGCAAGAAGGCCGTCTATCGCCCGACGGTGCACTATGCCTATCACCCATGCGACCAGGCGATCATGTCGATGCATGAGCTGGCGGGTAAGAACCTGAAGCAGCAGAAGCGCCAGCGCCTGATCGTCGACGAGGTCACTTCCGGCCGCGACGAGCTGGGCGTGCTGCTGATGGGCCACAAGAAGGGCGCCTACTGGTACGGCTCGCAGATCGACATCAACGAGGCGCGCAAGCTCGCGCCCTACAACAACGCGACCTCGATCCAGGTCGTGGCGCCGGTCCTTTCGGGCATCATCTGGGCGCTCGAGAACCCGAACGAGGGCATCGTCGAGGCCGACGAGATGGACTTCCAGCGCAACCTCGAGATCTGCATGCCCTATCTCGGCCCGGTCGTCGGCAAGTACAGCGACTGGACCCCGCTGCAGGGCCGCGGCGAGCTCTTCCCCGAGGATCTCGACAAGTCCGACCCCTGGCAGTTCAAGAACTTCCGGGTGGTTTGACGCTTCGTCAGTCCTGTCAGCGAAGGCTGACGGGAAGCTGGAAGACGACGCCGGCGAAGATCTGGAAGGAGGGCACGCCGGGGCCGTTCTGAATCACCGAGTACTGGGGCTCGACGAAGGTGTTGAGGCTGGCGCCGCCGGGCAGTTCGAAGACGCGGCCCAGCCCCAGCCCGATCGGGACTACCGCATTTCTGCCGAGCGCGAACGACGCGATGCCGCTGGATCGCAGATAGTATCCGCTCCCGAGATTGTAGAAGAGCAGCGGCTGGGCGGTGATGGTCTGGAGCGTCCCGTCGAGGGTCTGCTGCCAGGAGGCGAGCAGGGTCGTCAGGCCCCAGGAATGGGGGGCGCTCACGACCCCCTCGACTCCCACCTGCCACTTCGACGTGCCGAGGGCGGGCGCGCTGGCGGTCGGCACGACCAGCAGGGGCCCGAGGCCTGTCTTCACCGAGCCGAAGTACAGGACGGCGAGGTCGAAGATCGTGAAGTCGCCCACGCCGTTGACCGCCTTCTCCGGATCCCAGGCGCTGGCCACGACAGGCATCGATGCGCGCATCATCTGGTCCACGCCGAACAGGGCATGGGGCAGGACGAAGCGAAAGTAGCCCTGGTCGGCGCCGCTGGAAGGCCGTTCCGTGAGGACGGGCTGGGCATAATTGTGAAACTCGAACGCCATCCGGGGCGTCAGCGGATCGTTCGCCCTGTTCTGCAGATTGTCCGCGCTCGCCTGCGCCATCGCTTGCGTCTGGGCGAGGAAAAAGGTGAGCTTCGCGAGCACGAAGGCCCAGGTCCGGACGCGCCCGGACCTCGAGCGGTAGGAAGATCCGCCCTGGGCGCGGGTGGCAGACGAGCAGAGAGGCATGCCAGGCATGATCGCATCATTCGAACACGGCTTCATCTTCATCAAGACCCGCAAGACGGCCGGGACGGCGATCGAGCTGGTGCTCTCCAGCCTGTGCGGCGATGCCGACATCATCACGCCCATCCACCCCGACGACGAGAAGATCCGGCAGGCGAATGGCTGGCGCGGGCCGCAGAATTTCCGAGTCGGGCCGGCATCGGCGAGCGACCATGAGGGCGTTCTCGAGCGCGGCGACGAAGCCGATTACCAGGAGATGATGAAGGGACATCCCACCGGCGACGAGTACTACAACCATATGCCGGCGAGTCTGGCGCGCCGGATGCTCGGCGAGGCGTTCTGGCAGAAGGCCCACAAGTGGACCATCGAACGGCATCCCTACGAGAAGGCGGTGTCGCAGGCCTTTTTCAAGATGTGGTTCATGGGACGGCCGGCTGCAGACTTCCAGCTCGTTCTCGACGAACTCATCGCCCACGAGGAGATCGACAACAGGGATCTCTACACGATCGACGGCAAGGTCGCCCTCGACGAGATCATCCGGCAGGAGGACCTGCCGGCATCTTTCGATGCGGTTCTGGCGAAGTCCGGGCTCCGGTTCGACGGCCCGCTGCCACGCGCCAAGACGGTGCAGCGCGCCGACCGCCGGCCGGCCACGGAAATCCTGAGCGAACGGCAGAAGAAGGCGATCTACGAATCGTGCCGCGAGACCTTCGAGTTATTGGGTTACGAGCGGTAGGTCTGCCGGCGACAGGCGGCTCGCGACTGCCGGCACTCCCAGCCGAGAGGCGTTCGAGCAATTGCGAGTAGTTCGCAATTGCGATACAAGTGGAGGCAGGTCGGTCCTCCGAGTGCGCTGGTGTCTTCTGAAACGACGGATCTCTACATCGAACATCGCGGTGCGCTGATCGAATATGCGGCGGCGATCGTCGGTTCCAAGGCGCTCGCCGAGGACGTCGTCCAGGAGGCGTGGCTGCGCTTCAACGGCGCCTGGAGCGGGCGTTTCCTGCACGACCCGGTGAGCTATCTCTACAGGATCGTCCGGAACTTGGCGCTCGACGGACGTCGGAAGGCGGCCCGCGAGAGTCGCGTCTTCGCCCCTCAGGCCGATCGGGCGAAGGTCGAGGAGCATCCGTCGACCAGCCCATCGCCGGAGGCGCATTCCCTGCACCGTGAGCAGCTCGCGATCCTCAACGAAGCGCTCGCGGAGCTGCCGGAGCGCACGCGAATCGCCCTGCGGATGTATCGGCTCGAAGATGCGAGGCTGAAGGACATCGCGACACATCTCGGCATTTCGATCGGGCTCGCCCACAAGCTGATCGTGCAGGGTGTGCGTCATTGCCAGAAGCGCCTCGACCGCCGAAATTGACGCGCTTTCCAGTAATCCTTGAAAATCCGGGGCGCCGGGCGTTTAGAAGTACATGGCGCTGACGACCGAGGCTGATCGCGAACGCGCGTCCGACGAAGCCGCCGAGTGGCTGGTCCGCTTGCGCGAGGCACCGGACGATGGGGAAACCGCGGCTCGTTTTGCGGCTTGGCGGGCGGCTGCGCCGGTCCATGAAGCCGCCTGGGCCGAAATCTCCCAAGCCTTCGATCTGCTCGGCGAACCGCTCGCGCGCCCTTTATCGACGGTCTCCCGGTCGCCCCGCAGGAGGCTGGCACCCCGCTTTCTTGCCGCCGGTGTCGGGATCTCGCTGGTTGCGTTCGTTGTCGTGCTCTTCCTGCCGGGATGGATGCTCAGGCTGGAGGCCGACTTCGCGACGGCGGCCGGCGAGTGGCGCGAGGTGAGGCTCGCCGACGGAAGCTCCGTCGAACTCGCTCCCCTGAGCGGCATCGACGTGTCGCTGAAGGACGGACGACGGGACGTGCGGCTTCTGGCGGGCCAGGCCTTCTTTCGCGTGACCCCGGACTCCGAGCGTCCGTTCCGGGTGGAAGCGAAGGACGTCCGTGCCACGGTGCTGGGCACTGCTTTCGAGGTTCGGGTGGACAGGACGGGGACCGCGGTCGCGGTCGCGGAAGGCCGCGTCCGTGTCGACTATGGCGCTCTCTCCCGCGTCCTCGTCGCCGGGCGGTGGCTCCAGGTCGATGGGGCGGGGGGCCTGCGCGACGGCATTCGGTCCGACAGCGAGATCGGCCTGTGGCGATACGGCGAGATCGTTGCCCACGATCAACCCATTGCCAGCGTGGTAAAGGAGCTTCGTCCCTACTTTAACGGCGTGATCATCATTGCGAGCGATGCAGTCGCCAGGCGGCGCGTGACGGGTGTTTATCGGTTGCGTGAACCCGTCGAGGCACTGCGCGCCCTGGGCCGCGCTCATGGCGACATCAGCGTGACGCGGGTATCGCCCTGGCTCGTGATCGTGTCGGCGGACTGAAAGATTTTGTCCGACTGTCCTTTTCCGTGAAAAGCCGGTCTCTGCCGACGTTCTCCTCGCACGGGATCGCATTCCGGGCCACAGGCGCAAGCGATCCCTCAGCGGGGGATCATGATGGTATCGAGACTGGCGTTGCTCCTGGGGATCGCGGCTCTGCCCGCCGTCATTCTGTCGTCGAACGATGTCCGGGCGCAGGGCATGCCATCGATCAACGCCGCTCAGGCGAGAGAGCAGCGAACCTTCGCCGTTCCTGCGGGCCCTCTCGGCAACGCACTCACCCTGTTCGGGCGGCAGGCAGGACTGCAGGTCTCGGTCGATCCGGCGATCATGCAGGGCGTTACGACGACCGGAGTCACAGGCACTCTCGACGTCGATGTCGCGCTGGAGCGACTGTTGAACGGCACCGGACTGATCGCGCGCATCGTGGGCAACACGTTGACGCTGCAGAAGCCGAATGTGTCGTCGGGCGCGCTTCAGCTCGATCCTGTGCAGGTGCAGGGCTACTCCGTCCCGCCGCAGGCGATGATCGACAATCTGCCGCCTCCCTATGCCGGCGGCCAGGTCGGCAGGGGGTCTCAGGTCGGTCTCCTGGGAGAACGCGACGTGATGGACACGCCGTTCAACCAGACGAGCTATACGGCGCAGCTCATCCGTGACCAGCAGGCGCGCAGCATCGCCGACGTCGTCGCCAACGATCCGTCCGTGCGCGTTTCCTGGCCCGCGGCGAGCTACACGACGCCGCTCCTCATTCGTGGCTTTCCGTTGAGCAATCAGGACTTCGCGTTCAACGGCATGTTCGGGGCGGCGCCGGGCCTCACCGTGACGCCGGAGTATCTGGAGCGCGTCGAAGTCCTGAAGGGCACGAGCGCGATGCTGAACGGCATGGCGCCGTTCGGCAGTATCGGCGGTGTCGTCAATCTCGTGCCGAAGCGCGCGGCGAACGAGGACCTCACGCGGCTCACGGCCGGCTATGGCTCCAGCGGCCAGTTCGGCGGCAATTTCGACTTCGGCCGGCGCTACGGCTCCGACAAGGTGTTCGGGCTGCGGTACAATGGTGTGTTCCGCGCGGGAAATACGCCCGTGGATCGCCAGACCCAGGAGGTCATCGCCTCGGTGTTCGGGGCCGATGTCCGTGGTGAGCGCTTCCGTGCCTCGCTCGATTTCGGTTACCAGAAGCAGAACGTCAACGCACCCCAGCGTCCGACCTATGTCGCGGCAGGACTCGCCGTGCCGCTGGCGCCCGGCGGTCGCGCCAACTGGTTCCAGCCCTGGACCTTCGTCAATACCGAAGACATCTTTGGCGTAGCGCGGGCGGAGTTCGATATCGCGGCAGACTGGACCGTATTCGGCGGCGCGGGGGCGAGGACCAACCGGTTCGAGGGCCTGACGGGATTCGCCAACGTCAACAACGCGAATGGCAACCTGATCGACACGGTGGCGAAGTTCCCGTCGCGCACCGATCTGAACACGCAGGAGGTCGGGATTCGCGGCCGGCTGCGCACGGGACTGCTTGACCATTCGCTGTCGCTCATCGGCACCCGGCTCGCGGGCACGGGCTACTCTCTCTACTCGCCGATCCTGAACACGGCGTCCAATCTCTATCTTCCGACCTTCGTCAACAATCCCAACGTCACCCTGCCGTCGCCGCCGAAAGTCAACGACCGCGATCTCACGAGCCTGGCTTTCGCCGACGTGATCTCGGCCGCCGACGAGCGGATCCAGCTCATCCTCGGTGGCCGCTACCAGCGCATCCGGATCGACAATTTCAATGCCGCCGGCACCGTCACATCGAGCTACGACCAGAGCGCCGTGACGCCGGGCGTAGGCTTCATCGCAAAGCCGTGGCAGAACGTGTCGGTTTACGGCAACTACATGCAGGGGCTGCAGCAGGGGCCCACCGCGCCGGCCGGCACAGCCAACGCCGGCCAGGTCTTCGCGCCCATCAAATCCACCCAGTTCGAGCTGGGTGTCAAAGTCGATTTCGGTCGTCTGACCACGACGCTCGCCTTGTTCCAGATCGAGCAACCCGCCGGCATCACCAACCCGACGACGGCCGCGTTCAGTGTCGACGGCCTGCAGCGCAACCAGGGGATCGAGATCAACCTGTTCGGCGAGCCTTTGTCCGGCCTGCGCGTCCTTGGCGGTATCGCCCTCACCAATGGCGTGCTGGTGAATACCGGCTCGGCGCAGACCAGCGGCAAGAAGGCGACGGGCGTGCCGGACGTGCAGCTCAACCTCGGGGCCGAATGGGATGCCTCGTTCGTGCGCGGGCTCACCTTCTCCGGCCGCGCGATCTATACCAGCGCGCAGTATCTCGATCCGGCCAACACCCAGAGCATTCCGGCCTGGACACGCTTCGATGCCGGCGTGCGGTACACGTTCGAGCGTGCCGCCGGCAAGCCGCTGTCGCTGCGCTTCAACGTCGAGAAC
Source organism: uncultured Reyranella sp. (assembly GCA_964588065.1). Classification (GTDB taxonomy): domain Bacteria; phylum Pseudomonadota; class Alphaproteobacteria; order Reyranellales; family Reyranellaceae; genus Reyranella. Next base: position 8,515 of record CAZPOS010000116.1, read on the forward strand.
CTGTTCGACCTGAACTACTGGGCGTCCGCCAACTCGACCAACGGCCTGGCGATGGGGGCGCCCCGCACCTTCCTGCTGTCGCTCAGCGCGGACTTCTAGAGTCTTTCCGTGCGAGCTGGAATCACACCACCAACCTCATGCTGAGGAGGCTGCCCCTCGAATACCTCGGGGTAAACTCCACAGCCGTCTCGAAGCATGGGCACGAGCACCGCATTTATTGCCCATTCTTCGAGACGCCGCGCAGGCGCGGCTCCTCAGAATGAGGTGGGTGTTCGATCCATCTGCATCGGGAAAGCCCTGGCTGGCCGCTGAAAGGGCCGGATTCCCGGCAGATAAACGAAACAAACGAAATAAACGAATCAGTCGAAGCGGGAGTCGCACCCCTGAATCCGGTATCCTGGTACCGTCGACAGGTCGATGCTAGCGCCGGATCGACACCAGCGGCAGGTCGAACGGGGCACTGGCGCCCTTGATGTTGTCGGGCAGCGGCGAGTAGGGCGCACCGGCGCGCACGCCGGCCAGCACGCCCTCGTCGAACTCCGGTTCACCGCTCGAGCTGATGACGGTGGCACCGAGCAGGCGACCGTCTCGGGCGATGACGATTCGCACGACCGTCACGCCCTGGCGTCGCTGGGCGTTCGACTGGTAGCGGTAGCCCACGATCTTGCGCAGGACCTCCGAAAGATAATTGTCGGCAACCTTCGCACGCGCATATGTGTCCGCCGGATTGACGAAGCGATGCTGGGACGGCTGCTCGGCCGAGGAGGCGGACGGCGGCCGCTGCGACGGTGCCGTCGAGAGGGGTGAGGGCTTGTACTCGGGCTTGGGCGCGGGCTGGGGAGGCCTCGGTGGGCTGGCGAGCGCCTGCTGCTGCGGCATGGGCTTCGGCGACGGGGTGGGTTCGGCAGGCTTTGCGGGCGCGGCCTGCTGCGGGGGCGGCGGCGCTACCTTCAGGCCGCGTTCCGTCGGAGGCTCGGGAGTCGGCTTCTCGGCCGGCGCGGGCAGGGGCGTGACGCTCGTCTCCACAGTCGGGGCTGGGGGCGGCGGTGCGGTCTCGGGCTCGGTCAGGAGACTGGGCTCCTCCTTGCTCTCGGGAGGCGGTGGAGGCGCGGGCGGCTCCTTCGACACCTGGTCGGTCGGCGGCGCCTGGGTCGGCCGATCGCCGGTAACGGGGGCCGGCGGGCGCACGCCGAGATTGACCGGCGGCGGGGGTGGCGGGGGCGGAGCCGGCCTGGGCTGGGCCGCGGGTGGCTGTGGAGGGGGCTCCGGAGGTGGCGGCTCGATCGGTTTGGGTTGCTCGAACGAGACCGTGATCGCTTCCTCGACCGGCGGCACCGGCGGCTTCTGATGGGCCAGCCACCACAAGGCCGCGGCCACGAGCACGTGCAGCAGGATCGCCAGCGCGAGTGCGACGGGCGACATGCGATCGGATCGTTCGGAGAAGGCGCTGACGGCGTGGGCCACGAGGCTGTTCTATAGCTCTTTGCCCCGATGCGCGGTGCCGGGGGTAGGCTGCCTTGGGCCGGGGCAGGACATAACCTACAGAAATCCGTCGGGCTGATCCTGTGGTTTGTTGTCCATCATGTCGTCGGAACTGCGGTCGAATTGCGGCGGGCACGTGCTCGTCGCGGTCCCCCGCCCGGTGAACCGGGCGGGGGCCAAGGCCGGCCTACTTGAACGAGATCGGCGGGGCGTCGTCCACGGAGGGGGGCGCCTGGATCTCGATCGTCACCTTGCTGGGATCGACGCCGGTGCCCTTGTCGAGGTTCGCGGTGACCATGCCCGGAAAGGCGATGACCAGGGCGACCATGACGACCTGGATGCAGACGAAGGGCACCGCGCCCCAGTAGATCTGGGCCGTCGTGACACCGTCCATCAGCTTGCCCGTGACCTTGTCGACGTAGCTTCCCTCGGGGGCCACGGACCTCAGATAGAACAGGGCGAACCCGAAGGGCGGATGCATGAACGACGTCTGCATGTTCACGCCCAGCAGTACGCCGAACCAGATCAGGTCGATGCCCAGGGCTTCGGCGGGCTTCACCAGCAGCGGAATGATGATGAAGGCCAGCTCGAAGAAGTCGAGAAAGAAGGCCAGCAGGAAGATCAGGATGTTGACGACGATCAGGAAGCCGATCGGTCCGCCGGGCAGTCCCAGGAGGAGGTGCTCGACCCACTGGTCGCCGTTGACACCGTAGAAGCTCAGGCTGAAGACGCGCGCGCCCACCAGGATGAAGATCACGAAGGCCGTGAGCTTCGCCGTCACGTCCATCGCCTGGCGCAGCAGGGCGAAGTCCAGCCGCCGGTTGGCGAGTGCCAGCAGCACCGCGCCGGTGGCACCCATCGCTCCGCCCTCGGTCGGAGTCGCGAGGCCGATGAAAATCGTGCCCAGCACCAGGAAGATCAGCGCCAGCGGCGGCATCATCACGATGACGACCTGCTGGGCCAGCCGGCTCAGCAGCCCGAGCTTGAAGGCGCGGTTTGCAACGGCCAGCACGTACGCGAGCAGGCCCGCCATCGATGCCGCCCAGATACCCTCCCAATGCAGCCCATAAGCCAGCACCAGGCTGCCGGCGACGACGCAGATCACGAGTACGAGCAGCGAGGTATAGCCGGCGCTGCCATCGTCCTCCTTGAGCTGGCGTGCCTCCGGCGGCAGGGCGGGCGCCACGCCCCGGGTCAGGATCGTCCGGGAAAAGACGTAGCCGACGTAAAGTCCGGTGAGGACGAACCCCGGAATGAGCGCACCCTTGTACATGTCGCCGACCGACCGGCCGAGCTGGTCGGCGAGCACGATCAGCACGATGCTGGGCGGAATGATCTGTGCCAGGGTGCCCGAGGCTGCGATGACGCCGGACGCGAGTTTCCGGTCGTAGCCATAGCGCAGCATGATCGGCAGCGAGATCAGGCCCATGGAAATGACCGATGCCGCCACCACGCCGGTCGTCGCCGCCAGCAGCGCGCCGACGAAGATGACCGCATAGGCGAGGCCGCCGGGCAGCGGCCCGAAGAGCTGGCCGATCGTGTCGAGCAGGTCCTCGGCCATGCCGGAGCGTTCGAGGATCAGTCCCATGAAGGTGAAGAACGGGATCGCCAGCAGCGTCTCGTTCTCGATCACGCCGTAGAGACGGTTCGGCAGCGCCTGCAGCAGGTTGGGCGTGAACAGCCCGAGCTCGATGCCGATGACCGCATAGAGCAGTCCCAGGGCGCTCAGCGAGAAGGCGACCGGGTAGCCCAGCAGCAGGAAGAAGATCAGCGATACGAACATGATCGGGGCCATCTCGGCCTTGACCCAGCCCGCGAGCGCGCTTTGCGGCGCGAAGAAGGAAGACACCACCAGTGCGGCGATGAAGACGAGGAAGAGATAGAAGATCCCGCGAAGAACTTTCATGGCGCGGGCCTCAGTGCGAGGAGGGTGCGGTGCGCGGGTCGACATAGACCCCGCGCATCACGCCCACCTGTTTGATGATTTCGGAGATACCCTGCATCAACAGCAGCACGAAGCCGACGACCATCATCAGCTTGACCGGCCAGCGGACGAGGCCGCCGGCATTGCTCGAATGCTCGTTGACCCGCACCGACTCCAGGAAATAGGGCCAGCAGAAGTAGATCATGATCAGGCAGAGCGGCACGAGAAAGAAGATATGGCCGAACAGGGCGATGCGCTGGTTGGCCCGGTCGGACAGATGATTGGCGATGATGTCGATCCGGATATGCTCCTTGCGCAGCAGCGCATAGCCGGCGCAACCCATGAACACGGCGGCGAACATGTACCACTGCAGTTCGAGCCAGCCGTTGGAGCTCACGTTCAGGAACTTGCGGGAAATCGCGTTCAGGGTGCTGACCAGCACCATGATGAGGATCAGCCAATAAAGTGAGCGTCCGACGAATTCCGTGATTCGGTCGATCACAGCGCTCAATTTGAGAAGTGCGGCCATGTCTTAGGAGCCTCCCCCGGTCTTCGCTTAATTTTTGTCAGCCAATAGCCATTCTAATGCCAATTTCCGTCCGTGCCAGAAAATCCGAAGGGCAGAATTGCCGTGATTTGCGCGCATGCCTGAGGTCAGAAGAAGATCACCGTCAGAAGCACGAAGAGCGGCAGGAGAATGCCGCACGACCAGGCCATGTAGCCGAAGAAGCTCGGCATGCGGATCCCGGCCTCCTCGACGACCGCCTTGACCATGAAGTTGGGCGCGTTGCCGATATAGCTGTTGGCGCCCATGAACACCGCGCCGCAGGAAATGGCGGCCAAGGTGCTCGCGAGCGCCCCCATAAGCACGGTGGGATCGCCGCCGGCGAGGTTGAAGAAGACGAGATAGGTTGGTGCATTGTCGAGGAAGCTCGACAGGATGCCGGTCAGCCAGAAGTACCAGACGTCGTTGGGCTGGCCGTCAGGGCCCGTCACCAGCGCGACCAGCGGCGCGAGGGCGCCGTCCTTCCCGGCCCGCAGGATGGCCAGCGCCGGGGCGATGGTGATGAAGATGCCGGCGAACAGCTTGGCGACTTCGAGCATGGGGGCCCAGCTGAAGCCGTTGTCGAGGCGCGAGGCCCGGGAGGTGAGGCGTAGCGACAGGAAGCAGATCGCCACCAGGATCAGGTCGCGCAGGACGTTCTGCAGTTCGAGCGTGACGTGGAAGACGGTGAACTGGATGCCGGGATTCCAGGTACCGCTGGCCAGCACCGCCCCGACGATGGCTGCCAGCAGGACGATGTTGACGCCGCCCTCGATGCGCACCGGCGTCTCCGGGGTCGGATCGGGCTTCGGACGACCTTCCTTGCGATACCAGTAGCTGTCGATGGCGTAGAACAATCCCAGCAGCACGATGGCGCAGACCAGCATCTCCGAGAACAGGTGCGTGGTCGTCCAGAAGAAGCTCACGCCCTTCAGGAAGCCCAGGAACAGCGGCGGATCGCCGAGCGGCGTCAGGGCGCCGCCGATGTTCGACACCAGAAAGATGAAGAAGACGAAGACATGGATCTTGTGCCGCCGATCGTCGTTGGCGCGGATGACGGGACGGATCAGCAGCATCGAGGCCCCTGTCGTGCCCATCCAGCCCGCGAGCACCGTTCCGATCGCCAGAAGGGCGGTATTCATCGACGGCGAGCCGTGCAGGTTGCCCTTGATGTGGATGCCGCCGGTCACGGTGAAGAGTGCGGTCAGCAGGACGATGAAGGGGATGTAGTCGAGGAGCAGAAGGTGGACGACCTCGTAGACGGCGGTCGGCACACCGTGGATCAGCGCGAACGGGACGACGATCAGCGCTGCCCAGAAGGCGGAGACCTTGCCGAAATGGTGATGCCAGAAGCTCGGCGCGGCGAGCGGCATGATCGCGATCGACAGCAGGATGCCGGCGAACGGGATCATCCAGAGGAGGCCGAGATGGCGTCCGTCGATCGCGGGGGCGTCGGCGCCGGCCGCCAGGGCCGGCAACGCGACGCCGAAGGTGAGCAGGCCGGGGACGAGCTGTCGGAGTTTCATCAGCCCACGTAGGTTGCGGTGACGCCGCCATCGACGGTCAGGGTATGGCCGTTGACGTAGCTCGCGGCAGGAGAGGCGAGGAAGAGTGCCGCACCGGCGATTTCCGACGGGTCGGCCCAGCGTTTCGCCGGGCAGCGCAGCCGCATCCGTTCCCCGGCCGCCGAGGCGATCAGCGCCTCGTTGGTCTCGGTGGCGAAGAAGCCGGGCGAGAGCGCATTGGCGGTGACGCCGGTCGCGCCGAGTTCGGAGGCGAGCGCCCGGGCGAGGGCTTCGAGGCCGGCCTTGGCGGCGATGTAGGAGGAAGCGCCGGGCGCGGCGAGCGTCGCGGCGATCGAGGTCACGAGGATGAGTCGGCCCCAGCCGCGCTCCACCATGCCGGGCACGACCTCGCGGATCAGCGCCTCGCCGGCCGACAGGTCGGTGTCGACCAGGCGCGCGAAATCCTCGGATCCGATCTCGGTGAAGGGGCGGCGGTCGCGCTCGCCGACATTGTGGATCAGGATGTCGACCGGTCCCGCCCCCGCCAGCGCCCGCTTCATGGCCGGACGGTCGGCCATTTCGAACACCACCGCGTCGGTCGCCCGGCCGGCGGCACGCAGCTCGGCCACCCTTGGCGCGAGTCGCTCCGGCGAGCGGCCGTGCAGCAGCACCCGCGCGCCAGCCTCGGCGAGGCCCTTGGCCATCTCCCACCCCAGGCCGCGCGCCGATCCGGTGATCAGCGCCGTCCGGCCGTCGAGGCGGAATTTTTCCGGGAAGGTCGACATGTATCGGGGCATTCGGCTATTTCGGCAGCCGACTTAGCTATGGAATCGCAGATGCTGCAACTGCCTAACGTGATCGGCCATCGCGGGGCCATGGCCTATGCGCCGGAAAATACGCTGGACTCGTTCCGGGAAGCACGCCGGCGCGGCGCGACCTGGGTCGAGATCGACGTCAAGCTGACGGCCGATGGCGTGCCCATCGTGATGCACGATTCGTCGCTGAAGCGGACGACCGGGATCGACCGGTTGGCGTCCGAGCTGCGCGCGTCCGAACTGCCGGCCTCGGTGCCGACCTTCGAGCAGGCGATCGCCTGCTTCGCCGAGCTGGGCCTGGGCTGCAACGTCGAGATCAAGCCGTGCGAGGGCCGGGAGGCCGAAACCGCTCGGGTCACGGTCGAGACCCTGCGACGCCTGTGGCCGGCCGCGCTGCCGGCGCCGCTTCTGTCGAGCTTCAGGGATGCATCGCTCGCCGCCGCGCGCGAGGCCGCGTCGGAGTTTACACGGGCGTTGCTGATCGACGAGATCAGGGACGACTGGCGGCCGCGCGCCGAGGCGGTCGCGGCGGCCGGCATCAACACCAACGGCAAGCGCCTGACCGCCGTCCGGGCGGTCGAAATTCGCAAGGCCGGCTATGTGCTCAGTGTCTACACGATCAACGACGGCGACGTCGCCCGGGCGCTCGTCGGCATGGGTGTGCAGTGCGTCATCAGCGACGCGCCGGACGTGATCCTGGCCGCCCTCCGCTAGGTTCGACCATTTGGGGGTTGCGCTCGGTGCGCAGTCTTGGTGTTCTGTCATCAGACCGCAACAAAAGAGACACATCGCAGTCTTGCGGCCCGACGATACATCGCCGGGGATTCATTCTGGGAGAACTGTTCGAAATGACACGGATTGTACTGTCTTCCGTCGCCGCCGCGGCGGTGCTCGCGAGCGCTTCCACCGCGTTCGCGCAGACCGAGATCCAGTTCTGGCACGCCATGGGCGGGAATCTGGGCGACACGGTCAACGCCCTCGCCGAGGGCTTCAACAAGTCGCAG
>CAZPOS010000117.1:0-8405 GCA_964588065.1 uncultured Reyranella sp.
CCGAGATCACGACGCCGTTGCCGTAGACATCCATGCCGAAATCGACGAAGCGCATCGCCACGATGTCCTCGAAGGCAACGCCGCGCGCCTTGAGGTCGAGCATCGACGAGAAATAGTGGCCGGAGATGAAGTCGACCGTGCCCTGGACCAGGCTCTGCTCGCGCAGCTGCGGCGTCAGGTTGACGTGCTCCCACTTGGTGATGCCGTTCTTCTTGGCGAAGGCCGGGAACAGGCGGAAGCTGGCGTCGAACACCGGCGCGCCGAGCTTCTTGCCCTCGAGGTCCTTCGGCGTCTTGATGCCGCTCTTCTTCAGCGCATAGACCCCGAACGGTGCGAAATCGTACACCATGAACACGCAGAGCACTTCCTTGCCCGGGTTCTTGGCATTGTATTCGATGGTCGAATTCACGTCGGCGAAGCCGATCTGGTAAGCGCCGGTGGCCACGCGCTGTACCGCGCCGGCCGAGCCCTGGCCGGGGTCCATCGTGACGTCGAGGCCTTCGGCCTTGTAATAGCCCTTCTCGAGAGCCACCAGGAACGGCGAGGTCGGGCCCTGGAAGACCCAGTCCAGGGTGAATTTGATCGCGGTCTGGGCGTTGGCCGGAAGGCTTCCGAGCGCCAGCGCGACCGCAGCCGCGCCGCCCAGCATCTTGGCGAATTTGCTCATTTTTCGTCCCCCTATTTCCCTGTCGGCGACTCTTAGGCGGACATTTCACGCCCGCCAAGGGGATATCAGGCAGATTCTATGCCAGCCTGCTGCGTCGCCACGAGGCGGGCGAAGGCCCCGCCCTGGCCGATCAGCGCCTGGTAGGCGCCCTGCTCCACCACCCGACCGTGCTCGAACACGACCACCTGGTCGGCGTCGCGAATGGTCGACAGACGGTGGGCGATGACGAAGGTGGTGCGCCCCTGCATCAGGACCTTCAGCGCCTTCTGGATGCGCGCCTCGGTGACCGAATCGAGGGCGCTGGTCGCCTCGTCGAGGATCAGGATCGGCGGATTCTTGAGCAGCGCCCGGGCGATCGCGAGCCGCTGGCGTTCGCCGCCCGACAGCGTCGTGCCGCGCTCGCCGACCAAGGTCTCGTAGCCCTGCGGCTGGCGCATGATGAAGTCGTGCGCTTCCGCGAGCTTCGCCGCCTCCTCCAGCTCGGCCTGCGTGGCATCCGGCTTGCCGATGCGGAGATTGTCGGCGATCGAGCGGTAGAACATGGTGCTGTCCTGGAACACCACGCCGATGTTCCGGCGCAGCGATTCCAGCTTGATGTCGCGATGGTCGATCCCGTCGATGCGGATCGTGCCCGACTGGGCGTCCCACATACGGTGCAGCAGCGACAGCGCGGTGCTCTTGCCGGCCCCGGTCGGGCCGACGAAGGCCACGGTGGAGCCTGCCGGCACCTTCAGCGAGAAATGCACCAGCGCCGGTCGCTTGCCGTCATAGGAGAAGTTGATGTCGTCGAACTCGACGTCGCCCCGGGCGCGGCCGAGGTCGATGCCGTTCGGCTTGTCCGGTACGCTCGACTGCGAATCCAGCACCCGGAAGAAATCCCCCAGCGACGGCATCTGGAAGAAGATCCGGCTGACGAAGCCGGAGGCCTGCTCCATGCGGCCGATCAGCATGGTGGCGAACCCCATGAAGCTCACGATCTCGCCGACCGTCGCCTCGCCGCGCGTAAAGAGCCAGGTACCCAAGACGAAGATCAGGATGACGGTGATCGTCGAGGCCGCGCGCGTCAGGACCGACAGGAAGGCCCACCAGTTCAGCACCGGGAACTGCGCCTGCAGGGTCTGGCCGATGATGCGATGCATGTCGCTGGTCTCGGCCGCCAGCCGCACGAAGCTCTGGATGAGGTTGATGTTGCCCAGCGCGTCGCCCGCGCGGCCGGCCAACTCGCTGTGCAGGTCCTCGACCTTCTTCTGCAGCCGGTCGGTCTTGCTCACCACCCAGACGTTGGTCACCGCGAAGAACAGGATCAGGACCAGCAGCAGGAGCCCCAGCCGCCAGTTCATGAACATGCTGAGCGGCAGCATGATGAACAGCGCCACCAGGGTCGCGAGGTTCTCGCGGAAGAACGACAGCCAGATGCCGAACAGATTGTCGACGCCGGTCAGCATGATCTTGATCAGCTGCCCGGAATGCTGGGCGTTGTGGAACGAGAAGGGCAGCATCAGCAGATGCTGAAAGTAGGTCGCCATCGCCCCCAGCCGGCGACGGTGGGCCATGCGGTCGGCCTGCAGCGAGACCACCATGTTGGCCACGATGCCGCCGATACCCACCAGCGCCCACAGGCCGAGGATCTCGCGCGCATCGTGCCAGAGCTGGTCGACCGGCCGGTCGCGCGCATTGCTCAGCAGGTCGATGACCTTGCCGAACAGGACAGGTTCGTAGAATTGCAGGCCGGCCACCGCGATGTTCGCGATGGCCAGTGTGATCGCCAGCCCCTTCTCGGCCCGCAAGAGGCCGATGACACGGCCATAGACGCGGAAGAATTCCATGTGCCTCGTCCGCGTCCTGCTCGCGTCAGGCTGCCTTCGGGTCGAGAAAGCGCTCGACGGTGCGCACGAAGAAGCTGACGCCGAACGGGATGGCCATGTCGTTGAAGTCGTAGCGGGCGTTGTGCAGGCTGACCGTGCCCGGACCGCCGCCGTTGCCCAGCCACACCATGGCGCCCGGCACCTTCTCCAGCATGTAGGAGAAATCCTCGGCGCCCATGCTGGGCCGCGTATTGTCCTGGACCGCATGGTCGCCGCACACGCCGGCCGCCACGTCGGCGGCGAAGCGGGCCTGCTCGACGTCGTTCACCGTCGGCGGATAGCCCGGCTTGTGTTCGACCTCGATGGTGACCCCGTGCATGCGGGCGGCGCCCTCGCAGATCTCGTCGATGCGCCGCTTCACCAGCTCGCGGTTCGCCGGCGTCGTCGTGCGCGTCGTGCCGCCGATATGGGCGTCGCCCGGAATGACGTTGTAGGCAGAGCCCGCATGGAAGAAACCGACGGTCACGACACCCGAATCGATCGGATCGATGTTGCGCGAGACGATGGTCTGCAGCGCCATCACGATGTTGGCGCCCACCACCATGGGATCGAGGGTGGAATGCGGATGGGCGGCATGGCCGCCCTTGCCGGTGATGCGGATGTCCCAGCGATCGGCCGCCGCCAGCAACGGACCGCCCTTGGTGACGATATGGCCGACCGGCACGCCGGGCTTGTTGTGGATCGCGAACACCGCGTCGCAGGGAAACTTCTCGAACAGCCCGTCCTCGATCATCACCTTGGCCCCGCCACCGCCCTCTTCCGCCGGCTGGAAGATGAAGTGGACGGCCCCCTCGAAGTTCCGCGTCTCGCTCAGCACCTTGGCGGCACCGAGCAGCATGGCGGTATGTCCGTCGTGACCGCAGGCATGCATGCGGCCGGGACTGGTCGAGCGATGAGCGAAATCGTTGGCCTCGTCCATCGGCAGGCAGTCCATGTCGGCGCGCAGGCCGATCGACTTCAGCGAATTGCCCTTGCGCAGCGTGCCGACCAGGCCGGTCTTGCCGAGGCCGCGCGTCACCTCAAGCCCCCATTCCTGCAGCTTCGCCGCCACCACGTCCGACGTGCGATTTTCCTCGAAGGCCAGTTCGGGATGGGCATGGATGTCGCGGCGGATCGCCGAGATCTCGCCCTGGATTTCGAGTGCGCGCGGCAGGACAGGCATGGGGTACTCCGGTTGGAACCGCGCCCATCTTAGACCAGAGTAGGCGGATGTTGTCTCTCGACGAGATCGAATCGGCTGCCGCCACCGTGCAGGCGGCCATGCCCTCCACCGCACAGTATGCGTGGCCGCTGCTCGCGTTGCGCACCGGCTGCGAAACCTGGGTCAAGCATGAGAACCACACGCCGACCGGCGCCTTCAAGGTGCGCGGCGGGCTGGTGTTCATGGACCGGCTGAAGCGCCGGGCGCCGCACACCGCCGGGGTCGTCAGTGCCACTCGCGGCAACCATGGCCAGAGCATCGCACTCGCGGCGGCGCGCAACGGCATCGCCGCCACGATCATCGTGCCGCACGGCAATTCGGTCGAGAAGAACGCCGCCATGCGCGCCTTCGGGGCCGAACTGATCGAAGCCGGGCACGATTTCGATGCCGCCAAGGACACGGCGATGAAACTGGCGGACGAGCGCGGGCTCGTCATGGTGCCGTCCTTCCATCGCGACCTGGTGGCGGGCGTCGCCACCTATGCGCTCGAACTCTTCCGCGCCGCACCGCCGCTCGACACGGTCTATGTACCGATCGGCCTGGGTTCCGGCATCTGCGGCACCATCGCGGTGCGCGACGCGCTCGGGCTCGCAACCAAGGTTGTCGGAGTCGTCTCGACGGAGGCGCCGGCCTATGCGCTTTCGTTCGCGGCTGGAAAGGTCGTGCCGACCAACAGCGCGGACACGATGGCCGACGGCATGGCGGTACGCGGCCCCGATGCGGAAGCGCTCGAGGTCATCGTCAAGGGAGCGGATCGCATCGTGAAGGTGAGCGACGCCGAGATCGGTGCGGCCATGCGGGCCTACTACGAGGACACGCACCAGCTTGCGGAAGGCGCCGGTGCCGCCGCGCTGGCGGCGCTGCTGCAGGAGCGCGAGCGTATGGGAGGCAAGCGCGTCGGCCTGATCCTGAGCGGCGGCAACATCGACCGATCGGTCTACTTGCGCGTACTTGCCGCCGCCTGAGGCGCCCAGGCGAGATCGCTCTTCACCGCCTGCATGATGAAGGAGGAGCGCGTGCCGCGGACGCCGGGCATGCGCAACAACGCCTTCATCGCGAAATCGCTGAAGCGCGCGAGGTCGGGCGCCAGCACGTGCAGCAGGAAATCCATATCCCCGGTCACGGCATAGCAGGCCACCACCTCGGGCCGGGCGCGGATCGCCGCTTCGAAGGCCTCGACGGTCTTCTCCGAATGGTCGTCCAGCGTCACCTGAACGAGAGCTTGGAGGGCCAGGCCAAGGGCGAGCGGCGAGACCAGGGCGGCGTAGCGCTCGATCACCCCCTCTTCCTCCAGCCGCTTAACGCGCCGCTGGCAGGGCGTCGCCGAGAGGCCCACCCGATCGGCGAGGTCGACCATCGGCAGCCGGCCTTCGGCCTGGAGGGTGGCGACGATGCGCCTGTCGATGTCGTCCAGCTCGATCATGGTGACTTTCTCTAAAATTATTTCATCTGAAGGAGAATATCCCTCGGATCGGCCGATCTGAAGCCCCACTTCGCCGGGATTCACCAGACGCCGGGGGCCATATTGGCGACATGAGCATCGCACCCCTCGAGAACCTGCGTGGCGACTATGCTTGTATGGCGCCGGACTGGACCGTGCCGCAGCATCCCGACCTCTACGTCGAGGAGGAGCAGGCCGTGTGGCGGCTGCTGGTCCAGCGCCAGAGGGCACTCGCCGAACGATATGCCTGTGCCGAGTTCCTCGCCGGTCTAGAGGCGATCGGGCTGGGCGACACCATTCCCGATTTCGCGGCGGTCAATGCGCGCCTCGAGCCGCTGACGGGCTGGCGCATCGTCGGCGTGCCCGGGCTGATCCCCGATGCGGCCTTCTACGACCATCTCGCCCATCGCCGCTTCCCGGTGACGGTGTGGATCCGCAAGCGTGAGGAGATCGACTATCTGGTCGAGCCCGACCTGTTCCACGACTTCTTCGGCCACGTGCCGCTGCTCACCAACCCGGTGTTCGCCGATTACATGCAGGAGTATGGCCGCCGCGGCGTCGAGGCCGGGCCGAACGTCCATCTGCTCGCCCGCCTCTACTGGTTCACCGTGGAGTTCGGCCTGATTCGCACCGCGCAGGGGCTGAAGGCCTACGGCGCCGGTATCCTCTCCTCCGCCGCCGAGGTCAGGCACGCGATTGAGGGCGAGGGCGTCGAGCGGGTGCCGTTCGATGCGACCGTGGCGATGAACCGCCCGTACGAGATCGACCGGTTGCAGAACACCTATTTCGTCCTCGACGATTTCCGCCAGCTCATGGACCGGCCGAAACCTCATTGAGCACCACCAGCCCGTCGACCGCGACGACACCCTCGCCGTCGCGCTTCACCAGCAGCGGATTGATCTCCGCCTCAACCACGTCGGCGAATTGCCTGTGCGCCAGACTTGAGAACGCGGCGATCGTCTTCGCCAGTGCCGCGACGTCGCCCTTCGGCAGGTTGCGATAGCCGCGGATGGTCGCGAGCCCCTTCACCTCGGCGATCATCTCCAGCGCCACGCTCTCGTCGACCGGAGCAAGACGCGTCGACGCGTCCTTGTAGAGTTCCGCCAGCACGCCGCCCATGCCGACGGCGACGGTCGGACCGACGAGTGGGTCGCGGCGGTAGCCCAGGATTACCTCGACGAGCCCGCGCTCCATCTTCTGCACCAGGAAGCCCTGCAGCCGCGCATCCGGCACATGCGCCTTCACCCGCTTCTCGATCTCGCGCGCGGCCACCGCGGCGGTCTGGCCGTCGGGAATGCCGAGGGCGACGCCGCCCGCTTCGGTCTTGTGGGGAATGTCCGCCGACAGGATCTTCAGGACCACCGGCGCACCGACCTCGCCGACGGCGGCAGCCACGCGCCTTGCATCCGGCACCGCCACGGCCATCGCCATCGGCACACCCAGGGCTGCGAAGAGATCGCTAGAGCGGCGCTCGTCGAAACCGGACGCCCGACCGGCTTCCAGCGCGGCGAGCGCGTCGATCGACGGCTCGGCAAGACGCGACACGGGTTGCGGCGGCGTGCGCAGCAGGCAGAGCGCCATCGCCTCGGCGCAGGATTCGGGATGGCGGAAGACCGGCACTCCGGCGGCCGTCAGCAGCGCCAGCGATTTCTCGGCCGAGGGTGTGAGCGCCACCGCGAACGGCTTGTCCGATCCGGCGAAGCGCAGCAGCGGCTCGACCGCGAGTTCCGGATTGAACTGGGCCGAGGAGCCCACCACGAACAACACGGCGTCGTTGCCCTCGTCGGCCAGCAGGCGCTCGATCGTGCCCGCAACGATGTCCGCCTTGGCACCGGCCAGGGTGAGATCCACCAGCTTGCCGTCGCCCGCCGCAATGCCCTGCGGCTTCAACCACTCGACGAGATTGCGCGGCGGGCCGACGATGTCGAGGCCGGCCATCGCCATGCCGTCGACCACCATGGCCGCGCCGCCGCCCGTCGTGGTCGCCACCGCGACGCGACGGCCGGCCCTCCCCGACCGTGCACGGCCGACCAGCAGCGGCGGCACGTCGATCAACGATTCGAACATGGCGACGCGGGCGATACCGTGACGGCGACAGAAAGCGTCGAAGGTCGCGTCGGAACCGGCGATGGCGCCGGTATGGGATTTCGCGAGCTCCTGGCCGATGTCGGAGCGGCCGAGTTTGTAGGCGATGACCGGCTTGCCCGCCGCATGGGCGCGACGGGCCGCGCGCGCCAGCCGCTCGCCGTCGCGCAAGGTCTCCATGAACAGCAGGATGGCGTCCGTCTTGGGATCGTCGACCAGCAGGTCCGCGACCTCGCCGATCGCGAGATCGACCTCGTTGCCGACGGAGATCAACCGGGAGAAGCCGATGCCGCGCGCGTCGGCCCGCGACAGAAGCGCGCCGATCAGGCTGCCGCTCTGGCTCACGACGGCCCAGGTGCCGGTGCGCAGCCTGTCCGCCGCGAAGGCGGCATTGGCCGTCAGCGCGATGGCGGGCTCGGTACTCACCGTGCCGATGCTATTGGGGCCCACCAGGCGGATCCCCGTCTCGTGCACGATCCTCGCCAGCTCGTCCTGAAGCGAGGCGCCGGCTGCGCCCGCATCGGCGAAGCCGCCAGCCAGGACCGAGGCCACCCTGACGCCGCGACGTCCGCACTCGGCCAGCGCCCGAACCGCGGCCGCGCCGTTCATCAGGATGTAGGCGTGGTCGATCTCGCCCGCGATGGCGTCGAGATCCGGGTAAGCTCTCTCGCCCAGTATTTCGCTGCGCGACGGATTCACGGGAAATATCTCGCCGGTGAAGCCGTGCTTGCGCAGGAAGCGCTGCGGTCGCGATGTCGTTTTGGTGACATCCGACGAGGCACCGATCAGCGCGACACGTCGCGGTTCGAAAAGGGCAGAGAACAGAAGCTTGGGATCGCTCATCGCCCGACTATACTCCGCCCATGCTCAACCGCCGCTCCTTCGTCGCCGCGACGCTCGCCGTCGCCGCCACACCCGCCGCCGCCCAGACGTCAGGCCAAGCCGCACCGTGGCCCAGCAAGCCCATCAAGCTGGTCGTGCCCTATGCGCCCGGCGGCACCACCGACGTGGTGGCGCGCATGGTCGCCGAGTATCTCGGCCAGCGGCTCGGGCAGAACATCATCGTCGATAACAAGCCCGGTAAGGGCGCGATGGTCGGTACCGCCATCGTCGCCAAGGCGGCCCCCGACGGCTACACGCTGCTGA
>CAZPOS010000117.1:8415-15615 GCA_964588065.1 uncultured Reyranella sp.
GTCGATCTCGCCCACCCTCTATGGCGGCGGCGACTTCGATCCGATGGGCGACTTCATCCACGTCTCCATCGCCTCGACCAATCCCAGCGTGCTGGTCGCCAACCCGACCTTCCAGGCCAAGACCTTCAAGGAGTTCGTCGACTATGCGAAGGCCAATCCCGGCAAGGTTTCCTATGCGACCTCCGGCGCCGGCTCGAGCAACCATCTCCTCGGCGCGCGTCTTGCGCAGGTGATCAGCGCGGAACTCGTCCACGTGCCCTATCGCGGCGCCGGCCCGGCCATGATCGACACGATCGCCGGCAACGTACCGGTGATGTTCGATTCGCTGCCGTCCGCCGCGCCGCACATCAAGGCCGGCAAGGTCCGGGCGCTGGCGGTAAGCGGCGAGACGCGCAGCCCCGCCTTCCCCGACGTGCCGACGATGAAGGAACTGGGATATCCCGACCTGATCTCCTACTCGTGGTTCGGCATCTCGGTGCCCGCCAAGACACCGCAGCCGATCGTCGACCGTCTCGCGACCGAAATGCAGGCGGTGCTGAAGGAGCCGGCCGTTATCAAGCGCTGGGAGGAGATCGGCGCCGAGGGCAGCACCATGACGCCGGCCGAGGTCACGCGCTTCATACAGGCCGAGATCGACAAATGGACCCCGGTCGTGAAGTCTTCGGGAGCGAAGCCCGAGTAACGACAAGGAGACGCCATGACCATCCGCCGCGTGATCTCGCCCGACGTCGCCGAACCGCCGCCCGAGCGCTGGTCGAACTGCCTCGTGGTCGATGGCCTATGTCTCCGGCATGACCGCACGCGGCGGCGATCCCGAGGCGCTGGGCCGGATGGACGAATACGCCCAGGCCAAGGTGATCTTCGGCAAGATCAAGTCGCTGGTCGAAGCGGCCGGCGGCGCCATGTCCGATGTCGTGAAGATCACGGTCTTCCTCACCCGCATCGCCAACAACACCAAGGTCTGGGAAGCGCGCCGCGAGTTCTTCAGCGGCGATTTCCCGGCCTCGACGCTGGTCGAGGTCAGCGCACTCGCCGCGCCGGAAATCCTCGTCGAGATCGAAGCGGTTGCCCATATCGGCAAGGGCCGGCGTCAAGCCAGCTCGATATCGTAACGGATGAAGCCGCGGTTCACGGCGACCTGGTCGTAAAGCCGCCGAGCCGTCGTGTTGCTGGCCTGCGTCTGCCAGTAAAGGCGCGGGCAGCCTTGCACCTTCGCCCAGTCGGCGACGGCCTGGATGAGCGCCCTCGCCACGCCCTTGCCACGCACGTCTGGATCGGTGAACAGGTCCTGCAGGTAGCAGACATCGTCGGACGAGGTATTGGCGTGAACGAGGAAGTGCGTGATGCCGACCAGTCGCCCGTCGAGCCGGGCGCCCAGCGCATGCATGCGCGTGTCCTTGGCGAACTCGTTCCAGGCGCGATCGTACATCGCCTGCGGAAGTGTCCTTTCATAGAAATCCATGTAGGCGCGGAACAGCACTTCCCATTGCGCGCGTTCTGATGGTTCGAGCCTGCCGATGGTGAGCATCAGGCGTGACTGAACATCGGCTTGCCGGGCACCGGCATCGTGGCCTTGAGAATGGTCCCGGCCTCGACTTTCGCGCTGCGGCGCGACACCACGACGTAGAGATCGTGGCCGGAGAAGGCGACGTTGGTGCAGTAGATGTCGTCGCCGCACTCGACGTGATGGGTCGGCCGGCCGAGCGAATCGAAGCGCCAGGCCGTGGTGCTGGGATGCGCGATCACCAGTCCGCCCTCGTCGTCGAGCGCCATGCCGTCGGGGCCGGCATGGCCGCCGCTCATCTGGATGAACAGGCCGACCTTGCTCGCCGTGCCGTCGCCCATCAGCGGCAGGCGCCACACCGCGTTGCCGCGCGTCACGCCGACATAGAGCACGGTCTCTGCCTTGTTCATCACCAGCCCGTTGGGGCTAGGCACGGTGTTCACCAGCATGGTGAGCTTGCCTTCCGTGTCGTAGCGATAGACGCGCCCGGTCGGGTCGTGCAGGCCGGTCTGGCCCTGGTCGGTGAAATACAGATCGCCGTTCTGCGCGAAGAACAGGTCGTTTACGCCCTTGAAGCTCTCCGAGCCGCGCGTCTCGAGCAGCGACGTCACCTTCCCGCTCTCGGGATCGAGCAGTAGGATGCCGCGCTTGTAGTCGGTGATGAAGATCCGGCCGTCCTTGTGGATCTTGAGCCCGTTCGGCCAGCCGTCATATTCCGTCACCAGCGTCCACTCGCCCGCCGGGGAAATCCGGAAGACGCGTCCGAACGGAATGTCGGTGACGAAGAGATTGCCGGCCCGGTCGAAGCTCGGCCCCTCCAGGAAGGAATCGAGCAGCTGTCCCACAGCATTGGCATCGCCCCATGCGGTGCGCGACGGCTTGCGGAACTTCTCCGGCAGCCGCGTGAACACGGTCGCCCGCACGGGCTTGGTCATGCCGTACATGATGTCTCTCCCCCGATGGCGCGTTCATTGTTTCAGCAACGAGGACGCGCGACCGGAGTCGCGCGTCCCCAGCCGCCTAAGCCGCCTTCACTTCGCGTTCGGCCTTGAGCGCGCGGACCGTCTGGCGCAGCGCGTGGACCGTCTTCTCGATTTCGGCACCGCCATGCGTGGCCGAGACGAAGCCGCCGGGCGAGCCCATGACGTCCACGCCATGGGTCATCAGGCCCATGCGGATTTTGCCGGTGAGCGGACCCGCGCCGCGCGCGCCCTTGAGCTTTTCGATCGGCACTTTCAGCGGATCGAAGGTCGCCGGATCGATCGGATCGCCATAGGGATTGGGATAGATCAGGAAGGTCGAGCTCTGGCCGTAGATGCCCCACGGCACGCCTTCCTGCACCAGCACCTCGGTCAGCGCCGCGCGCAGCTCGGCCGCCGTCTTGTTGGCTTTCTCGGCGAGGTCCTCGTCGCGCACCAGCGACAGCGCGGTGACGGCCGCAGCGGCCGACAGCGGGTTGGCGTTGAAGGTGCCGGGGTGGAGGATGCGCTCGATCTTGCGAGCTGCCGTCGCGGCATGATCGATGCGGTCCATGATTTCCCG
The DNA here is from genome assembly GCA_964588065.1 of uncultured Reyranella sp. Taxonomy (GTDB): domain Bacteria; phylum Pseudomonadota; class Alphaproteobacteria; order Reyranellales; family Reyranellaceae; genus Reyranella. Next base: position 11,462 of record CAZPOS010000117.1, read on the forward strand.
CTTGCCCGAGACCGCGCCGCCCGGCAGGCCGCCGGCCACGATCTTGGCTTGGATGCAGAGGTCGGGCGTAATGCCGAACGCCTTCTGCGCGCCGCCCGAGGACCAGCGATAGCCGGTGATCACCTCGTCCATCAGCATGACGACGCCCTTCTTCGCCGTGGCATCGCGCACCGCCTGGATGAAGCCCGGCGGCAGCGGCACCTGGCCCCACGACGCGCCCGACGGCTCGAACATGACGGCGGCGATGTCGTCGCGCTCCTCGATCACCTTCACGACGGCGGCAACGTCGCTGCTCGGCATGACGATCGACAGCGAACTCACCTCCTGGGGCACGCCCGGCGTGGTGCCGCCGTCGTAGGTCGCGCCGGCACCCGCCGTCACATGATCGTGCCAGCCATGGAAGTGGCCGAGGAACCGCAGGATCTTGTCCTTGCCCGTGTGGGCGCGCGCGAGGCGGATCGCCATGTGCGAAGCCTCGGTGCCCGACGCGGTGAAGCGCACCCGCTCGGCGCAGGGGGTCAGCTCGCACACCAGCTCGGCCCAGCGCACTTCGAGTTCATGGCTGGAGCCGTAATGCGTGCCGAGTTCGATCTGGCGCTTCACCGCCTCGACGACGGCGGGATGCGAATGGCCGAGCAGCATCGCGCCGTGGCCGCCGAAATAGTCGACATATTCGTTGCCATCGACGTCCCACAGGCGGGCGCCTTCCGCCCTGGACACGTGGATCGAATAAGGGTCGAGGTAGCGGGCATCGTGGGTGATGCCGCTCGGCAGGACCTTGTGGGCACGCTCAAACAGGGCGGCCGATTTGCCTGTCTTCGCCTTGTAGTCGGCGACGACGGCGGAATTCGTCTGCGATGAATCTTTCTCTTGTACGGTCATACTTGCCCTCAACCCAGCTAATGGCTGAGCATCGCTTGTCTCGCTTGTTTCGCCAAGGGCCTCGCGCCAAAGTCTTCAACAATCCCGGCCCGACCAACATTCCCGACCGGATCCTGCGCGCCATGGACCGGCCCGTAATCGATTTCATGTCGGAAGAATTCGTCGCCATCCATCACGCCTGCCACAACGGCGTGAAGCGCGTGCTGAAGACCGACCAGAACCTATTCATGTATTCCTCGACCGGCCATGGCGCATGGGAAGCCGCCCTCGCCAACCTGTTCTCGCCCGGCGAGACCGTGCTGATGGTCGAGACCGGCTACTTCTCAGAGAGCTGGACCGAGATGGCGCACCATCTCGACATCAAGGTCGAGCTGATCCCCGCCGACCAGCGCAAGGGCGCCGACATCGCCCGCATCGCCGAGCGCCTCGCCGCCGACAAGGACCACGTGATCAAGGCAGTGCTGACCGTCCATAACGAGACGGCGACCGGCATGGTCCTGCCGCTGGCCGAGGTGCGGCGCGCCATCGACGAGGCCAAGCATCCGGCGCTGCTGCTCAGCGACACGATCTCCTCGCTCGCCAGCATGGAATACAAGATGGACGCCTGGGGCATCGACCTCACCGTCGGCGGCAGCCAGAAGGGCCTGATGCTGCCCACCGGCATGTCGCTGACCGGCGTCAGCAACAAGGCGCTGGAGGTGTCGCGCAAGTCCAAGACACGGCGCCACTACTGGAGCTGGGAGATGATGACCGGCCGCGCGCCGCAGAAGTTCGTCGGCACCGCGCCCGTCCACATGTTCTTCGGCCTGCAGGAATCGCTGAAGATGCTGGAGGAGGAAGGCCTGGACGCGGTGTTCGCCCGCCATGCACGCCTCGCCGAGGCGACCCGCGCGGCGGTGCGCGTCTGGGGCTCCGACGGCAAGGGTCCGCAGCTCTTCTGCCAGAACGAGGGCCGCCTCTCGAACTCCGTAACCGCGATCGTGATGCCCGAAGGCGTCAGCTCGGACCCGCTGCGCAAGGCCGCCCTCGATCGCTTCAACCTGTCGCTGGGCGGCGGGTTGGGCAAGATGATGGGCAAGATGTTCCGCATCGGCCACATGGGCGACCTCAACGAGCCGATGCTGCTGGGCTGCCTCGCCACCACCGAACTCGCCATGAAGGCCTCGGGCGTGCCGTTCGTCTCGGGCGGGGTCGAGGCGGCGATCGAATCGCTGTCGGCTTAGGCTTGGATCCGTCGCAACGGCTCGGGAGGACCGCCTCGGGCCGTCAGAACACCGGCTTCTTGCCGGCGAGCGCCGCGGCGAAGGCTTCCGGTGTGAGAGCCGAGAGCGGCGTACGGGCGGTGATGGCGGTGTCGAGCTTGACGCCGACCACGGCCGCGAATTTCAGCGTTGCGGGATCGAAGGCATAGAGCTGGCCCATCGTCAGGTTGAACCACCAGGCATGCAGGGTCAGCGTGCCCGCCTTCACCCGCTCCTCGATCCAGCGATAGCCCATCAGGTTGCGCACGCTGTTGACGACGGCGGCCTGCTCGACGGCGCGGGTGACCTCGTCGCGCGAGCGACCCTTCATTTCCTCGACCACGATGTCGCGCGTTTCCTGGGCGATGCTGGTCCAGGTCGAGAGGTAGTCGTAGTGGGCGTAGGCGCCGCGGCTGCCGTCGACCAGCGCGCCGATACCGCCGCAAAGCGCATGGCCCAGCACCACGATATGCTCGACGCCGAGGCCCCGGACGGCGAATTCGATGGCCGCCGAGGTGCCGTGATGACGCTCGTCGGGAGGAATCTGGGCCGGCGGCACCATCGCGGCCACATTGCGCACGGTGAAGATGTCGCCCGGCCTCGTCTGGGTGAGAATCCCGGGATCGACCCGCGCATCGGAACAGCCGATGATCAGGATCTTGGGCGACTGGCCTTCGGTCGCGAGCTTCTCGAACAGGTCGAGATGCTCCTGATAGTAACCAACCTTGAAATCCGCGAAGCCCTTGAGAAGCCGTTCGAATGCCATGACCCTGCCTATGCCCGTTTGCGGCCCCGGGCGACATAGACGATGATGTCGCGCCGCACAAATCAGCAACATTGGATGACATGACCGAAGAACTGCTTTTCGAGAAGCGTGGCGAGATCGGCTGGGTGACGTTCAACCGGCCCAAGGCCCGCAATGCCCTCACCTTCGCGATGTACGAAGGCCTGGCCGAGATCTGCGCCCGCGTGGGCAAGAGCGGAGAGGTCCGCGCCCTCGTGGTGACCGGCGGCGGCGACAAGGCTTTCGCCGCCGGCACCGACATCGCCCAGTTCCAGAGCTTCGAGAGCGGCGAGGACGGCATCGCCTACGAACTCAAGATGGACCGCATCCTGGGCGAGATCGAGCGCTGCAAGGTGCCGACCATCGCCGCCATCCACGGATTCTGCACCGGCGGCGGGGCGGCGATCGCGGCGGTCTGCGATCTGCGGATCGGGTCGGCCAGCGCCCAGTTCGGCTTCCCCATCGCTCGCACCCTCGGCAACTGCCTGTCGATGGCCAACTACGCCCGACTGGCCGCCTTGATCGGCCCCCAGCGGGTCAAGGAAATGGTGCTGCTGGCCAAGCTGATGGACGCGCCTTCGGCGCTGGCCTGCGGCCTGATCGGCGAACTGCTGCCCGATCAGGCCACCCTGCTCGCCCGCGCCGGGGAACTGGCCGACACTGTTGCCGGGCATGCCCCGATCACGATGCAGGTCACCAAGGAGGCGCTGCGCCGCCTGCAGGCGCGCCTGGGCGACGAGAACATCGACGATCTCGTCAGACTGGCTTACGGTAGCGCCGACTTCCGCGAGGGCATGGCGGCCTTCCTGGGGAAGCGGGCACCCAAATGGTCAGGCGCCTGACAGTGGAATGTTACGGAGGACGTAGATGAAGCGGATTGCCACACTCTCTCTGGTTCTTGGGATGGGCGCTGCCGTCGCCGCCTGCCAGAACCCGCAACAGGTGATCGCGAACAAGGAAGACATGATGATCGCGGCGGGCTTCAAGTTCGTGCCCGCGAACACGCCGCAGCGCCAGGCGGCGTTCAAGACCCTGCCGCCGCACAAGTTCTCGCGCGAGATCAAGAACGGACAGGTGTTCTACGTCTATCCGGATCCGACGGTGTGCGTGTGCATCTATGTCGGCAACGCGGCAGCCTACGGCAAGTATCGCAACAACGTCTTCCAGAAGAACCTGGCGGACGAGCAGCAGATGACGGCCGACGAGAACGCGATGAACGATTGGGATTGGGGTCCCTGGGGCGGCTA
>CAZPOS010000118.1:0-15506 GCA_964588065.1 uncultured Reyranella sp.
GTCCGATCGAGTTCCACAAGTGGATCGGCGACAGCTGGGCGATCCTGTTCTCGCACCCGAAGGACTTCACGCCGGTCTGCACCACAGAGCTCGGCTACATGGCCGGCCTCAAGCCGCAGTTCGACAAGCTCAACACCAAGATCATCGGCCTGTCGGTCGATCCGGTGACCAACCACTCCAAGTGGGCCAAGGACATCGAGGAGACTCAAGGACACGCCGTCACTTTCCCGATGATCGGCGATCCCGAACTCAAGGTCGCGACCGCCTACGACATGCTGCCCGAAGGTGCGGGCACGACCTCCGAAGGCCGCACCGCCGCCGACAATGCCACGGTGCGCTCGGTGTTCATTATCGGCCCCGACAAGAAGATCAAGGCGATGCTCACCTACCCGATGAGCAGCGGCCGCAACTTCGACGAGGTGCTGCGCCTGCTCGAATCCTGCCAGCTTACGGCGAAGCACCAGGTGGCGACGCCGGTGAATTGGAAGAAGGGCGAGGACGTGATCATCGTTCCGGCCGTTTCCGACGAGGCCGCCAAGGCCAAGTACCCGGACGGCTGGAAGGCGCCGAAACCCTACCTGCGGATCGTCCCGCAGCCGAAGGACTGAGGGTCGGCCCGTCCGGCTCTTGCCTTTCTGAACTCAATAGCCTTCTTGTCGTGGCGAAAGCTGGCGCGGCACAGTTTTGCGCGGGCCAATTCGGCACGCAGGAAGGCCAGAGTCCTCCATGTCCGATCCGACCCACGAAAGGCGATTCCGCCACGAGCCCCGGCCGGATAAATCCACCTCGACCGGAACCCAGGGAACCATGGAGCTGGTCTTGCTCCACGCACTTCCATTCGACGGCTCCATGTGGGATCGGCAGCGGGACTTATTGCCGATCACGAGCCACGCCCCGACGCTCTACGACCTCGGGAACACGCTGCCGGAGTGGGCGACAGCGGTCCTTCAGCAAAGTGCGAGGCGACCGGCTCATCGTCGTAGGTAATTCGATTGGTGGCTCTTGTGCGCTGGAAATGGCGGCGCTGGCGCCGGAACGCATCGCGGCGCTCGTGCTGATCGGCACGAAAGCCGCCCACAGGCCGGACGCATCCCTGCATGCCACCGCTCTCTCGACACTGTCGGGCCAAGGGGTGGAAGCTGCATGGAACTCGTATTGGGCGCCCCTCTTCTCGACATCCGCCTCTCCCAAACTTCTCGCACATGCGATGGGCCTTGCAACCGCCATCGACGCGCGCACGATCGCACGAGGAGTGACCGCCTTTCATACGCGTCCGGGGCGCGAAATGCTGGTCCCGACGCTTCGCTGCCCAATTGTCTGCGTTTCCGGCGAGCACGATGTGGCCCCGGGCCGGCGCACAAGCCAGACACAAGCGAACTCGGCGAAAGACGGGCGGTTGATCGTCGTGCCGAACTGCGGACATTATGTTCCGCTGGAGCAGCCCGGCCAGATGAACGCAGTCCTGCGTTCATTCGTTCACGAACTGATGTCACCGCCAGGAAGCGTGCCCACCTGACGACCGGCTGCATCGCGACGCATCTCGCTATATCGTCGGTCTCTATGATTCTCGGGGAGACGCGGAAATGACGGAAGAACTCTGGCGCTGGTCGGCGGTCGACCTGGCGCAGGCGATCGCGCAGGGCGCAGTGTCCAGCGAGGACGCGACCCGGTCCGTCCTCGATCGCATCGAGGCCGTCAATCCCAAGGTCAACGCCGTCGTCGATGTGATGGCCGACGAGGCGCTACAGGCCGCCCGCGAAGCCGACACCGCACGGCGTAGCGGCACCGCCTGCGGGCCGCTACACGGCGTGCCGGTGACGGTGAAGGTCAATGTCGACACGAAGGGCCGCGCCACCACCAACGGCGTCGTGGCCTTCCGCGATCTGCTGGCGACCGAGGACAGCCCGGTCGTCGCCAACCTGCGCAAGGCGGGCGCGATCATCGTCGGCCGCACCAACACGCCGGCCTTCTCGCACCGCTGGTTCACCGACAACGAGCTGCACGGTCCGACGCGCAACCCGTGGGGCAAGGGACTGACGCCGGGCGGATCGAGCGGCGGCGCGGCGGCTGCGCTTGCCGCCGGCATGGGCGCCATCGCCCACGGCAACGACTATGGCGGCTCGATTCGCTATCCCGCCTATGCCTGCGGCGTGGCGGGGCTGCGGCCGACACCCGGTCGCGTGCCGGCCTTCAACCCGTCCGGCACCGCCGAGCGGCCGATCACGGCCCAGCTCATGTCCGTGCAGGGCCCGCTGGCGCGTTCGGTCGCGGATCTGCGCGTCGCCTTCGCCGCCATGGCGATGGGCGATGCCCGCGACCCCAATTGGGTGCCGGCCCCGCTCGCCGGTCCCGCGCCCACGAGGCGTTTGCGCGCCGCGATCGCACCGTCGCCTTTCGCGGACGTCGTACCGGAGGTACGCGCGGCCATCGTCGCGGCGGGCAAGGCGCTCGAAGCCGCGGGCTACGAAGTCGACGAGATCGCCCCACCGAAGCTCGCGGAAGCCGCCGAGCTCTGGCATCGCATGGTCGTCAACGACGAGCGCCGCGGCTTCGTCGCCACGGTGCAGGCGCTGGGCGATGCCGCCGCGCAGCGCAACGTCGAGGGGCATCTCGCCTACGTGCCGGAGATCGATGCCGGCGGTTTGCTCGACGCGTTCGGCGAGCGTCTCGCCCTGATGCGCGCCTGGTCGCTGTTCTTCGCGGAGTATGCGGTTGCGGTCGTGCCGGTCTCACACGTCCTGCCCTTCCCCGACGGGCTCGACCTGCAGGACCAGCCGGTGGTGGACCGCATGATGGCGGCCCAGCACTGCCTGCTCGCGACGCCGGTGCTGGGTTACCCCTCGGTGTCGGTGCCCACGGGACTCGCCGACGGGACGCCGGTGGGGGTGCAGATCATCTCGGCCCGCTTCCGTGAGGATCTCTGTCTCGATGCGGCGGAGATCGTCGAGGCGCATGCTCCGCGCCTCACGCCGATCGACCCGCGCGGTTAGCCGCGCGCGCGCCCGGACTCCTGGCCGAGCGCGGCCAGTGCGGTCGCCACGATCTGCGGCGCGTTGAGGCCGGCCCATTCGTACTGCCGGGCCGGCGCGGCGTGATCGATGAACCGGTCGGGCAGGACCAGCGGCCTCACCTTCAATCCGGCATCGAGCAGGCCCGACGTCGCGAGATACTGCAGCACGAAGCTCGCGAACCCACCGACCGCGCCTTCCTCGATCGTGATCAGCACCTCGTGCTCGCGCGCGAGCCGGCGAATCAGGTCGGTGTCGAGCGGCTTGGCGAAGCGCGCGTCGGCCACCGTCGTATTGAGCCCCTTGGCGCCGAGATCCTCCGCCGCCACCAGGCATTCCTGCAGGCGCGCGCCGAAGTTCAGGATCGCGATCTTGGTGCCCTCGCGCAGGATCCGGCCCTTGCCGATCTCCAGCGGCGTGCCCTTGGCCGGCAGTTCGATGCCGACGCCCTCGCCGCGCGGATAGCGAAAGGCCGAGGGACGGTCGTCGATCTGCGCCGCCGTGGCGACCATGTGCATCAGCTCGAGCTCGTCGCCTGCGGCCATCACGACGAAGTCCGGCAGGTTGCCGAGATAGGCCACGTCGAACGACCCGGCATGGGTGGCGCCGTCGGCGCCGACCAGCCCGGCGCGATCGATGGCGAAGCGCACCGGCAGCTTCTGGAGCGCCACGTCGTGGACGACCTGGTCGAAGGCGCGCTGAAGGAAGGTCGAGTAGATCGCCGTGAACGGCTTGAAGCCCTCGGTGGCCAGGCCGGCGGCGAAGGTGACGCCGTGCTGCTCGGCGATCGCCACGTCGAAGGTGCGTTCGGGGAATCGCTCGGCGAACTTGTCGAGGCCGGTGCCCGACGGCATCGCTGCGGTGATGGCCACGATCTTCCTGTCGGCCTCGGCCTCGGCCAGCAGCGCCTTGGCGAACACCGCGGTGTATTGCGGCGCGTTGGCGATCGGCTTGGATTGCTTGCCGGTGATGACGTCGAACTTCACGACGCCATGGTACTTGTCCGCGCTCGCCTCGGCCGGAGCGTAGCCCTTGCCCTTCTTGGTGACGACATGGACCAGGATCGGCTTGTCGAGCTGGCTGTCGCGGGCGTTCTTCAGCACCGGCAACAGGTGGTCGAGATTGTGACCGTCGACCGGCCCCACGTAATAGAAACCCAGCTCGTCGAACAGCGTGCCGCCGGCCACGAAGCCGCGGGCGAACTCTTCGGCCCGCTTGGCCGCCAGTTCCAGCGGCTTGGGGAGGCTCTCGGCGAAGGTGCGCCCGAGGTTGCGCAGCGTCACGTACGGACGGCCCGACAGAAGCCGCGAGAGATGGCCCGACAGCGCACCGACCGGCGGCGCGATCGACATGTCGTTGTCGTTCAGCACCACGATCAGCCGCGAGCGCAGCGCGCCCGCATTGTTCATCGCCTCGTAGGCCATGCCGGCACTGAGCGCCCCGTCGCCGATCACGGCGATCACGTTGTTCGATCCGCCCGACAGATCCCGCGCCACCGCCATGCCGAGTCCAGCCGAGATCGAGGTCGACGAATGGGCGGCACCGAACGGGTCGTATTCGCTCTCCGAACGGCGCGTGAAGCCGGAGAGCCCGCCCTCCTGGCGCAGGGTGCGGATGCGACTGCGGCGGCCGGTGACGATCTTGTGCGGATAGGCCTGGTGGCCGACATCCCAGATCAGCCGGTCGCGCGGCGTGTCGAAGACATAGTGGAGGGCGACGGTCAGTTCGACCACGCCCAGGCCCGCGCCGAGATGGCCGCCGGTCACCGAGACGGCCGAAATCGTCTCCTGCCGCAGTTCGTCGGCAAGCTGGGGAAGCTGCTCCGGACGCAGCCGGCGAAGGTCGGCGGGAACGTCCACGGTATCGAGCAGCGGCGTCGTACTCTGGCCGGTCATTGAAACATCATACTCCTGCACGGCGACCCGTGCCCCAACTTCAACTGCGACGCGCCACGACGAATTCTGTGGCTTGTCTCAGCAAACTCGCCGCCTCGCCGAACGGCTCGAGATGCGCGGCGGCCTGTTTCGCCAGCATCCCCGCCTGCGCGCGGGCGCGCTCGACGCCGAGGATCGAGACGAAGGTGGCTTTTCCCGCCGCCTCGTCCTTGCCGGGCGTCTTGCCCAGTTCGGCCGCGCTCCCTTCGATGTCGAGCAGGTCGTCGACGATCTGGAAGGCAAGGCCGAGGTCGTGGGCATACATCGAAAGCGCCGCGCGCGCCTGCTCGCTGGCCTTGCCGAGAACCGCGCCCGCCGTGCACGAGAACGAGATCAACGCTCCGGTCTTCAATCGTTGCAGGTGGGTGATGGCGCCGATCGACTGGTCCGAGCCCTCCTGCTCGGCCAGCAGGTCGAGCATCTGGCCGCCCACCATGCCGCGCGCCCCGGCGGCCTTGGCCAGTTCGGCGACCAGGCCGACGCGCACCGCGGGATCGCCATGCGTATCCTCGTGCGCCAGCACCTCGAAGGCCAATGCCTGCAGCGCGTCGCCCGCCAGGATGGCCGTCGCCTCGTCGAACTGACGATGGCACGAAGGCTTTCCGCGCCGCAGATCGTCGTCGTCCATCGCCGGCAGATCGTCGTGGATCAGCGAATAGGCGTGCACGAACTCGATGGCGCTGGCCGTCCTCAGCGCCGGGAGCGGGCTCACCTTGAACAGAGTCGCCCCGGCCAGCACGAAGAAGGCCCGCAGCCGCTTGCCGCCGCCCAGGCTGGAATAGCGCATTGCCTCGAAGACGCGTGCCTCGCCCGCGGTCCCGCTCGGCAGCAACCGGTCCATGGTGCGTTCCACGGATTCGGCCGCGAAGGACAGCGCGGCGTCGAACCCGATCTGCGACGACAACGGCATGGCGTTCGATCAGCCGAGATCGGCTGGCTGGGTCGCCACCGAACCGTCGGCGGAGAAGACGATTTTCTCGACCTTCATCTTGGCCTCGGCCAGCCGCTGCTCGCAGTGCCGCTTGAGCAGCGCGCCGCGCTCATAGGCGGAAATGGCCTCGTCCAACTTCACCTGACCACGTTCCAGTTGCTGCACGATGCCTTCCAGTTCCTTGAGCGCGTCCTCGAAGGAGAGCGCCGTAATGTCCTTGGGCAGTGTGGGTTCTTTGGCCAATTCTTGCCTCTCGAAGGGGGGTCCGGACGGCGTCCGACCGCGGCGAACATGCCGAAAGATGCCTCGCGCGTCACCCAAATAGGCCGAAAATTCCCGAATCAGAGAGCAGAACCGTGCGAGTGCAACTAATGATAATCAATTCACGCACCTGTGACATGGCCGCTTTGCATGTTCGCACGTCAAAACCCGCTCTGATGCATTGCGGTACGACTGAGCCGGTGGCAGGTTCCGCTCCGCAAAGAAATAAACGGCCATTTACCAAAGGAGCAGACGCCGATGGGCAACGTCAGTCATCTCGTAACGCGCACCGCCGCCTTCCAGAGCTCGATCGAGAACGGCCTCGCCGAAGGGTCCAGCAGCAAGGACCGCCAGTTCGTCACGGCGCTGGCCCGCGGCCTCGACATCCTGCGCGCCTTCCATGCCGGCGAGGGCATGCTGGGCAACCAGGAGATCGCTCACCGCACCGGCCTGCCCAAGCCGACCGTCGCCCGCCTCACCCACACGCTGACCGAGCTGGGTTACATCCGCCGCTTCCGGAAGTACGAGCTGGGCGCCTCGGTCCTGGCGCTGGGCTATGCCGCCATCTCGAGCATGGACGTCCGCCGTGCCTCGCGTCAGCCGCTGGAGCAGCTGGCGCACGCGCTCAACGCCTCGACCGCGCTGGGTGGCCGCGACCGTCACTCGATGATCTATCTCGAGGCCTGCCGCGGCCCGTCGGTGGTGGCGATCACCCACGATGTCGGCACGCGAGTCCCGATGGCCAGCACCGCGATGGGCCGCGCCTACCTGTTCACCCTGCCCGACGTCGATCGCAACAAGCAGATCGACGCGATCCGCCGCCGCTGGCGCGACGACTGGACCAAGGTCAAGGCCGGTCTCGAGCGCTCGTTCAAGGAACTGACCGACCGCGGCTTCTGCGTCACCTGGGGCGAGTGGCTGCCCGAGCTCTGCGGCGTCGGCGCGCCGCTGCGCAACTCGGACGGCACGGCGGCCTACGCGGTCAACGCCTCGGCGCCGATCTACCAGATCAGCCGCGACCGTCTCGAAGCCGATTGGGGCCCGCGCTTGGTCAAGGTCGCCCGCGACATCCGCACCGGCATGGCGGCTCAGCCGGCGATCACCTCGGCCGGCCCGGCAATGCGCCCGATGATGGGCAACGGTCATCGTCCCCCGATGTCGGCGATGGTGCGCCGCTAGGCGCACCCCCTCTTCTCGAGGCATTCGACCATGGCAATCCAACGACCGGCCGACGCTCGGCCGGTCGCTCCTTATGTGTTCCGCGGCTTCAATGGCGTGATCGGCCATCAGGTCGTGGCGTGGCGTCCCGGCTTCGTCGAGATGCGCCTCGAGGTGCGGCCGGAACTGTGCAACGCCAACGGCCTGCTGCATGGCGGCGTGCTGATGACGCTGCTGGACTCGGCGAGCGGCTTCGCCTGCACCTTCAACGAGACGGCGACGGCGCGGCGGCTGTCCGTGACGCTGGCCTTCACGACCCAGTTCATCAAGGCCGGTCGCGAAGGCGACGTGCTCACGATCCTGGGCGCCTGGCGACCCTCGTCCAGCCAGAGCACTTTCGCCGCCGAGACCGAGATCTACAACCAGGCGAACGAGCTGCTCGCCACCGGCGCCGGCACCTTCCGCTACCTCAAGGGCGAGCGCAGCGACGGCGTGCTGGAGTTTCTCGACCAGAAGGCCGCGGACTAACCGTTCGCGGCCATCAGGCGGCGCACCGCCACGAGGTCGTCCCGGAACGCGTCATAGGCTTCGCGTTTCGCCGCCTCGTCCGGCAGCCGCAACAGGTAGGACGGGTGCACCGTGGCGTAGCCCGGCATTCCGTCGAACGTGATGGGACCACGCGACTTCAGCACCGAGAGCGGCTTGCCGGTCAGGCCGAGCAGCGCGGTGCCGCCCATCGCGACGACAAGCTTCGGCCGCACGAAGGCCAGCTCGCGCTGCAGCCACCAGCGATAGCGCTTCACCTCGCCGGGGTTCGGCCGCTTGTGCAGCCGCTTCTTGCCGCGCGGCTCGTACTTGAAATGCTTCACCGCGTTGGTGACGTAGACGCTGCTGCGATCGATGCCGGCCTCGCCCAGCGCCTGGTCGAAGAGCTGCCCGGCCGGACCGATGAACGGCCGCCCTTCCCGCTCCTCCTGATCGCCCGGCTGCTCGCCGACAAACGCGACCGTGGGCTCCATCGGCCCCTCGCCCAGCACGGCGCGATCGGCGCCCGGCGTGAGCGGCTCGGACGCCGCGATCAGCCGGTTCAGCTCCTCCAGGGTCTGCGGCCCCTGCTCCGCCATCGCCGCCACCGCCTTGAGCGGATCTCGCTTTTCCCGCTCCGCCGCTTCGCGCGCGATCATCTCGCGGGCCCGCGCCGGCGCCTGCTGCACAAGGCCGGCGATTGACGCGGCTTCCGGCAGGTTGCGCCAGTATTTCTCCGGCATGTGCTGGCGCATCGCCTTGGGATTGAGGCGCGCCGGATTGAAGACGTTCTCGTAGTAGCAGCGCCACGCTGCCTCGAAGCCGTCGGACTGCGGCGCGTCGCTGCGCTGCGCAGGCGGTCCGACCGTCAGCGTCGCGCGGTTCCAGTGAAGCGACCCTTTCGGCGTGAGGATCGACCAGACCAGACTCCGGAAGCGCTCGACGAAGAAGCCGGCCGTCGCCTCGACGATGAAATGCTCGGGCTCGAACCAGGAAACGAACCTTTCGGTACCGTCGGGATCGTACGTCTCGCGGAAGCGCACGAAGGCGTGCATCTTGTGCAGGTCGCGGCGCACCGACTTCGCCATGCCCTCCAGGCGATGCACCAGCGGGTCGCTCTGGATGTCGAGCAATGCGCGCTCGCCGTTCAGCACCCGCCAGATCGCCGCATACAGCAGGGCATAGCGCTCGCGGTCGGAGTGGCAGACCACCAGACGAATCAGCTCGCCCAGCGCGCGCGGCAATGCGACGGCAGGCGCATCGTCTGCGCCCCTTTCGCCCTTGCCGAACAGATCGGCCTCACCGCCCGCACACCACGAAACCGAGTCCGGCGGCACCCGGCGCGCGGCAAGCCCGCGGACAGCGGCCCGGAAGCCATCGAGGTCCGCGCCCTCGCGCAGCGCGACGCCGTTCAAAATAGACTCCCCTGCACCGGCGCCTCCGCCAGAGCGGGGCGAAGGTCGGCCCGGTCGGAGATCCTCGTCGGTCGATAGTCGGCGGTGATGAGGAACGGCAGCAACCGCTTCACGCTGCGCGCCAGCCGGCCGACGTCGGCGAGGCGCAGCCGCGCATGCCGCCGCGCCGCAATGATCCGGTCGACCGAGCGCACGCCGAGTCCCGGCACGCGCAGCAGCATCTCGCGGTCGGCCGTGTTCACGTCGAGCGGAAAGCGCTCGCGATTCTGCAGCGCCCAGGCGGCCTTGGGATCGATGTCGAGAGCGAGCATGCCGTTCCGGCTGGCGCTCGCGACCTCGTCGGCGGAGAAGCCGTAGAAGCGCAGCAGCCAGTCCGCCTGGTAGAGGCGGTTCTCGCGCTGCAGCGGCGGCGCCTTCATCGGCAGCACCGCGCTGGGCGAAGGAATCGGACTGAAGGCGGAGTAGTAGACGCGGCGCAGCGCGTAATCCTTGTAGAGCACGGCGCTGGTGTTCAGCAGTGCCGCATCGGTCGTTGCATCGGCGCCGACGATGACCTGCGTGCTCTGCCCCGCCGGCGAGAACTTGCGCCGGTCTTCCTTGGCCTCGTCGATGCGCTCCTTCATCTGGCCCATCGCGCCGGTGATCGAGGCGGCCTTCTTCTCCGGCGCGAAGCGCGCCAGGCTGTCGGCCGATGGCAGCTCGATGTTGATCGAGAGACGGTCCGCGAACAGGCCGGCCTGCTCGATCAGCCAGGGATTTGCCTCTGGGATCGTCTTCAGGTGGATGTAGCCCGCGAAACCATGCTTCTGCCGCAGCGTCTTCGCGACCAGCACCAGCTGCTCCATCGTATGGTCGGGATTGCGGATGATGCCCGACGAGAGGAACAGGCCCTCGATGTAGTTGCGCTTGTAGAAGTTGAGCGTCAGCGCGACGACCTCGTCGACCGTGAAGCGCGCCCGCTCGACGTTCGAGGAGCGGCGGTTGATGCAATAGGCGCAGTCGAACAGGCAGTAGTTCGTCAGCAGGATCTTGAGCAACGAGACGCAGCGCCCGTCCGGCGTGTAGGCATGGCAGATGCCGTTGCTCGTCGAGCCGATGCCTTCGGGGCCGGCCGCGCGTTTCGGCGCACCAGAGGACGCACAGGAGGCATCGTACTTGGCCGCATCCGACAGAATCCGGAGCTTGGTCGTGAGCTTTTCGTCCAACAACGTCTCCTGGGGTGCGAGAGCGTTGTTCTCTATATGTTCCAATCCGGCGCAAGCGCAAGCCTTGCCGCATTCTTCTTTAGTATCTGAGCGTTAGACAGCGTCCGCTCTGCCCGGTGTCGAACGCAGTTTATACCGCAGCCACATCGTGCCGCCCTCGAGCACCTCGTGGCTTACCAAAGTCATGCTCTCGATCGGTGCCGGTCCGAGATCGGTGTCGCCGGAGTTGAACACGATCGGACCGCCGGTGCTGCCGTCTATCACGGGACAGATCACCAGGCTCAATTCGTCGATCAGCCCGCCGCGCAGGAAGGCGCCGTTGGCGCCGCCGCCGCCCTCCAGCATGATCCGCTCGATGCCGAGTTCGCGATTGAGAGTCTCGAGTGCCGCCGCCAGATCGATCTCGGTCCTGCCGGCAAAGATGTAGGAGATGCCGTCGGCCCGCAGCCCCGCCAGGTGCCGGTCCGGCACCGCCTCGGTCAGGATCACCAGGATCGGATCGCCGCCGATGTCGCGCCGCGCCCACACCGCCTTGCCATGCGCGTCGAGGAAGATGCCCCATGCCGTGGCCTCGCGCTGCGCGAACCAGTTCTCTCGCGCGAACACCTGGTCGGTCGGCGGATAGGCAGGCTCCGCGCCCTTGGCGAATTCCTGCGCGGTCACGCGCCCGCACAGCCAAGAGCCGCCACCCATCTGGTCGTGCAGCCGCTCGAACAGGTTGGGCACGACATTGACCTTGGGCCGCCAACGGCTGCCCCAGATCCGACCGTCGACGCTGCAGACCATGTGGCATAGGACATAGGGTTTCATGCGCGCATCATATCCGAAGGCCGGCAGTCAGAAATCGAATCCGGGTAGCGGCAACTGCCGACCGCGCAATGGCAGGCGTCCCACGACACGCTGTGTCGCCTTGCCCAGCAGGCGGTGGACGAGGACGATCTCGCGCACGGTCCAGCCGATCGCCTTGATGCGGCGCTCCGGCAGGATCGTCTCGCTCCGCATCAGCGTCAGGTGAGGCCGCACGGGCTGCTTTCGTTCCGTGCCGGGCGGGGTCAGGCTCTCGCGCAGCAGAGTCGAAAGGTCTTCCAATTCGGCACTGCCCCTGCCGGCACAGAGCACGAGCGCGCCGCGGCTAAGGGACTTCGCGCATCCGAAGGAAAGGCTGAACGGCCGCCTCTCGACGGTGCCGGCCTGCCGCACGATCGCGTCGATGTCCTCCGCCGTTGGAGGCACCACGTAGTCGGCGACACGCCACAATGTGACGTGGAAATTCTCTGGCGGCACGTCCGGTCCTGACAGGCCCGCTCTCTCGCTGAGCTTGCGCCGAAAGCTGCAGATAGCCTCCACAGCCTCCGCGTCGGGTAGCACGGCGAAGAACAGCCGGTCGGTCGGCCTCACCGAAATCATGGCGCGTCGACAACGTCCTCCGGGGAAGGCTCAGCCCAGCGGCAGCCGCACCAGGCAGCGATGCGTCGTCTGGCCCGCCCGACCGTGGATAAGGGCCACTTCGCGGACCGTCCAGGCGATCGGCTCGACCGGCTCGGCCTCGACGTGGCGACCGTCATGCAGGAGGGTCACGTGCGGCGTGTAGCGGCGGGCCGGCCGCGGCGTGTCGTCGAGCGCATCGCTCAGGCGCTGCTGCAGCACCTCGAGGCCGATGGTCGCCTCCTCTCCCGTCAGGACCAGGGCGCCGTTGGCAAAGCTGGTCAGCCGATCGAAGGCCACCCGGAACGACGGCATCGGGATCTCGCGCGCCCGCGCCACCCAGTCCTCGATCTCCGAAGCCTCGGGCAGGCCGATGCCCTCGTGCACCGGCGCCAGATTGACGTGGAAGTGAGCCGCCTTGAGGAGCCGCCCGGTCAACCCGTGTCGCGCCCGCCAGGCGGCGGCGCGCTCGGCGATCCTCTCCGCCGTCTCGGCGTCCGGGAGAACGGCAAAGAACAGCCGGTCGGTGACCCTCGGCACCGTCCGGCGCATCCCGGCATGGTGGCGACCGAGCCGCTCGACCGCCAGTCGCGACAGGCCCGGCTGCGGCCACTGCGGCAGCGTCCGGCCTCCCCCCAACGTCGTGCTGGTCCTCGCGAAAGATACGCCCACGGCTTCCTCCTCACGTCTTTGTTCATGTTATGTTCTATTCGAGTTGGAGGCAAGAGATCAGGCCGGCTCTGAAACATTTGATACGATGACGGGATGCAGATTCGCGGCTTTTACGAGTTGGGCCATGCGCTCGACGTCATCGACGGCGAGAGCCATGGGTTCGCGCCGGCCGACATCGAGCGGGTCGAGCGCTATTGGGCGTACGGCGACATGCACGACAGCATGGCGGGATTCGTGCTGCGGCTGCGCGATGGCCGCCGGGCCTATGGCGAGTTCGTGCACTGGCACGGCTTCGAGCAGGACGAGGATTTCAGGATCGACGTCGAGATGCTGGAGGGCGACGAGGTGCCGTCTTCGCCCCTGCGCGAGCCGATCGATCCGTCGGCGCCCTGGCCGCCGGGCGGCTGGTCAGAGGAGACGTCGCATCTCGATCGCTTGCTTGTTGCCGACCGCGGCTACTTCTTCTCGCGGTCGTAGTAGTCGACGGTGGCCTCGGCGCGGAACATCTTCCAGAGCGTCGTGGCATTGCCGTTGCCGGCGACGATCGAGATCTTGCCGGAGTCCGGATACTCGCAGGAATCGAGCGGGACGCGGGTCGAGACGGCGAGATAGCGCATTGTCTCGGTGCCGGTGTTGATGATCTGGTGCGCGACCTCAGGCCCGCCCGGCGGGCAGGCGATGACGTCGTGCTTGCGGATCGGATGGCGTTCCTCTCCGAACCGCAGTTCGCCCTCGCCCTCGAGGATGAGGAACATTTCCTCCTCACCGTGATGGCTGTGGAACGGGCACTGGGCCTTGCCGGGCGGCAGGACCGTGAGGTTGTAGCCGAGGTTGCGGCCGCCGATCGCGTCGCTGAACCGGGCACGGCGGGAAGTGTAGAGTCCGTCCTCCTCGACGTCGTCGAATGCCACGTCGTCGAGGTTCGCGATCGGCTTCGCCATGCCAGCCTCCTAGTCGAGGGATGTCTTACTTGACGGTGATCTCCGCACCGCCCAGCCCGACGAACTCGGTCTTGGCGACGCCGGCACCCGGCAGGAACTGCGGCGGATGCACCGAGCCGGTCAGGATCATGTCGCCGGCCTTCAACTGCTTGCCGTTGGCGATCAGCCTGTTGGCGAGCCAGGCGAGCGAGATCATGGCGCCGCCCATCACGTTGCTGCCGGGACCGGCGCCGATCTCCTTGCCCTCGAACTCGGAGCGGCCCTTCACGTTGGCGAAGTCGGTCTTCTGCCAGTCCTTGATCTCGGTGCCGACGATGCAGGCGGCCTGCAGCACGTCGTCGGCGATCCGGCCCGGGCCGCCCAGCTTGGAGGCGTCGCCGTAGCGGTTCTCGACGACTTCCATGCCGCAATAGAGGTTGGACACGAAGTCCTGGATCGACTGGGCGGTATATTCGGTGCCGGCCGGAACATCCTTGGCCATGCGCGCCACCATCTCGCACTCGACGCCGGCCTTGAGCGGCCAGCCCTTCTCGAACACCGCACCGCTCTGCTTGATGCCGCTGGTGTAGATGCCGGCGAAGGCCGGGCCCGAGAGCTTCAGCGGCTCGTACTGGGCGGGAACGGCGAACGCGACCTTCCAGCCGGCGAGCTTCCAGCCGGCGGCCTCGAGCTTGTCGTGGACCGCGAACTGGACCTTGTAGGCATCGGCCTCGGAGAGGCTCGCCGTGGCATCCGCAAGCCAGTCCATCGTCGTCTTCGAGCAGCGGCCTTCGACGATGCGGTCGGCGAGTGCGGCGATTTCCTTGGCGTCCACGGCAATTCCCTCCAGATTGAGGGAGGGATAATTGCCGTGGACGCCGCGTCAGTGCAAGCGATGCAGTCCGTTCAGGCTGCCTTGGCCGGCTGGTACTTGCCATAGAAGCTCTCGCCCCTGGCGGCCATGTCGCGCAGCAGCTTCGGCACCTCGAACTGCGAGCCGTACTTCTTCGCGAAGTCGTCGCACTCGGCGACGAACGTCTTGATGCCGACCTGGTCGATCAGGCTGATCGCGCCGCCGGTCTGCGGCGCGAAGCCCAGGCCCATGATCGAGCCGACGTCGCCGTCCTGCGGGTTGGTCAGCACGTTGCTCTCGAGGCAGCGCGCGGTGTCGACCGCCTGCACGTAGAGCAGGCGCTTCTTGATCTCCTCCTCCTTGGCCCGCTTGTCCTCGCCCTCGCCGTAGAGGAGCGCCGGATCGGCCGGGAAGTACTTCTGCAGCTCCGGCCACAGGCGCTTCTTGCCGTCGGCCGGATACTCGTAGAAGCCCTTGCCGTTCTTGCGGCCGAAGCGCTCCAGCTTCTTCACCATCAGCTCGAGGATGTCCTCGGTGCCGCTGCCCTCGTACTTCTGGCCGGCCGCCTCGGCGTCGCGCCGCGTCTGGTCCATGATCTTCCACGACAGGTCGATGGCGACCTCGTCGTTGAGCGACAGCGGACCGACCGGCATGCCGGCATAACGCGCGCAGTTCTCGATCATCGCCGCGGGCACGCCTTCCTTCAGCAGCCGATGGCCTTCGCTGATGAAGGCGCCGCAGACGCGGGAGGTGAAGAAGCCGCGGCTGTCGTTCACGACGATCGGCGTCTTGCGGATCTTCTGGACGAAGTCCAGCGCGCGCGCGAGCGTCTCCTGCGACGTCTTCTGGCCGACGATGATCTCGACCAGCGGCATCTTGTCTACGGGCGAGAAGAAATGCAGGCCGATGAAGTTCGCCGGGCGGCTGCTGGCCTGGGCCAGGCCCGTGATGGGCAGCGTCGAGGTGTTCGAGGCGTACACGGCACCGGGCGCGGTGACGGCTTCAGCCTTTCGCGTGCATTCGGCCTTGATGGCGCGATCCTCGAACACGGCCTCAATCACCAGGTCACAAGCCTGCAGGTCTTCGTAGCGCGTGGTGGGCAGGATGCGCGCGAGCAACGCGTCGCGCTTGTCCGGCGTGGTCCTGCCGCGCGCAAGCGCCTTGTCCAGCAGACCTTGCGAGTAGGCTTTGCCCTTCTC
>CAZPOS010000119.1:0-15480 GCA_964588065.1 uncultured Reyranella sp.
CTTCCGATTCCTTGGGAATCCCCATTCGATTCCTAATTCTCGCTCGATGCTCTAGATGCTGGTTGCTCATCGAAGTGGCGACGAAGCCGGGGCAGGCGACGACGACCCTTATCCCCTCCGCAGCAACGGCGTCCCGCAAGGCCAGGCCATAGGACAAGAGGCCCGCCTTCGAAGCCGAATACGCTGGCGCGTCGGGCAACGGCACGAGTGAGGCGAGGGATGCCACGAAGACGATGGCGCCGCGCCTATCCCCGGCAGCACGAGATGAGCCAGATCGATGGTCGACAACAGATTCGTCTCCAGAAAGCGCCGCGCGGTGGCTCCGCTCTCGACCGCATCGTCCGCCGGCCGTCCGCCGAGAATGCCTGCATTCGCAACAAGCAAGTCGATGGGGCGGCCCGCGCCGTCTCATCGAGAAGGCTGGAGAGCCTGTCCGTATCGGACTGGTCTACGCATTCAACGCGACAGGTGGCACCCTTCGCACGGCAGGAGACCGCCACGTCCTCGAGCCGGTCGCGGTTCCGTGCCAGCAAGGTCAGGTTGCGCCCAGGCATAGCAAGAGCCCGCGCCGATCCCGCTGGATGCACCAGTGATGACGATTGTCTTGAAGTCCATCCCGCGTCAGCGACCGGCTATGGCGCTGACGAACGAGGAGCCCGCGAGTATCTTCGGAAGTTCCTCGGCCACGGCATCGACTGCCGCGTGAATCTGCTCCTGAGTGTGCTCGGATGTAACGAAAAAGCGAAGTCTGGCCTGGTTCTCCGCAACGCCCGGGAACACGGCCGGCACGACATTGATGCCCTGCTCAAGGAGCCGCTCCGACAGCATCACCGTCTGCGGCGAACTGCCGACGATGACCGGGACGACGGAGGCCCCAATACTGAGACCCGTGTTCAGGCCGTGCCCGCGGGCACGCTCGAGCAGCGTCCGACCGTTACGTCGCAGAGCAGCCGCTCTCCATGGCTCGCGCATCATGACGTCGATCGCCGCCGCCGCGGCCGCAGCCACGGGCGGCGGCAGCCCGACGCTGTAGACGAACCCCGGGGAGGTATACTTGAGCAGTTCGATAAGCGCGCGGCTTCCAGCAATATACCCACCGGCCGCGGCCAGCGTCTTGCTGAGCGTGCCCATCCAGATATCGACCCCGGTCGGGTCTATTCCCTGCTCTTCAGCCACGCCTCGGCCGGTACGTCCGAGCGCACCGGTCGCGTGTGCTTCATCGACCATCAACCAGGCGTTGTACCGGCGTTTCAGCTTTATCAGTCCGGAAAGGTCCGGCATGTCGCCGTCCATTCCGTAGAGTCCTTCCACCACGATCAAGGCGCGGCGGTAGCGCGCACGGTTGAGCCGCAAGGCGCGCTCGAATGCGTCGAGATCGTTATGGGCGCAGAGGATGCGCTTGGCGCCGGACAACTTCGCCCCTTCCACGACGCTGTTGTGGATGACGGCATCCGCCACCAGCAGGTCCTCGGGGCCGAGCAGTTCGCCGATGACCGAGACATTCGTGGCATGGCCGCTCACGAAGGCTATTGCATCTTCGGTGCCGCTCATCCGAGCCAGCGCCGATTCCAGGTCGCGGTGCACCTGGCGTTCCCCGGCAGAAAGACGGCTTGCCGAAACCGACGTGCCGAAGCGGTCGATGGCGGCCTTCGCTGCCGCAGCCACGTCCGGGTGCCCGTTCAGGCCGAGATAGTCGTAGGACGAGAAGTTCGCGATCGTGCGGCCATCGATCGAGGTCGTGTTGCCGGCTCGGCCGTCATGCAGCCGATAGAACGGATTGCCGATGCTGGTGAGGTCTCCCACTGCCTTCCAGATCTTCAGAATCTCGTACTCGGGCAGCGTCGTGAAATCGAACTCGCGTCGCTCGCCGGCGGCGGGCGCGGCGGACGGTTTGGGCTGCGGAGCAGGCGCCTGGCCGAGCGCCTGCCTCACCCGGTCAACCGTCTCCTGTGCGGTGCTGGACCTCGGGCCGCTCATAGAGGCCCTTCGATCTGCTTGACTCGCTGCATGACGGCACTGATGGCAGCACGCTGCTCCGATACTTCCGAAGCAGCAGCCTGTTCGGCCAGATGGCTCGAAGACAGGGTCGCCAGAGTGCTCGGGATGGAATCGCGCGGCGTTTCACCCGTGACGAGCGGCGAGATGCGTCGAGCGACATCGGCGGGCGTGATGCCGCTGGCCAAAGACATCATCGGCAACTCGATCTCCAGAGAGGCTTCAACGGTCGTCCTCAGTTCGAGCATCATCAGGGAGTCCATGCCGATTTCCGCCAGGGGCCGATGGCGGTCGATCTCCTTCGGCGGCAGTCGAAGCACCCTCGCGATCTCCTCGACGACAATCTCAAGCAGTGCCGCAGTAGCCTCTTCCGGCGGCATCGCGCGCAAGCGCTCGAGCGTAATGGCCGCGCCGCCGGACTGCCGTGAAGCACTGCCCATGTCGATCGCGTTGAACGTGGGCGCGCGGACTGCTGCGAGTTCACGCCTTGCCATGTTCCAGTCGATTCGCGCGATGGCGCAGACATCGACCAGTTGTCGACCATCGGCGCCGAAGGCCCAGTCAAGTCCGTTGAGGGCGGTGCGTGCTGGGATCAAGGTGGAGGCGAAACGCCGCTTCAGACTCGAGTTCGCTTCGATGTGTCGCGCGAGATAGCCGGCATCCTCGATCGCTCCCCAGGCGACGGCGAGCGCCGGTACCCCTCGAGACCGCATTCGGCGCGCGATACCTTCCACATAGGCGTTACCTGCCACGTAGTTGAACTGGCCAGGGTTGCCGAACAGGGTGGTGGCGGAAGAGAACAGCAGCAGATAGTCGAGGTCGAGCCGGCCCGCGACGCGTTCCAGATTGAGGGCGCCGCCTGCCTTAGGCTGCACGACGACCTCGATCGACTCGTGATCAAGCCCCTGCATCAGCCGGTCATCGAGGACCATGGCAGCATGGGCAATGCCCTTGATCGGATGCCGGCCGCCGAGTTGGTCGACGAAACCGTCGAGCGATCGGGAATCAGTGACATCGATGGACGCAATTTCGACCGTAATGCCCTGGTCGCGCAATTCCCGGATCTGGTCGGCGACCAGGTCCGAGACATGGCCGGAGCGGCTCATCAACGCGATCCGGCGCGCACCGCGATCCACCATCCATTTCGCCGTGGCGAAGCCGAAGCCACTCGTGCCACCGACGACGAGGTGCCAGCCCTCGGCATCCACGGGGAACGTATTGGAAGGGACCTCCGCGGCCGTCGGCTGGCGCGCCGGCGCCACGACGATCTTTCCGATGTGGCCGGCGCGCTGCATCAGCCGGAATGCCTCCGCGATATGTGCCCCGTCGAAGAAGCGATGGGGAAGGGGAAGGAATTCCCCTTCGCTGAACAAATCGATGATGTCCGCAAACAGCTGTCGCGAGAGGTCCTTGTGGGCTCCGATCAACTGATCGACGTCGACGCCGAAATAGCTCAGGTTGCGGCGCAACGGCCGCAGTCCAAGATGGGTGTTGGCGTAGAAATCGCGCTTGCCCAATTCGATGAAGCGACCGAACGGCTTTAGGCAGTCCATCGAGCGGATCATAGCCTCACCCGCCAGGGAGTTGAGCACCACGTCGACGCCCTTGCCCGCGGTGAAATTCATGACCTCTTCAGCGAAGGCCAGCGTGCGGGAGTTGCAGACGAAATCGGCGCCGAGGCTGCGCAGCAAGGCGCGTTTCTCGCCGCTGCCAGCCGTCGCGATGACGGTTGCGCCGCGTCGCTTGGCGACCTGCAGGGCAGCGAGACCGACAGCACCGGCTCCACCGTGGATCAATACGACCTCTCCTGACTCAAGTCGGGCGAGGTGCACGAGTGAATAGTAGGCAGTGAGGAAGGCCACGGGCAAAGTCGTTGCTTCCGCGAACGACATCCGGGCCGGCAGCTTGCTGACGGCGAAGGTCTTTGCTGTGACGTGACTGGCAAACGCACCGGACGCGAAAGCGAGAACGCGATCGCCGATCGCCAAGTCCTCTACATCGGGGCCTGTACGGACTACCGTGCCTGCGCACTCCATTCCCAGGCCTGGACCGGCAAAGCCGTCCTCGAGAGCCTCTTCCGGGAGCAGGCGCAGATTCCACATGACATCGCGGAAGTTGAGGCCGGTGGTTGCAACTTCGATCTCCACCTCGCCGGCCTCGGGGGCCGTGCGCGCAACCTGCGTCCATCCGAGCGTACCGCGTCCAGAGCCCTGGCGCGTGACCAGACGCAGAGCCGTGTCTGGTGCTCGTGACGCGGGCGGAGTGCCGACGGCGGCACCGCGCTCGACCCGAAAGACGATGCGATCGTCTCCCAGGAAGAACACTTCACGCTCGTCGTCCGGCGTGAGCATCTCGCCGGCCACCCGCTTGACGACACGATTGCGCGGCTGGCCAGACAGGCCGACGCAACGAATCTGAAGGCCGGGAAACTCGTTGCGAGCGACCCTCGCAGCGGCGCTCAGTGCGCACCAAAGTGGCTCTTCGAGCGGGGGTATTGGATCCCCCTCTCCGAAGTCGACGAGGATCCAAAGTCTCGTTGATGTATCAGACAGCTGGCGACATTTCTCGGCGACCGCATCGAGATAACCCGACAGGGCAGAAACCGGATCGGCCGTTCCTTTGTCGGCCATGATCGACAGAACGTGATCGGTTGGCGTTTTTTCCCGGCTCGCGGTCTCGGTTCCCTCGTGGCCGACCAGGGCCCTCAGATCGGCGGCGGTCGCGCCCTGCCACGCGAAGGCGGCCGGTTCCGGTGCGGCACCGGCATGGCGATCGTTGTTGGCCGGGGCCAGCGCATGAACGATAACGCCGATGCGCGATTCGCCGAATGCCGAAGACACTGAAATACCAGTCATGCCTGCGGATTCGAGTTCATCCGTCCACTCCTGGTCCGTCAGGAGTGCGCCGACGGGAAACTCCGAACTGGCCGAGCGCGCCCACCAGCGAAGACGATTGCCCCTGACGATGTCCCAGAATGCGCTGGGCGCTAGCTCTCCCGCGATCAGGGGCGCCGCTGGTCGCAGCAACCGCATGACGACCGAGATGCCGTCCTCGCTGCCGGCCGCCACCTCGCTCAACGCGTCGATCGCGAGGGCGAGATCCAGCGAGCCGGGTCTCAGAGTCTCGAGCTGTGACCATGTCACGCAGCGCACGAAAGGAGTTCCGTCGCCCAGGGCCGCGCGCGCCTGTTCGAGGCGATCATCGTCGAGATCCGTCAGGAGTATCTCGACATTGTCGAAGCGTGCGCTGAGATCCACCGCCGCCGCGAAGTGATCGGCGCCAACCATCAGCATTCGCAAGAGCCGGGCATCGTTGTGAAGCGAGAGCGCGGCGGCGGCATCATGAATGACGGCGTCCCGCAGCAACCGAATCTGATTGGAGGCCAGGCCGAGGTTCCGCCAGTGTGCGGACCCGAGTTCGTTCGCGGCCGTCGGGTCGCCAGCACTCAGACGGCCAACGATGTTCTCCAGGCGGGACACGCTTGCCGCTTCAGCTGCCATCGTCGGGTGACGGAGCAGAAGTGTGCTCACGATGGTGTCGGTCTCCGGCAGGTCACAGGATGAAGCCAGCGTCCGGGCCCCGTCGGACTCGTGAGCGAGGTGCTTCGCCTCGAGATGCCAGAGCAGCGCCGAGCGCAGAAAAGCAGTGGACGATTCGGACGGCGTGTCGGCATCCGTTACGTCTACGCGGCCATCCGCCCCATCGCCGGGCGGTCGCCCCTGAAGGGCAGACCAGGTCGCGCGCAACGTGCCGGCTTCAACGAGCAGCAACGCCTCCGAAAGCGCGGCTGCGCTTCCGGCTGGCCGCTCGACCTCCGTGTGGCGGCATGTCACCGTCGACGGCGCGCCAGCGCGCTCGGCATGCCAGGCGACGGTGCGGTAGCTCAGGGACTTTGGATCGGCTGCCAATTCCACCGGAGCTTCGACGAGGCGGACGCCCTGGGCCGTGACGACGACCACGCCGTTCTCGTCCCAGAGATCGATGTCGACAACCATAGAGGTCGGCGATTGCCTAAGCGTGCGCGCGGTGACTCGGGCGGCGATCTTGCCGGGCTGGAAGACGCGCACGCATCCGAAGCGGACGGGCAGCATGCGCTTCATCGGCATATCGGCAACACCAGCCTCCTCCGACGCAAACAGCGCGTGGAAGGCCGCGTCCAGCGCGGTGATGTCGACGATTCCCGTTCCGTGTACGAGAGAATCCGGCTGCTGCAGGGTCGCGACGGCATACTTCGGTTCCGGGAAGACGACGTGCCGAACGCGCTGGAAAGCCGGACCGTAGCCGAAGCCCAGTTCGCTGGCCTGCGCATAAACGCTGGACTTCGGAACGATGACCGCGTGGTCTGGGGCAGTTGGCTGGACAGTCGCCTTGCCGGTGATCGGTGACCGATGGACGATGCCGCGAGCATTCAGAGTCCAGTCGGCCCCCGCCGTCGCGCGCTGACGAGACAGCAGCTCGACCACTCCCGTCTCGTGGGCCAGTCGGACGGAGATCTCGAAAGAGGTCTTTCCCTCGAACACGAGCGGCCTGAGGATGTCCAGATCGCGGAGTTCGAGGGCGCCCTCCGGATGTGTCTCGCGTGCCGCGGCCAGCATCGTCTCGACATAGGCCGTAGCCGGAAAAACCGGCACGCCGCCCACCTTGTGGTCGTCTATCCAGGCGAAGAGCGCAGGATCGACCGTTGCATACCATTCCAGGCCATCTTTTCGTGGACGGCCGCCGAGGAGCGGGTGGGCGTGCGGCAACAAGGCCGTGTTGGCCTCGTCGGTCGTCGGCAGCTTGAAGGGCACATGCTGCCAAGGATAGTGCGGGAGCACCACTGCGCTTGGCGGTGGCGGCCCGAAGAAGCGCTGCATCTCGATCATGCCACCGGCCAGCACGACCCGCGATGCGGCGCGCTCGAGTGGATCGAGGGCAAGCTGTCCGTCTCCCTCGGTCAGCGTCTCGACTACGATTCCGCGCGTGCCGGTCTCCCGAAGCACGTCGCGTACGTAGCTGGCCAGGATCGGCCTCGGTCCGACCTCCACGAAGATCCGCATTCCGTCTTTCAGGAGCTCGTTCAAGGCCGGCTCGAATTGCACCGGCTCCCGCACATTACGCCACCAATGGTCCGCGCCGAGAGTCTCCGGAGGGACCGCGCCGCCGGTCACAGACGACACGAACTTCTTGTGGGGAGGCAGCGGGCGAAGCCCCTGCAACTCACGCAACAATGGGCCGCGTACGGGATTGATGAGGGCGCTGTGAAACGGATAATCGAGGTCGAGCCGTCGTGCGCTGATTCGCAGATCGGCGGCGGCCTGAAGCACGCGATCTATGTCCGTGATCGTTCCCGAAACGGTGACGCTGCGCCAGCTGTTGATCGCCGCGACCTCGACACTGTTCGCCCCTGAAGTTTTCAGGAAGCGCCGGGCCTCGCGGTCGCTCAGCATGAGCGCTGCCATCCCGCCGCTGCCACGCACGCCCTCCTGGTTTCTGCTGCGGGCGATCACGACATCGATTGCCTGGTCGAGGCTGAGAGCCCCAGCGCACCAAGCGGCCGCGATCTCGCCGACACTGTGCCCGAGTGTGGCACTTGCAACGATGCCTCGCTCTTCGAGTGCTCGCACCGTGGCAACCTGCAGAGCAAGCAACAGCGGCTGAGAGTAGGTTGCACGCCTCAGGCGGGGGGCAAGATCATCCGCAAACAGGGTCTCTACGATGGACCAACTCTGGACCTTCGCGAAACGGGCATCGACGTCCTCGAGCGCTTCGCGGAAGACGGAGCTGGCTGTCCATGCGTCGCGGCCCATGCCGGCCCACTGGGAGCCGTTGCCGGAGAAGAGGAAGGCGATCGGAAGATCCGTTCCCAGCGCTTGTCCGGTGAGAACCGACGTTGACTTCTCACCCTTCACGAACGACGCGAGATGGTGCCGGATCTCATCCGTGCTTTCGCCCCGTGCGATGAGTCGGGACGAGAGCGGGTCGCGGAGATAGGCGCTGGCGGAAATGAAGGCGGCGGCTTCGCGGGGCGCGTCCGGCCACGCATCGACATAGCGGCCGACGAGCGCCTTCAACGCGTCGGCATTGTGGGCGGACAGCTGCAACGGCGGCGGTGGAGCTGCCGCATTGACCTGAACGAGATGCGCAAGGGTTCGCTCGCTGCGCAGGATGACGTGTGAGTTTGTGCCGCCAAATCCGAAGGAATTGACGCCGATGAGCTCGGGCCCGCGCTGATCTGTCAAGCGTCGGTTCTGAGACACAACCTCGAGGTTCAGCTCTTCGAACGGAATGTCCGGATTTGGCGCACGGTGATGCAGAGTTGCGGGTACAAGTCCGTGGTCCAGGATCAAGATGGATTTAAGGAGGCCGGCGAGCCCCGATACCGGCTCCAGATGGCCCACATTCGATTTCACGGAGCCTATGGGAAGCGGCCGAGAGCGCTTCTGCGCAAGGCCTTTGCCCAAAGCGTCGGCTTCGATGGGGTCGCCGACCCGCGTGCCCGTTCCATGTGCCTCGAGGTAGCTCAGGTCGGCTGGATCGACCCTGAATTCGCCGTACACCTGCTCGAGCAGTTGCTTTTGCGACTCGGGTGAAGGCAGTGACATGCCCGTCGTGCGTCCGTCCTGGTTGATTCCCGACCCGACGATGACTGCGTGAATTCGGTTTCGTGATTTCAGCGCCGAGGACATGGAGCGTAGGACGACGACGATCGACCCTTCGGATCGAACATACCCGTCCGCCGATGCGTCGAACGGGCGGCAGAGTCCGGTTGGCGACAACATCGACGCCCGCGAAAAGCCGACATAGGAGAACGGCGACAGGAGCAGATTGACGCCTCCCACGATGGCCGTGTCGATCGCCCCGGCGCGAATGGCGTCGGCGGCGAGGTTGAGGGCGACCAGTGAAGACGAACAGGCCGTATCGACAGCCAGGCTCGGTCCGCGCAGATCGAACGTGTATGAGATGCGATTCGCCATGATGCTGAGCGAATTGCCCGTCATCATATGCATGCCGGCAGCCGCGGGATCGGCGAAGAAGCGTGCCGCATGGTCGACCGAGGAGGCACCGACGTAGACTCCTACGGGGCTGCCTGCGAGGAGTGATGGGCGAATGCCGGCATGCGCGAGCGCGTCGTGAGTGACTTCGAGAAGGTGACGGTGCTGTGGGTCGACCTGCTCGGCTTCGCGTGGGCTCATGCCGAAGGCAGTGGCATCGAATCCCCAAACGTCGTCGATAACGCCGGCAGCGAAGGTGTAGCTGCGGCCGATCTGATCGGGCGAGGGGTGGAAGTAGGACTGGGTCGGGAAACGGTCGGGTGTAATTTCAGTGACGCTGCAAGTGTTGGTGCGCAGGAGTTTCCAAAGGCCGTCGCTGTTGTCGGCCCCGGGCAGACGACAGGCATAGCCGACGATTGCTACCTCTTCCCTGCGGGTCATTGCGTGAGACCTCCGTTTAGATGAACCGGCGCCTTTGACCCTACAAAACCCATACCAGAGCCTCGCTCTTTCCGTCGAACTTCAACCATGCCCGGGTGTTAGCGGCCCAAACTAAGTCGAAATTGTGTTGTTCTCGCGACGACCGCCACCCAAGGACGTGATCCGCGCGAGACCTAAATGCAATTACTTATGATAAAGCAAGTTCGCCGAACAGGGTGTGGCCAAGTCATGCACAAGCGAGTGATACCGAGGTGACGATTTCATCCGATCCGCCAAGAGCCGCTTCTTTCGAAAATGGCTGATGTCCTGCATCTGTCGATCGAGGGTGCGGCAACGGCAATGGATGGCGTGCAGGAGCGGGCCGTGCCCGGTTGCATTCCGACGCCCTCCTGGCTGCAGGTAAGGTATCGAACGACGCTGTATGGTTCGGCTGTGAGACCGGTCATCCGCTTCGTTCGCGACGGCGAAGATATGCGTTTTCCGATGTCGGCCGCCTTGTTCGGCCTCGGTGAGTGGATCGGACCTGTTCCGGAGGGCACTCGGGAGGTTCAACTCGTTCTGCCGGACGGGTATCGTCCGACGGATCTCCGCCTGACCACCGCGCGCATGCTCTCATTGCGCGAATTGTTCTCATTGGCGAGTAGGCGCAGTTTGCCGGTTGCGCTGCTCGCGGCTGGGTTGCGCGCCTCTCTATGCCGAACAGCTTCGGATGGTCTTCTGAGGAATCTGTTCGGCGCCACGCGTCTGGAACGCTACCACGAATGGCGTGTCTCCAATGAACGAGCCCTTGACCTGACGGAACTCGAAGCAGCGCGGCCGAATTGGCGTCTCGGCCCACACTTGCGGGTGATCTTCCTGGACGACGGAGGGGAGTCGGCCTCCGCGCGCGAGGCCACCATTGCGTCCCTGGAGCGCCAGACCTACTCGAACTGGTCACTCGCCTTCGCCGGCGCGGCCATGGGACAGCTTGGTGCCCGGGAGGTCATAGGCGTCGCTCGAGACGCCGAAGCCCGAGCCTTGTGGGCGGGACTCGAAGCGTCCGACATCCTCGTGCCCGTTCATGCCGGTGACACGATGGCAGATTACGCAATGGCGGCGCTTGTCGAATTCGCATCGACGCGTCCCGAGCAGGCACTCTTCTATGCGGATGAGGACTCGAGTGATCTCGGCAGGTATGTAGAGCCAGAACTGAAGCCGGACTGGAGTCCGATTTTTCAGAGGGCGAAGCCGTACGTGGGCCGCGCCATCTATGCCAGGCGTCGGGCTGTCGAGGGTCATGCCCAGCGGCCGATGCGCGACATGCTGCACCCGAGGACCTGGGAGGCGCTGTTTACTGCAGCACCGGGTCCGGTCGGTCACATTCGGCGCGTTCTGCTAACCAAGAAGTGGAGGCCCTCGACGACGCGGGTTCCCGTCGCCGTCGCGAAACCCGCGGCGCCCCGGGCGACAGCGACGATCATTCTTCCGACTCGGGACCGGGCGGACCTGCTTGCGGCATGCTTGACCAGCCTGGAGAGAACCTCGCCACGGGATTTCGATCTGGTGATCGTCGACAATGGCAGCAAGGAAGCGGCCGCACGACGTCTTCTTGAGCAGGTGACTACACAGTCCGGTGTTCAGGTTCTCAGCGCCGACGGGGCGTTCAATTTTTCAGCCCTCTGCAATCGCGCGGCCGAACGGGCCGCCGGTCGGGTGCTCGTCTTTCTCAACAACGACACTGAGGCATTGCGGCCGGATTGGCTTGTCAATCTCGTGGGATGGGCGGTGCAACCCGAGGTCGGCGCGGTGGGCGCCTCGCTATTCTATCCATCAGGGCGTGTGCAGCATGCCGGTCTTGTACTCGGTCTGGGCGGCTACGCGGCGCATATCGACATCGGGGCTTCGCCCACATATGCGGGGTATCTTGATCGATTCACTGTCCCGCGGGAGGTTTCGGCCGTTACGGGCGCTTGTCTTGCCGTCGAGAAGAGCAAGTTCGATGGAGTCGGAGGCTTCGATGAGCAACGATTTCCGGTGGAACTCGGCGACGTCGATCTCTGCCTCAGACTGGCTGCGCGGGGATGGAAGACGGTTCTGACTCCCGATGCTGTCCTCAGGCACAAGGAGTCCGCGACGCGCGGCAGTGCCGATGTGGCGAGGCGCTACGCGGCCGAGAGGCGCCACTTTCTTGAATCCTGGGGCGAGGTCATCGTCGACGATCCGTTCTTCCATCCGGCCTTGTCGCTTACAGCGCGACGTACCAGCCTCGATCACTAGTTCAATGCGAACCCGGACTCCCTCGCGATATGAGCGGTCACGCGGTCACGCGGGTGGGATTCGCCACCTGTTGGAAGGTGCGATCGAGTTCGTCCATGCTCGGCTTCTCACGCTCTTCGTCGAGCGCATCCTCTTGGGACGCCTGATCGGCGACAGAATCAGGCCCTCGGTGATGCGGATCATGGCGCCGCGACTCAGCATGCTCGAGCAGGTCTTCGACCATGATTTCTACCTGCGGCAGTTCGATGACCATGCTCGGCGTCTGCGCGTCGGCCGGGGGCCCTTGCTTCACTACACGCTTCTGGGATGGCGAACGCGCCGCGCTCCTGCGCCTGCCTTCGATCCTGCATTCTATCGACGTGCCTACCTGACCCGACGGCGGCCGGTGGAACCGCTTTGGGATTACCTCGCGAACCCCGGACGCACTGGACTTGCCCGCAACGAGGTCGAAGCGCGAGCCGATCATGCTCCTTGGCGCGAGCAGGCGGAGACCGTGCTGGTATTTCATCATGGGCGCGGCGGGGGCAGTAGCCACTTTCTCGATCTGTATGAACGGGAGATGGAAATGCGGGGGCGCAACGTCCTGCGCGCTCGCGCCGTCCTCGCTGCGCCGGCATTGGCTGTCGTGGGAGATCGAGCGTTCGACCTTTCATCGGATCTCGGTGCCCTTGCCGCCTTCGCCCGTCAGCGGAACGTGACCAGGCTGCTCGTCAATCACCTCGTCGACCGTCCACGGGCCGCGATGGAGTGGTTGCGCGAACTCGCTGCACGCCTTGGCGTGCCTTACGACGTCGTTCTGCACGACTATTACATGTTGTGCCCTCGGATCGATCTGGTCACTGGGCGAGGCATATGTTGCGAGGCGGCCCCACCCGATGCGTGCGTTCAATGCGTCTCGGAGCACGGTGCGGAGGTGAGTGACGTCGATGCCCTGACCTGGCGGCGCGACCATCTGAAGTTTCTGACCGGTGCGGAGCGCCTCATTGCACCGAGCGAAGATCTCGCGACCCGAATGGGGAGGCACCTCCCGAAGGAAATAGAGGTCTGGGAACCGGAGCCCGATACCCCCCTGCCTCCGGAGCGCCCTGCCCGGGTCTCAGAAGGCGAGCCGCTGCGGATCGCCACCTTGGGGGCCTTGAACGTCTCCAAGGGCCTCCGCGTACTCCAGGCTCTCGCTGCCGCCATCGACCGGACGGGCGCACCGGTTCGGCTCTCGGTCGTGGGGCCCACATCGGAACCTTTGCCTGCGAGCGTCAGCGTGTCGGGTGCGTATCATCCCGCAGACGTCGACCGGCTCCTGGCCGATGCGGCGCCGCACGTCGTTTTTCTGCCGGCCATCTGGCCCGAAACCTGGTCTTTCGTTCTGACGGCGGCCCTCGCGCGAGGGCTGCCGGTCGTCGTGTTCGATATCGGTGCGCCGGCAGCGCGCCTGCGTCGGTTGGGCCGTGGCATTGTACTGCCACTGGAACTGTCCCGGGACGCGGCCTCGCTCCTCGAGACACTTCTGGAGATGCGCGGGGCATGGACGGTCCGATGAGCGATCCCCGGTCTCCGCCGATGTGGAGCGACCTGCTTTTCCGGCTGGTTCGCGACGGCCGACTGGCCATGCCCGCAGCACAGGCATTTCCGGGCTGGAAGCGCGCGCTGTGCCGTCAGCATGGCCTTGTATCTGGCGCGATCGACGTCGCGCACTATGCACGGGCGGCCGGTCGCGCCTTCTCGTCGCCGGAGGACGCGGCTTTTCACTATCTGGCGTTGGGATCCGCCCGTGGCTGGTCTCCGTCGCCGGGCTTTTCCCCGGAAACCTACCGTCGAGAGAATCCGGATACTGTTGTTGCGGGATACGAGCCCTTTTCCCACTGGCTGAGATTTGGCCGATCCGAGGGGAGGGAGGCCAAGGCGGCGGCGAATCCGGCGGAGCCGGATATCCGAAGGCTGCTGGAGCGACCGCGGACCAAGGGCGCCTCAGCGACCGTCGATGTCGTCGTCCCGGTCCATGGTAGCCGCTCCTTGGCTCTATCGGCGATCGCGAGCGTGCTCGAAGCGCCGACGCGAGAGGTCTATGAACTGGTAGTCGTGGACGACGCCTCGCCCGACCCTTTATTGCGCCGCGAATTGGGTGAATTGGCCAGAGCCGGTCTGATCACGCTGTTGGTGAACGAGCGAAATATCGGCTTCGTCGGGTCCGTCAATCGCGGCATGGGCCTCCATCCCGACCGCGACGTCGTCTTGTTGAATTCGGATACCCGTGTGTTCGGTGACTGGCTCGATCGGCTGATGGCGGCGCTGAGGACTCCCGCGACCGCCACGGTCACCCCCCTTTCGAATGCGGCAACCATCCTGAGCTATCCGTGCACCCTGTGCGAGAATCCCGTGCCGCCGGAGGACGCCGCCGAATGGGACCGGCTGTGCGCCGACATCGGGCTGCCAACGGTTGAAATTCCAACGGCGGTGGGATTCTGCATGGCGATCAGGCGCGCCTGCCTCGTGCGCATCGGAACTTTCGATCAGGATCGCTTCGGACAGGGCTATGGAGAGGAAAACGACTTTTGCCTCCGGGCAGCGGCGGCAGGGTGGCGTCATCTCGCGGCGCCGAACCTCTTCGTCTGGCATCGCGCGGGCGCGTCGTTCGGCGAGAAGCGGGGAGCACTCATCGCGGCAGCCCAGGGCACGATCGAGGCGCTCCATCCGGGGTACGCCGCTTCGGTGGGAGCGTTCATCCGGCGAGATCCGCTGCTGCCTGTCCGCAGGGCGCTCGATATCGCTCGGATCAGGGCCGATCCCCGCTCAAAGTGGCTTTGCCTCCACTCGGTGGAGCGAGCGGAATCAAGGGGCGCACTCGCCATCGAACTCGTCCCTGACCTGCCGCCGTATGCCGGCCAATTCCGTCTGGTGCCAGTGGGTATTGCGGCAACACCCAATCTGCCTCGAAGCGGGCGCTTCCAGTCCGCGGTTCAGTTGGCCGGTCTGCTCCGGGACCTCGGGATTCAGCTGTTTCATGAAGGCGAAGCGGCAGGGTCGGTGGAATGGAGACGGCAAGTTCGCCGGGCGGTAGAAATGAGCAGAACAGGCTGAGTCGTCAGGCAA
Source organism: uncultured Reyranella sp. (assembly GCA_964588065.1). Classification (GTDB taxonomy): domain Bacteria; phylum Pseudomonadota; class Alphaproteobacteria; order Reyranellales; family Reyranellaceae; genus Reyranella. Next base: position 14,754 of record CAZPOS010000119.1, read on the forward strand.
GGGGGAGCGAGCGAGTGTTGCGCCGCTGCAACACTCCTAGACAGAGGTGGTGCGATTCGGACACTGAGACGTAAGTCGAGTGCATCCTTTGTGGTATCATTCGCTCCGCGGCCCGTTAGATCAACGTCAACGTTGGGGAGAATTATGAGAAATACTGGTTTGGCTCTGCTGGGCCTGGGATTGTTGCTGCCGAGCGTTGCCGGCGCCCAGACGATCAATGCTCAGGAAGGCTTCTATATTGGTGCCGGCGGCGGCGCCGCCTGGTTCATTGGATCGAATTCGAATGCCAGCACATGGACCGGCTGGTCCGTCGGCGGCAAGGCCGGCTACGATTTCGTCGGACCGCGTGTCGAGTTGGAAGTCGGCTACGGACAGATCCCGACGTCTGCCAACATCCCGGGCACGGCGATCAACGGCAAGGTCGGCCAGCTCAACGTGATGGCCAACCTGTTGTACGACTTCATGCCGACGTCGGTGATCACGCCGTATATCGGCGCCGGCGCGGGCGTCGCCTTCATCGACAGCAACTCCTCGCTCGGCAGCACCCAGTTCGCCTATCAGGGCATGGTTGGTGTCGCCTATAACGTGAACGAGCAGCTCCGCTTCCTGATCGAGGGCCGCTATGTCGGCACCACCAATCCGAGCGTCAACACGCCGTTCGGCAACGTGACCTTCCAGAACAACAACATCCTGGCCCTCGCCGGCGTGACCTACAAGTTCGCCGCCG
>CAZPOS010000120.1:0-4489 GCA_964588065.1 uncultured Reyranella sp.
AGGCCGTGGGTCGCGCGCCGAACAGCATCCTCGGGAGAAGTCGTGGCCAACCTGAAGGGCCCAGCGCAAGAGGACTGGCACACCGGGCGAACAGACGGCGGCCATAGCGTAGAAAAACGACGGCATCATCCCAGCTCAACGGATCGCAGACAGCGCCCCTCGCCTGCATCTTGTCGGCTTGCCAGAGGAAAGGCGTCTCGAAGTGGCCATAGTGGGATACGTTCACCTGTCGCGTCGAGGCAAGCGTTCGCTGCCACAATCTCTGCCAACCTGTTCGATGATGGAGAGACAAAAGCATCAGCGCCCCTGATCGTGCAGCCGCCCGTCAGCAGGCAGATAAGCGCTCCCCGCGCCCCGCCCGTCCGGCGGCGGAGCCAACAGTGCCAGTCGCGAGAAGGCCGTGCACCCTGAGACGACGGCGCCGACCACGGCAAATGCCGTCTGCCATGCACTGCCGGGCATGCCAATGCCCGCCAAGGCATACGACACCTGATAGCCAGCGATTGCAGCTGGAACGCCATAGAGCATACCGAAGATGGCGCGGATGAGTAGCGTGCGCGTGCCCGCAAAGGCGAATTGTCCAAGCGCCAAAGTCGCGCCACCCACCAGCAATCCGACGGTGATCGCACCAGTGGCACCTGCCTCGCTGTGAAACGCCGCCAATCCCGCAGAGAGACCGGCGAAGGTGGGGAGCGCATAGATGGCAAGCGTGAACAGCAGCCGGCAGAAGAAGCCAAGGCCGACGATGCTGAGAACGATGCCGACAGCGAGCATGGTGGATCTCCGTGACCAGGATCAAACGGTCGCGCCTTCCACCACCACCATGGCGCCGGCTAATCTTATCAGGATAGAAAGTGGCAGAAGAGAGACTCTTGGTTGCAAATGAGTGACGCTGATGCAGTGACTTCGAGGAACCGCACTCCAGCCCAAGGGACGAAGATGACAAGGTCCCGTCGCAAGACCGACCTGCCGGTCTCCAAAATACGCCGTTACCTGGAGCCAGGCCCGATCGTGCTGGTCACATCGGCGCATGGTGACGAGCGCAACATCATGACAATGGGGTGGCACACCGTGATGGAATTCACGCCGTCCCTCATCGGCTGCGTGATCGCCGGCGGCAATCACAGCTTCGGCCTGATCCGGCGCAGCAAGGAATGCGTCATCAACCTGCCGACGACCGCGCTCACCGATCAGGTGGTCGGTGTTGGCAACAGCTCAGGTGCGGAGGTGGACAAGTTCGAGAAGTTCAAGCTCACGCCAGCGCCGGCGGAGTATGTAAAAGCGCCGCTGATCGCCGAATGCCACGCCAGCTTCGAATGCCGGCTGGCGGATGGCCCCCTGATCTCGAAGGACAACTTCTTCATCTTCGAGGTGGTGAAGGCGCATGTCGCGGCCTCGCCGAAGCATCCCGAGACGCTTCATTACACCGGGGACGGCGTGTTCATGGTCGCCGGCAGGTCATCAGCCGGCGATCGCAGTTCAGACCGGACACGCTGTAGAACCCGGCGACCTACAGAAGCCCAACCTTACGGCGCACATGATTATATAGCCAAATTCGCATTATTGCGGCACATTGTTCGCGGGGAGCACGGCGTAGCCACTATGAATCGTCGAGACCAAGGGACGGGATGATTCTTACTGACAATGAGACGAGAGTGGATCTCCTCAACAACGAGGCGATCGCCAAGACCATTATAGAGCTGCTGCGCGAGAAGCCCGAGCGCGCCGTGACCATCGGTGTTCATGGCGACTGGGGCGCCGGCAAATCCAGCATCTTGGAGATGATCGAGAACGGCCTCAGCTCGGACAAGGATGTCCTCTGCATCAAATTCAACGGCTGGCGTTTTCAGGGATTCGAAGATGCCAAAATCGCGCTGATCGAAGGTATCGTCACTGGCCTTGTCGAAAAGCGTCCATTGCTCACCCAAGCCGGCATGGCCGTAAAAGACATCTTCAAGCGCATCGACTGGCTCAAGATAGCGCGTCGCGGTGGCGGTCTCGCTTTCACCGCATTCACGGGCATCCCAACAGCTGATCAGGTTGGCGCGGTGGTCGGGACCTTAAAGGGAATTTTCGCCGATCCATCGAAACTCGCCACCCAAGAGAATTACGACAAGGCCATCGATGGTGTGCAGGGTTTGCTAAAGCCCGGCGAGTCGAAGAATGTCCCCGAAGAGATCGAGGCGTTCCGGAAGGCATTTGACGATCTGCTCAAGCAGGCGGGCGTCAAGCAACTGATCGTCCTCATCGACGATCTCGACCGCTGCCTGCCGGACACGGCGATTGAAACGCTCGAAGCCGTCCGCCTGTTCTTCTTCACCGCCCGCACCGCGTTCATCGTCGCGGCCGACGAGGCGATGATCGAATACTCGGTTCGCAAGCATTTCCCTGAGTTGCCGGACACGACCGGCCCACGCGACTATGCGCGCAACTATCTTGAGAAGCTCATCCAGATCCCGTTCCGGATTCCGGCTTTGGGTGAGACCGAAACCCGTATTTACGTCACCCTGTTGCTCATGGGTGCCGAGCTAGGCGATGACGACCCCGCTTACTCGGCGCTCATCACCGTGGCACGTGAATTGCTCAAGCGGCCCTGGCAAACGGCCGGGCTCGACGCGCAGACGGTCAAGACCACCTTGGGCAACAAAGCTGGCCAGGTCCAGAACGCGCTCACACTTAGCGATCAGATCGGTCCGATCCTGGCCAGCGGGACGCAGGGTAATCCGCGCCAGATCAAGCGCTTCCTAAACACCCTACTACTACGGCATCAGACTGCGCTCGCTCGAGGCTTCGGAGAGGAGGTGAAACTGCCTGTCCTGGCGAAGCTCATGCTGGCCGAGAGGTTCCTCTCCAGATTGTTTGACCAGATCGCAAGCGCCGCTGCCCGAGATCCGGACGGCCGCTGCGCAGATTTGGCGGCGCTGGAGGCCGCCGCGTCGGAGGAGAAGCCAGCCGCCAAGGCCAAGCGAACCGGATCGAAGATCAGTTCAACCGATCACGCAAAGCCGGCCACCGTGCTGGACTCCAAGGATAGCGCTATCCTGACGGAATGGAAGGCGGCCGACGCAATACGGGCTTGGGCGCGGCTGTCACCCGCCTTGGCGGAAGTCGATCTGCGCCCTTACCTGTTCGTGACGAAGGATCGAAAGGACTATTTCGGTGCAGCCTCGGTCCTTGGACGACTCGCGGCGGTGGTCGAAAAGCTGCTCGGCCCGAAACTGGCCGTTCAGGCGTTCGAAGGTGAACTCAAGCAGCTCGTTCCAGCCGAGGCCGCTCAGGTCTTCGAGGAGCTGCGCGGACGCGTTATGGGCGGCGATTCCTTTGATACGGCGCCCCCCGGCATAGACGGGCTCGCCGTTTTGGTTCGCGCGCACCCGACGCTGCAAGCCAACCTTCTCGATATGCTCGAAGCCTTGCCGGCCGATCGGTGCGGGCCATGGCCGGCGTCGGGCTGGGAAAGCATCATCAAGGATGCCGACGCCGTAGCTCGGTTCGAAAAGCTCCTCCAAGGATGGTCGACGTCGCAATCGACCTTCTTGAAAACAACGGCCAGCGCTGCGCTTCGCACGCGGAAAGGTGGCCGCTGATGGGCACGTCGAACGCTTATGGCGGCGCTGGCGGCGGGACGCCGCTCATCCCGAGTTGGCTGCGGGATGACGGCGACGGCGGCGCCGGCTCGGGCGGGGGTGATGGCGACGGAACACAAGCGCCGTCGCCTGATGGACCGCCCCCAGCAGTTCCTCCCGCGCCGGCGGCTCGGCCGACCGCGCCGGCAGGGTCATCGGATCGGTTTACATCTGCCAGAAGAAATTTCACGCGCTTCGTAAGCTCGGGCGGCAGCGACCGCAGAAGCCTCGGCCGCGCTGTCTCTCAATATGTTTCCAAATCGGCGGGCGGATCGCGCCAGGCCGCGCAACGTATGGGCTCTTCGAGAGGGGCGGGTGCCGGGCTCATACGATTCCTCAACGATGCCAGCGCCAATGGCGTTCGCGAAGCGCTGCGAACGCTCAACCTTGAAAGCCTCGCCGGGCGGCCGATCGAGGAAGTGTTCGCTGGGCTTGCCGATTACATCTGCCCCGAAGGCGGGTCGATCGACGAGGGAATCGCGCGAGACGCTTTCGTTGAGACGATCGCCGATCTCGCCAGCGCCGGCATCACCGATATCGATGCGCTGACACCCGGTCAGATCCAGACCGTCTTGGAACTATATGCGACGCACGCGATCGAGGCTCGTATCTGCAACGACATCGGCACCAAGGTCGTGACCTTGCCGGCCGACCCGCGGGCCGCTGAGAGGGTGCAAGCGCAACTGCGTGATTTCATCCAGCGCGGTGTCAGCGACGCCATCAACGCCGCGGGCGTCAACGTTCAGTCGCTGCCGCCCGACGCGGTGATGGGCTTTGTGACCAACGTCTATCAATCTGCCTTCGATGTGTTGCAGACGATGGGTGATGGGGAGGCAGCGAAATGAGGCGCCATGTCATCATCG
>CAZPOS010000120.1:4499-15008 GCA_964588065.1 uncultured Reyranella sp.
TCCGCGTTCCGAAGGCGCGCGACGAGGTCGCATCGATTTTGCAGTTGGTGGCGGGCAAGCGTCTCGATCACGGGATCGGCCGCGCCTTAGGCGATCTCAAGGCGCTGCATCTGACCCCGAGCGAGATCGGCGCGGACATGCTGTTGGTAGCGGCCCACGTCCATGCGGCAGACACCCGCATCTCCCGCTCCACGGAATCGCAGGACGCTTGGACGCGCGAGATTCGCCTGGTCATCCCCGTGAGTGATCCGGTGCGATGGACGACCGCAGCGCCAATTCTGGTCCGCGCCTTGAACTTCCTGACCGGCGACAGGTGGGATGTCGGATTCCGCAAACGGGCCAAGGGCTATGCAAGACTGGTTCCTGCCACGGCCCCCACCCTTATACCCGCCCCATTCGACGGTGTGAGTCTCTTCTCCGGTGGCTTGGACAGTCTGATCGGTGCGATCGACAGCTTAAATGCCGGCGAGACGCCGCTTCTGGTCAGCCATGCCGGCGAAGGGCTGGTGAGCAAGTCGCAGGAGCAGTGTTTCGTCGGCTTGAAAGCCGCTTACAAATCATCCGCCTTCGATCGGCTGCGGGTATGGATGAGCTTCGATAATGGGCTGGTCGAGGATGTCGGATCGGAGGACACGACGCGCGGCCGCTCGTTCCTGTTCTTCTCCTTGGGCGTCGCCGCCGGCACCGCGCTCGGCCGCGACTTCGTACTCAAGGTTCCGGAGAATGGCTTGATCGCGCTCAATGTGCCGCTCGATCGGCTTCGGCTGGGCGCTCTCAGCACCCGGACCACGCATCCTTTCTACATGGCCCGGTGGAATGATTTGCTCCGGGCGCTTGGCGTCGGGGGGAAGATTGAGAATCCCTATTGGGATAAGACCAAGGGGGAGATGGTTGCCCAATGCGCCAATCCGGCGCTGCTAAAGCAGCTCACCCGATTGTCGCTATCATGTTCGTCGCCAACGAAGGGGCGCTGGACCAAGACGCCGCAGGGGCACTGTGGGTACTGCCTCCCATGTCTCATTCGACGGGCGTCCCTGGGAGGCAAGGATGCGACAGTTTACAACGTGCCCGACCTGAAGGCCGCCACGCTGGACACTAAGCACGCCGAAGGTCAGCAGGTCCGATCCTTCCAGCTCGCGATCGCACGGTTATCGAAGCGCCCGGATCTCGCCAAGGCCCTCATACACAAGCCGGGGCCACTCTACGATGATCCTTCCCGGCACGATGCCCTGGCCGATGTCTATCGCCGCGGATTGGAGGAGGTTGGACGGTTGCTGACTGGCGTTAGAGCCGCACCGTCGTAAGACGCCCTATGCGATCTGGTCTCGTCGATTTTCATTGCCACCTCGATCTCTACCCCGACCACGCGGCCGCGGTGGAGCGTTGCGAGCGCGACGGCGTGTTCACCCTCACCGTGACTACCACGCCCAAGGCTTGGCCACGGAACCACCAACTGGCATCTGCCACTCGTCATGTTCGGGCAGCTCTCGGCTTGCATCCTCAACTGGTCGCCGAACGGGCTCACGAAATCGGGCTTTGGGAGGAATTGCTGCCGCGAACCCGCTATGTGGGCGAAGTCGGGTTGGACGCCAGCCCGCGATTCTACAAGTCGTTTGAAACGCAGAAGGAGATTTTTGCTCGCGTACTATCGCTCTGCGCGGTGGCGGGGAACAAGATCGTAACAACCCATAGCGTCCGAGCGACCAAGGCCGTGCTCGACATGATCGAGCATTACCTGCCGCCTACCCGCGGTCGCGTGGTGCTTCATTGGTTCACCGGCACCGCAGCGGAGGCCAAGAGGGCGGTCGATCTCGGCTGTTATTTTTCGGTGAACGCGGAGATGCTCGCGAATGAGAAGCGCGCAGCGATAACCAAGGCGCTCCCATTGGATCGAGTTCTGACGGAAACAGATGGACCATTCACCCAGACCGCCGCCCGTCCGACCGTGCCGAGCGATGTCTGGATCGCTGTAGATGGTTTGGCACGCCTGCACGGCATGCCGCCCGCTGTCGTGTCTGCCACCGTCATGCGCAATTTGAAAGGCTTACTCATAGAACAAGGTTAGAGCGCTCCCATATGCCCGTGGGCGCAGGAAAGAGGTGGCGCTCACGCGCCACCCGAACCAAAGCGCCAGACCGGGATGCCGAGCTTGCGCGCCTTGTCGGCAAGGTTCTCCTGGATGCCCGAGCCCGGGAACACGATGACGCCGATCGGCAGGACTTCCAGGATCTGGTCGTTGCGCTTGAAGGGTGCGGCCTTGGCGTGACGGGCCCAGTCGGGCTTGAACGGAACGTGGGTGACCTTGCGGCTATCGGCCCAGCGAGCGGCGATGCGCTCGGCGCCGGTCGGCGAGCCGCCGTGCAGCAGCACCATGTCGGGATGCTTGACGCGGACCTTGTCGAGCGTGCTCCAGATGAGCTGGTGGTCGTTGAAGTCAGCACCGCCGGTGAAGGCGATCTTGGGACCGGCCGGAACAAGGAGTTCGGTCTCGGCGCGGCGCCGCGCATTCAGGAATTCGCGACTGTCGATCATCGCGGCGGTGAGAGCCCGATGGTTGACCATCGAGCCGGTGCGTGGCCGCCAGGTCGAGCCGGTGTGGACCTCGAAGCGCTCGGCGGCTTGGTCCCGGAAGATTTCCATGGCATTGCGACGCTCGATCAGGGTCAGGCCCTCGGCGACGAGACGCTCCAGCTCGACCGAGCGGACCTCCGAGCCGTTCTGCTCCTTCTGGCTGCGCCGCTGCGCCTGCTCGTTGCCGTCGAGCTCGCGCTCGATCCGGTCAACGGCGCGATGGAACAGGTTGACGGCCGACCACAGCAGGTCCTCGAGATCGGGTTCGAGACGGGTGTCGGTGAGGGTCGAGACCAGCGCATCGAAGATGTCGACGACGGCGCCGGTGATGGCGTTGGCTTCCGGCAGCGGGCGGGGATCGGGCTCGTCCTGGAAGGGACGGTGGCCAAAGAGCTGCAGCTCGGTGAGGACGTGGTCGGTCGGGGATGAGCCGTGCACGGGCTCGAAGTCAGGATCGTTGTGGGTCGCCATGATGCTGTCCTTTGTCGGATCGGCCGCGCCCATCGCGGCCTTCGTGGGCGTCGACAGACGGCGGGCGGCCCGGTCCCGCACCGCGCTTGCGGCCGGAGCGCAGCGGAGGGCGGCGGGCCGAGGCTTTCTTGCCTCGCGAGGAATGCCGGCGCAGCCGGCAGGGGAAGAAAGCTGAAGGATCGCCGTTGCGGGAACGGCCTGGCTGCCGTCCGATCGCCCCTCTAGAAGGCCGGGGCGCGCTCCGGTCCGATCCGAAGGGCAGTAGAGCGACCAATGACGAAGAGATTCACGCGCCCGTGCTCATCCCCTCACGAACCAAAGCCAGGAAACGCGCCACGTCCGGCGGGGCGAGTTGTCGGCGCACCGATGCGCGGAGCCATTCGATTCCCCGGTATCGGAGATCGTCATTAAAGTCGTCTAGACAAGGCGACAGGACGAACGGCTCGATACCGGCGGCTTCCGCGCGGGTGCACAGGCTGGCCGTGGCGGAGTCACCGGCCGGGTCGGTATCGCGGGCGACATAAAGACGGCGCAGTGTCGGGGGAAGCAGCAGGGCGGCAAGGTGGTTGGCCGAGAGCGCGGCCACCATCGGCAGGGTCGGCAGGATCATGCGCAGGGACAGCATGGTCTCGATCCCCTCCCCGGCGGCAATGACGTCGGCGGCCATGCCGAAGCGAACTCCGTGCCCGAGAAGGTGCCCCATGGCCCGTCGCGGTGAAGCGATCGGCGCCTTGTCCCGTCCGGAGGGATCGAGCCAGGTGCGATGCACTCCGGTGATCCCGCCACCAAGGTCCGTCACGGCAGCGATCAGGGCCGGCCAGGTCTCGGTCGGGCTGTGCTCGTCGGGCCGATAATGGCAGCGCGGATGGAAACGTAGCGGGTCACCATCGGGCACAGCTACGATCCCTCGGCTTTGCAGGTAGGTTTGCGCCAACGTGCCCGCGATCGATCGGGACATTGCGTAGAGACGGCGCGCAGATTCAGGCGAACCGCGCGGTGCGCGAAGACGATCCTGTCGCGGAGCGAGCGAGTCTTGTGGCAGAGCGAGAAACCTGCGCGCCTCCTCCAGGGTATCGCGCAAGCGGTCGAACCCGCGATTGAGGGCGATGAGGTCCAGAAGATCGCCATGCTGGCCCGACTCGGCGTCGGTCCACTTGCCGGCGGCACCCCTGCCATGGTCCGGTCCGCTCAAGCGAACAAAGAGGCTGCGGCCCTTGGTATTGGCGACGTCACCGACCAGCCAGTAGCGGCCCTCACGACGGCCGTTGGAGAGATAGTGACGGCACACCGCCTCGGCATTGCGCGCCAGGCGGCGGGCCAGGTCCGCCGCGTGCGATGGCATGACTGCCCTCACGCCGTCATCCGATCGGCGATGCGCACGATCGGGTAGCGTTCCATCAACGCCGCCAGGATCTCCGGACCATTGGCGCCGGTTGGCACGAACAGCCGCAGCTTCCAGGCGATGATCTCAGAGATCAGCCCCATCGCCTTCAGGCGATCGACCATCCCGTCGGTGAAGCCGCAGAGTTCCACCCGGTACAGGCCCATCGCCCTGGCGCGGCGAAGGGACAGGCCGTCCTGCAGCTTAAGGAGGGTCCGACCGTCGAGCACCGCGGTCCAGGCATCCGCCGGCGCAATGCTAACGCCATCGGGGCAGACGGCTTGCGCTACCCAGGCTGGCGAGACCAGTCGGCCGATGACACGCTCACCGGCATCGGTCTGCAGCCGATAGACCCGCATGGACTCGTCCGGCAGCCGCTTCCAGATCGGCAGCAGCAGACCGGTGACGATATGGAGCTCGCTCTCCGTGTAAGGAGGTATCTCTGCGAGTTCGCGTGCCCAGGCTTGGGCAAAGGCAGCTTGATCTGACCGCTGCCAGTGCGACTGCTCGAGGGCCGCTACCGAAAGGGCGGTCCGCTCCATCGGCCGCACAAGCCGGACGCGGCGCTCGACCTCGCCATCGTCCAGCATGACGCTGGGCGCCGGGACCTGTACCGCTGCCCGGCCCGACTGCGCATTCACGAGCAGGACCGCACGCGGGTCGCCGATCCTGTCCAGTGCCTCGGCCAAGGCAAGAGGCTGATTGCGCTGCTGGCGGCGGACGGTGAAGACCTGCGTCTCGGCGCCGGTCGTCGGATGGACATACACCACCTGGCGCTTCGTCACCGTCAAGCTCTCGGCCGTCAGGGTTTCGACGCCGACGTCGTAGGTCCCTGAGACCCGCGCCGCTTGGATCTTCGCGCGCAGCAAATCCTCGAACACACCGAACAGCGTGTTCTGAAGGCCGATGGTGAGGGCCAGCAGACGATTGAGGAAGGTCGTGATCGGCGGCAGCTCCTCGCGCAGGCTGCCGTCCCGGTCCGTGAGATGCAGTCCGGTAGCTGCCTGGAAGGCCTCCAGTGAGCAGCCCTCGACCTTGCCGGCGAACAGCAGCAGGTAGAGCTGGCGCAGCGCTGCCCGGCCGTAGGGCGATTCGAGATTGTCGTCGGCCCGGAACAGGCCCTGCCCACCCGTCTGGCGTTGGCCCTTGGTGATGGCACCCAAGGTGTCGAGACGCCGGGCGATGGTCGACAGGAAGCGCTTCTCCGCCTTCACGTTGGTGGCGATCGGCCGGAACAGCGGCGGCTGTGCCTGATTGGTGCGGTTGCTGCGCCCCAGCCCCTGAATGGCTGTGTCCGCCTTCCAGCCTGATTCCAGCAGATAGTGAACCCGCAGCCGCTGGTTCCGCGCTGAAAGGTCGGCATGGTAGGAACGGCCGGTACCGCCGGCATCGCTGAACACCAGGATGCGCTTCGCGTCGTCCATGAAGGCCTGCGCCTCCGCGAGATTGGCGGAGGCCGCCCGGTTCTCGACGCAGAGCCGGTCGCCCTTCCGAACGATCCGTCGGGATCGGCCGGTCACCTCGGCGACCAGGTCGGTACCGAAACGCTGCACGATCTGGTCGAGCGCACCCTGTACGGGGGCGAGCGAAGCCAGTCGCTCGATCAGGCGGTCACGCCGGTCGACGGCGTCGCGGCACTGCACGGGCTGACCGTCACGATGGACCGGCCGGGAAGAGAGATTTCCGTCGCTGTCCGTGAAGGGCTCGAACAGTTGGGTCGGGAAGCTGTGCGCCAGATAGTCGAGCACGTACTCGCGCGGCGTGATGTCGACTTGTACGTCGCCCCACTCCTCGGTTGGAACTTCGGAAAGCCGACGCTCCAAAAGCGCTTCGCCAGTGGAGACGATCTGAATGACGGCGGCATGTCCGTCCTCGAGGTCGCGCTCGATCCCTCGGATCAGGGCCGGCGTCTTCATCGAGGTGATCAGGTGTGAGAAGAAGCGCTGCTTGGCGGATTCGAAAGCCGAGCGTGCCGCGGACTTCGCCTGGGCATTGAGCGTGCCGCGCTCGCCGGTGACGTTGGCGGCCCGCATGGCGGCGTCGAGGTTGTTGTGGATGACCTGGAAGGCGCCGGCATAGGCGTCGTAGATGCGGATCTGCTCGCGCGACAACGCATGCTCGACCAACTCGTACTCTACTCCCTCGTAGGACAGGGATCGTGCCGCGTAGAGGCCAAGCGCCTTGAGGTCGCGAGCAAGAACCTCCATTGCCGCTACGCCGCCGGCCTCAATCGCCTGCACGAACTCGGCGCGCGTGGCGAACGGAAAGTCCTCGCCGCCCCACAGTCCGAGCCGCTGCGCGTAGGCGAGATTGTGCACTGTGGTGGCCCCGGTGGCCGAGACATACACGACCCGGGCGTTGGGCAGCGCATGCTGCAGACGTAGGCCGGCCCGGCCTTGCTGCGACGGCGCCTGGTCGCCGCGCTCACCCTTGCCGCCGGCCGCATTGGCCATGGCGTGGCTCTCGTCGAACACGATCACTCCGTCGAAGTCCGACCCCAGCCAATCGACGATCTGCCGGACCCGCGAAACTCTTTCCTCGCGCCCGTCGGTCCGTAGCGTGGCGTAGGTGGTAAAAAGGACGCCCTGCTCCAGGCGGATCGGCGTGCCCTGGCGGAAGCGGGCGAGTGGTGTGACCAGCAGGCGCTCCATGCCGAGCGCCGACCAGTCGCGCTGGGCGTCCTCGATCAACTTGTCGGACTTCGACACCCACACCGCGCGTTTGCGACCCTGCAGCCAGTTGTCGAGCAGGATGCCGGCGACTTGGCGACCCTTGCCGGCGCCCGTGCCGTCGCCCAGCATCCAGCCGCGCCGGAAGCGAACGGCATCCTCGGCACCGTCGGGTGCGGCCGAGACGAGGTCGAAGGTCTCGTCGACCACCCACGATCCGGCGAGATGCCCGAGGTGCGCTTCGCCGGAATAGACGACGCTCTCGAGCTGCGCGTCGGACAACAGGCCCTCGGCGATGACATTGGCCGGCAGGCATGGCCGATAGCTCGGCTTAGGCGGTGCGATGGACGCCATCGCCGCCGACTGCACGAGCCGTGTCGGATGGGCCTGCGCACCGACAATCCGGATCGACTGCAGCTCGTATCCTTCGTACAGCGCCTCGGTAAGGCTGCCGCCCTCGGCCGGCTTCCAGTCCACGGTTTCGTAGGCGAGGTCCGCCCCCACTCGTTCAAGAGGATCGCCGGCAACGGCGCGTGGCTGCCGCGCGAGCCTTCGGCTCGACATGACCGTGATGGGAGGGACGGAGGCAGGAAGCGCGTTACCATGCACAGGCAAGCGCGGTGGAACATCCGACGACACCCATTGGAGCAACTTGGCAACATCGGGTGCCATGCCGCGTGATGCTGGAAACGACCTCGGATCATCGGCCGGTACGCGGTCGATGACCGTCAGCCGGGTCTCGACCGCGGTGCCGTGACGGGCATAGATGCGCCCATCGATGGCAGCGCTGAACACGACACGGCCGCGTTCCTGGAGGCGGACAAAGGCCTCGCGCCAAGACGGATAGTCCGGCGACAGGCTGGCGCCGGTGATCGCGACCAGGCGCCCGCCCTCGGCGAGCCGCGCAAGCGCCGAGGAGACATGGCGCAGGGCGGCATCCGCCACGGCGCCGTCAACATGCGCCGCTGCCGAGAATGGCGGATTCATCAGCACGACGCTCGGGCGCACGGCATCGTCGAGATGGTCGTGGATGTGAGCCGCGTCGTAGCGTGTCGTCGCGACAGCCGGAAACAGGCGCCCGAGCAAGGCCGCGCGCGTGGCCGCCAGCTCGTTCAAGTGCAGGCCGCTGCCGGCAAGCTCCGCGAAGATGGCGAGCAGGCCCGTGCCGGCCGAAGGCTCGAGCACGAGATCGGCCGGGGTGGTCGCAGCAGCGCTGGCGGCGACAAACCCGAGAGCGAGCGGCGTCGAGAATTGCTGCAGCGCCTGGCTCTCCTCGGATCGGCGGGTATGGGTGGGAAGAAGGGCCGCAATCCTGCCGAGCATGGACAGCTCGGCAGCCGGCGTAGCAGCCCGTGCCCGAATGGTCGGGCCGAACTTGCGCATGAACAGCACGGTCGCCGCCTCGCAGGCATCGTAGGCGGTCTTCCAGTCCCAGGCCCCGGCGGCGTCGGAGCCGCCGAAGGCGTGTTCCATTGCGGCGCGCAGGACAACCGCATCGATGCGGCTGCCACGCTCGAGGTGAGGGAGAAGAAGGTGCGCTGCCGCGGCAATGCCGGCGGACGGATCCGCAGGAACGCCGGCGAGCGAGCGCAGCGGCGCGGGCGCGGCCGCCGGGAGGGAGACATTCGACATGGAGGAGACCTCGGGAGAGCGAGAACGATCCGGACCGGAAGGCGCTCTCTCTGGACCCAGCCGGCTCAAACCCGTCCCGGCCGTCCTCTCCCTCTCCCCTTGCGCCTCGAAGGTGAGGAATCCCTCAATGAAAAAGCCCGGCAAGGCGGCCGGGCTTGTCCAACGATGGGTGGCGAAAGCGCGCGGCGGCCCAGGCCGCTCGCGGCGTTCGCGCTACTCGGCGGCAATGGCAGTTGGATCGGAATCTTCCGTCACGGAAGCCTGCCTTTCGCCGTCGGCTAGAAAAGCGGGAAGCTCTTCGGCCGACTCGGCAGGTGTGTCCAACACGTCCTCGCTGTCGGCGAGCCGCAGCGGTTCAGGCAGCCAGCCGGTGCCGTCGAGCAGCCGCTCGGCCTCCTTGGCCATCTCGGCCTTCTTCAGATGGTCGATGAGCTGTGCTGCCTGGTCGCCCTTGGCCTCCCGTACTGCCTCCAGGATGCGGGGCTTGGTGACGCGGCCGAGATAGTTGTCGACCGTCGGCCGCCAGCCGACCTCGACCATGTCGAGACCGAGGGCGCGGGCTAGCCGATCGGCCTGGGCGATCCGCTGCTGCACACCGTGCGCCGAGACGCCCGGTCCGCCGTAGCGGTCGCTCTTCTCGTAGAGGGCGTTCACGCCGAACGACACGCAATGTGCGAGGAGCGCGGCGCGGCGATTGTCGTCGAGGGCCGCGAGCCAATCCCAAAGGGCGGCGGCGTCCTTGGGCAGCTCGGCCTTCCAGGCTTCGTGGCGTTCGGCGGCCGCCTTGGCCGAGGGGCTGTCCTTCAAATCGGCCGCCTGGACAGGGAAGAACACGTGCCGCACCGAAGCCTCGAGGCACGCGCCTGGCGAGCTGTGCTGGAAGGTGTCGAGGCAAAGCTTGTGTAGTAACGATGTGAGGGCGACCTGCGGGTTGTTCGCCACCGCGTCCCGCAGAGCCAGGGTGCGATGAGCCGTCAGCTCGCTCACGAGTCGTTCCGGCAGAGGCTTGATCACATCATCGTCGCCGTCGTCGTCCGGTTGTTCGCCTCCGATGGTGATTACGGTACGCTGGGCGTGAGTGGCAGGCGCCGCATCATCCGCCCCGCCGATCTCCCCTGTCGCCGGGTCTTCACTGCCGGACAGCGCCGGCTCGTCTTCCGGTCGGACGTAGCCGCGGTCGGCCGCAAGGTGTCCGTCGGCATCGATGCTGGCGAACACACCGGCTCGCGCGATCTCGGCTGGCTCGTAGCGGACAGGGCGATTCTCGAAGGCGACAAGCGCTTGCTCGATCTCGCCCAGCCGCGTGTCGACCTCGTCTGGCAGCTCGTCGGCGCCTTCGTACTCGCCCTCTAGCTTCGCCTGCTCGGCGGTCAGGGCGTCGAACCTCGCCTGCTCGGCCGGAGTGAGTTCGACCTCCACGCCGTCGAGCCGCCGAAGGTGCTGCGCATGCCCGTAGCGGAAGTCGACGGCCACCTCGATCCACTTCCAGCCTTCGGCGGCCGTCTTCTCGGCCTCTGTCGCCAGCTTCTCAGTGGCAAGGCGATCGAGCAGGGCCACGTCTTGAAGCCAGCCGCCTCCGTCGTCCTCGAACAGATCGCGCAGGACTATGCCGCCTGCTGCCTCGTAAGCATCGAGTCCGACGAACCGCGCGCGGCGGTCCGACGCGCGCACGGCGCTCTCGGTGAGCTGGCGGCGGATCAGGTAGGGCTCCTTGTTGTAGGACTGCTGCAGCGCCTCCCAGACCTGCTCCTGCCGGGCATGGTCTGTGCTGACGGTGAAGGCCAT
>CAZPOS010000120.1:15018-15381 GCA_964588065.1 uncultured Reyranella sp.
TGCCGTCCTCGGCATAGATCCCGAGCAGCTTCCCAGACACGGCGGCCAAGCGCAGCCGCTGCTTCACCACGGCGGGCGCGACGAAGAAGCGAGCGGCGATTTCCTCCTCGCCGGCGCCCTGGTCGCGCAACGCCTTGAAGGCACGAAATTGATCCAGCGGATGCAGGGCGACACGCTGAACATCAAGGGCGAGAGCAAGGCCGAAGAGCAGGTCGAACGCGAGAACTATTACTATCGCGAGGTACGGTACGGCTCCTTTAGCCGCGCGCTATCCCTGCCTGCTGGCGTCGATACGGACAAGGCCGAGGCATCCTTCGAGAATGGCGTCCTGACCCTCACCCTGCCCAAGGCAGAAGAGATCAA
>CAZPOS010000121.1:0-15375 GCA_964588065.1 uncultured Reyranella sp.
CATGCCGCTCGAAGGCACCGCCGACATTGCGATCTGGCTCACCATCCGCTCGGTCCTGCTGGACACGGAGATCCACGGCCACATCCCGGTGAATGCCGGCCTGATCCGCCCGATCACCATCGTGGCACCCAAGGGCTGCCTGGCCAATCCGACCTTCCCGGCACCAACGATCGCGCGCTTTTGTCCCGGCAACCAGCTCGCCGACACGGTGATGAAGGCGCTGTCGCAGGCCATGCCGGGCAACGTTTCGGCCGGCATCGGCAATCTCAAGGTCATCGCCTTCTCCGGCCTCAAGGACGAGACCCATTGGGTGCACATGGAGATCTTCGAGGGATCCTATGGCGGACGCCTCGGCAAGGACGGCATGGATGCGGTCGACACGCTCTACGCCAACACCCGCAACAACCCGATCGAGGACATCGAGACCCATCTGCCGCTGCGCGTACTGCGCTACGAATTGCGCGAGGACGTGGCAGGCGCCGGCAAGTGGCGCGGCGGCCTGGGCTCGGTGCGCGAGTTCACCTTCCTCGGCGATGGCGGCGCCTCGGTCGAGGGCGAGGGCCATCGCTACCGGCCCTGGGGTTTCCTCGGCGGCCGCGAGGGCATGCCCGCAAAGCTCGACCTGATGGTCCCCGGCCAGCCCGACCGGGCGCTGCCCTCGAAGGTGCCGTACATGCATATCGGCAAGGACGGCCGCTTCGTCTGCTACGGCCCGGCCGGCGGCGGCTATGGCAACCCGCTGGAACGCGATCCGGCCGACGTGGCCGACGACGTGCTCGACGAGGTGATCTCGGTCGAGACCGCGCTCAGGGATTATGGTGTCGTGGTATCGGCCAAGGGCGTCGTCGATGCCGAGGCAACGCGAAAGGCGCGCGGCGGCTGAAGCCGCGGGCCCCCGGCGAGCCCTCGCTTGGCAGGTCCGGCGTTCTCGGCCATCAAGGGGCGATGGATTATCAGCTCAGGGACCGGACCTGCCTCGTGTCCGGCGCCAGCTCCGGCATCGGCGCGGGTGTCGTCAGGCTTTTCTCGCAACAGGGCGCGCGGATCGTGGCGACCGCGCGGCGGGCCGAGAACATCGAGCGGCTCGAGGGCGTGACCGCGATCGCGGGTGACGTCACGGACCTAGGCGATCTTGCCCGGATCGCCGCCGAGGCCGGCGACGTGCTGGGGCCGGTCGAGGTCCTGGTGAACTGTGCCGGCGGCTCACGGCCGACCGGGCCGGATGCCGGCGAAGATGTCTGGGAGGAGGCGTTCGCTCTCAACTTCAGGGCGGCGCGGCTCCTCACCAAGGCCCTGCTGCCGGACATGCTGGCTCGCAAATGGGGCCGCATCGTCAACATCAGCGGCTCGATGGAGCCGCGCGGACTGAATGCCGCCATCGCCGCAAAGGCCGCACTCCACCTATGGGCAAAGGGCCTGTCTTGCGATGTCGCAGCCGACGACGTGACCGTGAACACGATTCAGCCGGGCCGCATCAACAGCGAACAGATCCTGCAGAAACTGCATCCGACCGAGGACGCCCGCCGCAGCTTCATCGAGCGAAACATCCCCATCGGCTATTTCGGCGAGCCGGAGGATGTGGCACACCTCGTCGCCTTTCTGGCCTCGCCAGCCGCGCGCTACATCACGGGCGCGGTCATCCCGGTGGACGGCGGAATGCACTATTTCGCGCACTGAGGCGCGGTGGAGGATGGACTTTGCTGAAGTGGCTTCGTCGTTCTGAGCCGAAGGAAGTACCGGCCGCCAGCCTCGGCCCGCTGCAGATCGTAAAGCCCTGGGCCTGCTCGTCGTCGTCCGAGCCGGGTGTCGCCGGCGCCTTCATGACGGTCGTCAACGACGGGGAAACGGACCGGCTCGTTTCCGCCAGCTGTCCAGCTGCCGGCTCCGTCGAGATTCACGCCATCCGGGTCAAGGGCCCATTGCTGGAGATGCGCAAGCTGGACACCGGCCTCGTCATCCCGCCGTCCAACCGCCAAGTTCTCAAGCCGCGCGGCTACCACATACTCCTGTCCAGCCTCGCTTCGCCGCTCTCGATTGGCAGCACCCTCCCCGTCACGCTGGTCTTCGAGAAGGCCGGCAGCGTCACGGTGGCGTGCGAGGTGCACGCGCCCGGCGCGGTGGGTGCGCAGGCGCTGAGCGAATAGGCGCCGGTCTCCGGCGGGCCGGCTATTTACCTCGATACATCAATGACTTGAAAGAATTTCCCCGGCAGCCGACGGGGATGCCATTCGCCCCTTGCGCTGGACGCCCCGACTCCTGATATAACCGCCTCGAGGGGCCGGTGTGGGCGGAGCAGTCGCCAACCCGGTCAGATCCGGAAGGAAGCAGCCGTAACGAATTCGCTTCGGGTCATGCCGGTCTCTCACCCGTTCCCCTGCGCGCGCCGTCGCGGAGGGCGGGCGGCCCGGGCGCGACGACCGCCGGGCCTTGAGAGGGGCCGCGGCGCAGATTGACGGGTGATCGCCATGGCTGAGGCCACCCCGGGCACCGACCCGGCAACACCCTATCGCGTCCTTGCCCGCAAATATCGCCCGGTCGATTTCACGACCTTGGTTGGTCAGGAAGCGATGGTGCGCACCCTGCGCAACGCCATCGCCACCGGCCGCATCGCCCACGCCTTCATGCTCACCGGCGTGCGCGGCGTCGGCAAGACCACGACGGCCCGCATCATCGCCCGCGCGCTGAACTGCGTCGGTGCCGACGGAACGGGCGGTCCGACGGTCGATCCCTGCGGCGTCTGCGACAACTGCAAGGCGATCACCGAGGACCGCCATGTCGACGTGATCGAGATGGACGCGGCTTCCCGCACTGGCATCGACGACGTGCGCGAGCTGATCGAGGGCGTGCGCTATCGGCCGGTTTCCGCCCGCTACAAGGTCTACATCATCGACGAAGTGCACATGCTGTCGGAGAAGGCCTTCAACGCGTTGCTGAAGACGCTGGAAGAGCCGCCGCCGCACGTGAAGTTCCTGTTCGCGACCACCGAGATCCGCAAGGTGCCGGTGACGGTTCTGTCGCGCTGCCAGCGATTTGACCTGAAGCGGGTGCCGCAGGAGACACTGGTCGAGCATTTCGGTCGCATCGCGCAGACCGAGAAGGTCGAGATCTCGCCCGAGGCCTTGTCCCTGCTGGCGCGTGCCGCCGACGGATCGGTGCGCGATGGCCTTTCGATGCTCGATCAGGCGATCGCCCATGGCGGCGGCGTGGTCGATGCCGCGCAGGTCCGCGACATGCTGGGCCTCGCCGACCGCACGCGCGTCCTCGACCTGTTCGAGAAGACGATGCGCGGCGACGCGCCGGGCATGGTCGCGTCACTGGGCGAGATGCACGATTCCGGTGCCGATCCCGTGGTCGTGCTGCAGGACTTGCTGGAGCTTACCCACTGGGTGACACGCCTCAAGGTGGCTCCGGACGCTGCCGCCGCGACCGCGGACAGCGAGCGCGCCCAGGGGTTGGCGATGGCTGGCAAGCTCTCCATGGCCTCGCTCACGCGGGCTTGGACGCTGCTGCTGAAGGGCCTTCAGGAGACCCTGGCGGCGCCCTCGCCGTTGCGCGCCGCCGAGATGGCTCTGATCCGCCTCTGCTACGTCGCCGACCTCCCCTCGCCCGGGGACGCGATCAAGATGCTGCAGAATGGCGGCGGAGCGGCAGCGGCCGGCGCATCCGCGCCGGCGATGCCAAGAGGCGGTGGCGGCGCCGCGGCGCGCCTCGCGACCCAGCCCGCCACCGCGGTTGCCGCCCAGCCGGCGCAGGCCCTGCCGGCGCCCCGCACCTTCGCCGAGGTCGTGGCGCTGTTCGAGAGCCGCCGCGAAGCACGCTTGGTCCACAGCCTGATGCACCATGTGCACGAGGTCCGGTGCGAGCCCGGCCTGATCGAATTCCGCCCCGAGCCCAAGGCGCCGCCCGATCTGGCGCCGCGGCTCAGCGAGCTGCTCGGCCAATGGACCGGCCGCCGCTGGATCGCCTCGGTGTCGAGCGCGGAGGGCAGACCCACTCTCATCCAGCAGAAGGCGGCCAAGGCCGACGACCTGCGCAGTTCGGCCGAGAACAACGAGCTGGTGATGGCCATACTCAAGACATTCCCCGGCGCGAAGCTCGAAGCGGTGAAGCGCAAGGGCGAACAGACTTCGATGCTCGGCGAGTTCGTCAGCGACGAGCCGCCTCCCGCCGAAGAATACCCGGCAGACGACGACATCCCGGAAAGCGAGTTCTGAATGTTCGACAAACTCAAGGACCTGGGCGGCCTGATGCAGCAGGCCCAGCAGATGCAGCAGAAGATGCAGGAGCTGCAGGCGGCGCTGGAGCGCCTGGAGATCGTAGGCACCTCCGGAGCCGGCCTGGTGAAGGTCACGGTCAACGGCAAGAACGAGACCCGGAAGATCGACATCGACGCCTCGCTGTTCAAACCGGAGGACAAGGGCGTCGTCGAGGACCTGATCGTGGCGGCCGCCAACGACGCGCGCGCCAAGGTCGAGCAAACCGTCCAGGAGCAGATGCGCGACATCACCGGCGGCCTGCCGCTGCCGCCGGGCTTCAAGCTCTAGAGGCAACGGCGCCGATGAACGGCCCGGAGATCGAGCGGCTCATCCAGCTCCTCGGCCGCCTGCCGGGGCTCGGCCCACGCTCGGCACGCCGCGCAGCGCTGCACCTGCTGAAGAAGCGGGAGACGCTGATGCAGCCGCTGGCTTCGGCGCTGGGCGATGCGGCGCGCGCCATCCGGGCCTGCAGCATCTGCGGCAACCTCGATACGATCGATCCCTGCTCCATCTGTGCGGACCACCGCCGTGATGCCGGCCTGATCTGCGTCGTCGAGGATGTCGGCGACCTGTGGGCCATGGAGCGCGGCCGCATCTTCTCGGGCCGCTACCACGTGCTGGGCGGCTCTCTGTCCGCCCTCGACGGCATCGGTCCGGAAGAACTCAACATCGGCAGCCTGGTCAGGCGTGTGGCCGCCGGCAGCATCCGCGAGGTGATCATGGCGACCAATGCAACCGTCGACGGGCAGACGACGGCGCATTACCTCGCCGAGCGGCTGGCCGAGCACGACGTTCCGCTGACGAGGCTGGCGCACGGCGTGCCGGTGGGCGGTGAACTCGACTGGCTCGACGACGGCACGCTGGCCACCGCCTTCAAGGCGCGGCGCGCCCTGTAGCATCGCAGCCGTGAGCGCCGAAACCCTCACCGCCATTGCCGTCGCCTTGGGAGCCGGCTGGGCCAGTGGCCTGAACGCCTATGCCGCCGTGCTGGTGCTGGGCGTGGCGCAGCGGCTCGGCCTGGTCGCGCTGCCGCACGATCTGCAGGTCCTCGAATCGCCCTGGGTGCTGGGCGTGGCTGCGATCCTGTTCGCGCTCAATTTCCTCGCCGACAAGATCCCCTACGTCGACAGCATCAACGACGTCCTCCAGACCTTCGTGCGCATACCCGCCGGCGTGCTCCTGGCCTACGGCGCCGCCACCGGGCTCAGTCCGGAAATCTCGATCATCGCCGGCCTGCTGGGCGGAACCCTGGCGGCCGGCACCCATATCGCCAAGACCGGATCGCGGGCTCTCCTCAACACCTCGCCCGAGCCGTTCACCAACGTCTTCGCCTCGCTCGGCGAGGACGTCACGGTGTTCGGCGGGCTGGCGCTGGCGATCGCCCATCCGATCACTTTTCTGTGCCTGCTGGCGCTTTTCGTGGTGCTGCTGATATGGCTCCTGCCCAAGCTCATACGCCTCGCGCTCGTGCCGTTTCGCCGGCTGACGCGGGGTCGCCAAGGGTCGTGACCGGGGGCTCGCCCCTCGACCTTTGGCGGAACAACTGACCCTTTCCTTCGCCGACCCGAAGCGTACACTCACAACCGCAAGCACATGTTCATCCGCCAGAACATCCAGTCCCTTCGGTTCTTCCGCACGACGCCCGCGATGCGCTGCCCTTACCTGCCGCATCGTCTGGAGACCAAGCTCGTCACCGAACTGAGCGGACCGGACGCCATCTCGCAACACGACACGCTGACCGACGCCGGTTTCCGGCGTTCTCACCACTTCGTCTACAAGCCGCTGTGCGATGGGTGCAGGGCCTGTGTGCCGGTGCGCATCCGGGTCCGCGACTTCGAACCGAGCCGGGCGCAGCGTCGCATCCAGCGTCGCAATGAGCACGTCCATGCAGTCGAGACGCAGGCGCTGGCGACCGGTGAGCAGTTCTCGCTGTTTTCACGCTATGTGCTGACGCGCCACCGCGACGGCGACATGGCCGACATGGACTTCGACGATTACCGCGCCATGGTCGAGGAAAGCCCTGTCGAAACGGCGATCATCGAGTTCCGCGAAGACTCGGCCCATGGGCGCCTCGTCGGGGCCTGTCTGGTCGATTGGCTGTCGAACGGCGTATCGGCGGTCTACAGCTTCTTCGATCCGCAGGATCCGCGACGCGGGCTCGGCACGCACATGATTCTGTGGCTGGCAGCAGCCGCTGCGCGACGAGGCCTGCCTTATGTCTATCTCGGCTACTGGATCGCCGATTCAAGCAAGATGGCCTACAAGCGCCTGTTCCGGCCGCTTGAATTCTTCGGCCCCGAGGGGTGGACGGAGCTGCCCGCTTAATAGGCACGGATAGGCCCACAGCCCGCAGTGCGGCCTCTGGCACCGCACAGCAAAGCAAGCTAAGAGAGAGCTACCGTCAGCGAGGACGGATCACGACAAAAAATAAACTCGCAAACAGGGGAGTGGGATGCGCTTACTGCTGTCTTTCAGCACGCTCGTCGACGCGTTGAACGAAAAGATAGGTCACGTCTGTAACTGGCTGGTCCTGCTGGCCTGCGTCGTCAGCGCAGGAAATGCCATGGTCCGGTACGCTTACGACACGAGTTCGAACGCCTGGCTCGAAATCCAGTGGTATATGTTCGCCGTGATCGTGATGTTCGGCGCCTCCTACACGATGAAGCGCAACGAACACGTCCGGGTCGACCTGCTCTACATGAACCTCAGCCGCCGCGGGCAGCTCTGGGTCGACATCCTCGGCACGCTGGTCTTCCTCCTGCCGACCTGCACCATCCTGGCCTGGCTGAGCTGGCCCTTCTTCATGCAGTCGTTCAACGTCTACGAGCACTCCTCGAATGCCGGCGGCCTGCTGCGCTGGCCGATCAAGCTGGTGCTCCCCGTCGGCTTTGCGCTGGTCGCCCTGCAGGGCCTTTCGGAACTCATCAAGCGAGTGGCCTTCCTTAACGGATATCCAGTGGACAGCCTCGAGGCGCACTACGAGAGGCCCACGCAATGATCCCGCTCGAGTACATGCCGCCGCTTATGTTCGGCGGCCTCGTCGTCTTCATGATCATCGGCTACCCGGTTGCCTTCTCGCTCTGCGCGGTCGGTTTCTTCTTCGGGTTCCTGTCGATCGAGATGGGCTATTTCACGATGGCCTTCATGCAGGCCATCCCGGGCCGCGTGTTCGGCAGCATCCTGTCGAACGAGTTGCTGCTCGCCATCCCGTTCTTCACCTTCATGGGCGCCATCCTGGAGAAATGCGGGCTGGCGGAAGACATGCTCGAATCGATGGGCCAGCTCTTCGGCCCCATCAAGGGCGGGCTGGGCTATTCGACCATCATCGTGGGCTTCATCCTAGGCGCAATCACCGGCACCGTGGCCGCCCAGGTCATCGCCATGGCGCTGATCACCCTGCCGGTGATGATGCGATACAAATACGACATGCGCTACGCGACCGGCGTGCTGGCGGCGTCGGGCACGATCACGCAGCTCGTGCCGCCATCGCTCGTGCTGATCGTGCTGGCGGACCAGCTCGGCAAGTCCGTGGGTGACATGTATCTGGGCGCCTGGGGCCCGTCCCTGCTGCAGATCGCCCTGTTCGCCGGCTACACCTTCTATCTCACGCTCGTGAAACCGGCGGCGCTGCCGCCGGTGCCGCGGACGCTGTTCGGCAAGGCGCTGCTGGTCAAATGTGCCTGGGGCATCATTCCGGCCGCCGTGCTGATCTTCCTCGTGCTCGGCACCATCATGATGGGGTTGGCGACGCCCACCGAGGCGGGCGCGATGGGCACGATCGGCGCCATCGTGCTCGCGGTGGTGCGCAATGCACCGCTCACCAGGTTCGACCGGATCATGTTCTTCGGCGGCTGCGCCGCCGCGATCATCGGCGCCCTGATCGGCATCGTCGCCTTCAAGTCGCTCGCTTTCCAGGCCGCCTTCACGGTGATGTTCGCCGCCATCATCTGGCTGTGCTGGCGCGCCTGGCAGGTCAAGGACCTGCGCGACCTGATCGTGCAGGCCTTCCAGGCGACGATGCGCATCACGGCCATGGTGGCGTTCATCCTGGTCGGCGCGACCTGCTTCTCGATCACCTTCCAGGGTGTCGATGGCAACCAGTGGGTCGAGCATCTGATGTCGAACCTGCCCGGCGGCGTCTGGGGCTTCCTGATCGTCGTCAACCTGTTCGTCTTCTTCCTGGCGTTCTTCCTCGACTTCTTCGAGATCGCCTTCATCATCATCCCGATGCTGGCCCCGGTCGCGCAGAAACTCCTGGCACCGGTGGTGGGCCCGGAGGCGGCGCTCATCTGGTTCGGCGTCATGCTCTGCGTGAATATGCAGACGTCCTTCATGCACCCACCCTTCGGCTTCGCGCTGTTCTACCTGCGCAGCGTCGCGCCCAAGGAGGTGAAGAGCTCGGATATCTACTGGGGTTCGATCCCCTGGGTGCTTCTGCAGCTCATCATGGTGGCGATCGTGATCGCGGTGCCCCAGTCCGTGACCTACTTCCTCGACAAGCCGTCCGGAATCGATCCAAGCAAGGTCACGATCGAACTCCAGGCGCCACCGGCCGAGGACTCGGCTCCACCCGTCTTCAAATAGATCGAAGGCACAAAAAAGCCCCGCCAACCGGCGGGGCTTTTCCGTTGAGGTGATTCGCTCAGCGGCCCTGTGCCGACATCGCGAAGTTGAAATTGTCGAACGTGTTCTCGGCCACGCGGAACCACAGGTTCTCGTCCGAGCGGAAGGTCTTGAGACTGTCGTAGATCTTCTTGAACTTCGGATCCTTGGCCGCCAGCTCGTCGTAGAACTTGTAGGCCTCGAGGAAGCAGGGCTCGAGCACGGCGCGCGGGAAAGGCCGCAGCTCGGTGCCGGCTGCCACGAGGCGGCGCAGCGCCGGCGGATTGCCGGCATCGTACTTCGGCACCATCCAGGACGTCACCCGGCCGGCTGCCGCCTCGACCATCGCCTGATAAGGCTTGGGCAGCTTCGCCCAGGCTTCGTTGTTGATGTAGAGCGAGCCGACCGACGCGCCTTCCCACCAACCCGGGTAGTAATAGTACTTGGCGACCTTGTTGAAGCCGAGCTTCTCGTCGTCGTAGGGACCGACCCATTCGCAGGCGTCGATCGTGCCCTTCTCGAGCGCCGGGTAGATGTCGCCGCCGGCGATCTGCTGCGGCACCACGCCGAGCCGCGTGAGGATCAGGCCGGCGAAGCCGCCGACACGGAACTTCAGGCCCTTCATGTCGTCCATCGACTTGATTTCCTTGCGGAACCAGCCGCCCATCTGACAGCCGGTGCCGCCGAAGGTGAAGGAGCGGAAATTGTACTCCTTATAGAAGTCGTTGATCAGCTCGTGGCCGCCGCCGAACTCCAGCCATGCATAGTACTGGCGCTGATTCATCGAGAACGGCAGGCCGGTCTCGAAGACGAAGTTCGGATGCTTGCCGAAATAGTAATAGGCGGCGGTCTGCCCGGCCTCGACGGTGCCGTTCTGGACCGCGTCGGCGACCTGGAGGCCAGGAACGATTTCACCGGCGGCGAAGGGCCGGACCTGGAACTTGCCGTCGGACATCTCGCCGACGATCTTCGCGAACAGCTCCGATCCGCCGTAGAGCGTGTCGAGCGACTTCGGGAAGCTCGACGTGAGACGCCACTTCACTTCCGGCATGCTCTGCGCGATCGCCGGTGCAGCCACCGTCGTGGCCGCTGCAACTCCCGCGGCACCAACGCCCGCGGTCCTGATGAATTTTCTGCGCTGCATTTTCTTTTCCTCCCGTGGTTGCCTTGATGGCCCCCTTCAGCGGCTGCAACACTGGCATGCATAATTGAATTTGGAAAGCGTCCGACTGCCGGAATTTCCTTGAAAATCTGTAATGTCCGGTGGGTTGAAGAACACGCCGGCGCAAGAAAAAGCCCCGCCGAAGCGGGGCTCTCCATCGGCCGGGCCGAAATCGCTAGAGCTTGTTGGCAGCCGACTGGCGCGCCATGAAGTTGTCGAAGGTGTTCTCGGCCACACGGAACCAGAGAACTTCCTCGTTCCGGAAGGGCTTCCAGGAATCGTAGACCTTCTTGAATTTCGGGTTCTTGGCGATCGTCTCGGCATAGAGTTCGTTCGCGGCATTGAAGCATGCTTCCATCACCGCCTGAGGGAACGGCAGGAACTTCGTGCCGGCCGCCACGAGCTCGCGCAGGGCGCGCGGGTTCTGGGCATCGTACTTGGCGACCGACCAGCTCACCGTGTCGCCCGAAGCCACCGCGATAGCTTCCTTGTACATCGGCGGCAGGGCCTCGTAGGCCTTCTCGCCGCAATAGAGCGAGAGGGCGGCGCAGCCTTCCCACCAACCCGGATAGTAGTAGTACGGCGCGACCTTGTTGAAGCCGAGCTTCTGGTCGTCGTACGGACCCACCCATTCCGCCGCGTCGATCGTGCCCTTTTCCAGCGCCGGATAGATGTCCCCGCCGGCGATCTGCTGCGGCACCACGCCGAGCTTCGCCATGACCTGGCCGGCAAAGCCGCCGATGCGCATCTTCACGCCCTTCATGTCTTCGGGCGTCTTGATCTCCTTGCGCCACCAGCCGCCCATCTGCGCGCCGGTATGGCTCATCAGGAAGGAGACAAGCTTGTATTCCTTGTAGAACTCGCGCATCAGCTCGAGCCCACCGCCGAAATAGACCCAGGCATTGTGCTGGCGGGTGTTGAGGCCGAACGGCAGCGCGGTGTCGAAGGCGAAGGTCGGATCCTTGCCGACATAGTAGTAGGCCGCGGTGTGGCCGCACTCGACGG
The DNA here is from genome assembly GCA_964588065.1 of uncultured Reyranella sp. Classification (GTDB taxonomy): domain Bacteria; phylum Pseudomonadota; class Alphaproteobacteria; order Reyranellales; family Reyranellaceae; genus Reyranella. Next base: position 11,026 of record CAZPOS010000121.1, read on the forward strand.
TCTCGTTCTGGACGGCGTCGACGACCTGCAGGCCCGGGACGATCTCGCCTGCGGCGAACACACGGATCTGGAACTTGTTGTCGGTGAGGGCGGCGACGCGCTTGGCGAAGAACTCGCCGGCGCCATAGATCGTGTCGAGCGACTTCGGGAAGCTCGATGCCATGCGCCACTTGACCTCGGGCATCGACTGGGCGACCGCCGGAGCCGCGAGGGCGCCGGCAGCGGCGACGGTCGCACCGCCGACACCGGCCGTGCGCAGGAATTTGCGACGTTGCATCTTTAATCTCTCCCTACTCTTTTGCTTGCCGAACGCGCGTCTTCTGCCACGCGAACAAATTTTCTTGGCGCGGTTATCGCACAGCGCAACGGCGATGAAAAGCAGCCGCCTGATCCCGATCGTCAAAGAAAAACCCCGCCGAAGCGGGGTTTTCCGGGTTTCCGAGGGTCTTGCCTCTAGAGCTTGTTGGCCGCCGACTGGCGCGCCATGAAGTTGTCCAGCGTGTTCTCGGCAACGCGGAACCACAGCACCTCCTCGGCGCGGAAAGGCTTCCACGACTCGAAGATCTTCTTCCACTTCGGGTTCTTCTCGTTGAGCTGCGCGAAAAGGTCGTTGGTCGCGTTGAAGCAGGCCTCGAGGATCTGCGGGGAGAACGGCAGCAGCTTGGTGCCGGCGCCGACGAGTTCGCGCACCGCCTTCGGATTCTGCGCGTCATACTTGGAGAGCATCGCGGTGTGCGCCTTGGCGGCGGCGGCCTCGACGATCGCCTGATAGGACTTCGGCAGTTCAGACCACTTGGCCAGGTTGACGTAGGCCGAGAGCTGCGGACCGGCTTCCCACCAGCCCGGATAGTAGTAGTACGGCGCGACCTTGTTGAAGCCGAGCTTCTGGTCGTCGTACGGACCCACCCATTCCGCCGCGTCGATCGTGCCCTTTTCCAGCGCCGGATAGATGTCCCCGCCGGCGATCTGCTGCGGCACCACGCCGAGCCTGGTGAGGACCTCGCCCGCGAAACCGCTGACGCGGAACTTCAGGCCCTTGAGGTCGTCCACGGTCTTGATCTCCTTGCGGAACCAACCGCCCATCTGGGCACCGGTGTTACCGCACGGAATCGAGTGGATGTTGTAGTCCTTGAAGAACTCGTTCATCAGCTGGCGGCCGTTGCCCCAGTTCCACCAGGCGTCCTGCTGGCGCGCGTTCAGGCCGAACGGCACCGCGCAGTCGAGAGCGAAGGTCAGGTCCTTGCCGACATAGTAGTAGGACGCGGTATGGCCCATCTCGACCGTGCCGTTCTGGACCGCGTCCGCGACCTGCAGGCCCGGGACGATTTCACCGGCCGCGAACAGACGGATCTGGAACTTGCCGTCGGTGGCGTCGGAAACGTACTTCGTGAAGATCTCGCCGGAACCGAAGATCGTGTCGAGCGACTTCGGGAAGCTCGACGCCATGCGCCACTTCAGTTCGGGCGATGACTGAGCGATCGCCGGCGCGGCCAGGGCGCCGGTGGCGGCGGCGGCGGCGGCGGCGGTGCCGATACCCGCCGTACGAATGAACTTGCGACGTTGCATGAAACTGGAACTCCCAACTCGTGATGCAGAACGGCATGGCTGCCGCCTGATTTGCGCGGCTTATGACACGCGCGCTGCATCGGACGAAAGGCTCAACGCATGAGCAATAAGGTGAGCGCCAATGCGCCCACTGCAATGCGGTACCAGGCAAAAACGGTAAACCCGTGGCGGCTGATGAAGGCCACGAAAGCACGGACGACGAAGAGCGCTGAAAGAAAGGCCGCCACGAAGCCCAGCGCGATCACGCCGCCATGCTCCCAGCTCAGCGTCGACCAGTTCTTGTAGAGATCGTAGACGGTCGCGCCCAGCATGGTGGGCATCGCAAGAAAGAACGAGAATTCGGCCGCCGTCGCACGATCCACGCGGAAGATCCTGGCGCCCATGATCGTGGCGCCCGACCGCGACACGCCGGGAATCATCGCCACGCACTGGCAGAAGCCGATGTAGAGGGCGGTCTTGAGGTCGATGTCATCGAGGCTCTTGATTCGCGGACGCTGCGCCAAGCGCTCGATGGCCAGAATGGCGATGCCTCCCAGGATGAGCGAGATCGCCACGACCCAGGGACTGAACAACACCGACTTGATGTATTTATGGGCTGCAACGCCGATCACCACGGCCGGCAGGAAGGCGACGAGAATCGCCAGCGTGAAGCGCGTCGCCCGCTTGTCGCGCTCCAGCACACCCATTGCGGTCGCCCAGATCTTCGCGCGGTAGAGCAGGCAGACGGCGAGGATCGCGCCCAGCTGGATCACGATCTCGAAGACCTTGCCCGGTGGTCCCTGGAAGTCGAGCAGTTCCTCGGCGAGGATGATGTGGCCCGTCGACGAGACGGGGAGGAATTCGGTGAGACCTTCGACAACGCCGATCAGCAGCGCTTTCCAGATCAGCGTCAGGTCCATGCTCAATCCTTGAAGCGTTTGGCTCGCGGCCAGCCCTTCTCCGGCATACGCCCGGCCTGCGCACGCTCGCCCCGCCAGAACTTCAGTTCGGCGGCAGGGATGACGCGACTGGCCCAGGCCAGGCCTTCCGAGAGAACGAAAGCCTGCGCGTCCGACAGAAGGTCGCCCTTCGACTTCTGCAGCAGCACGCCCCTGCCCCGGCCCATTTCCGGTACCTGGTCGAGCGGGAAGATCAGCAGCTTGCGGCCCTCGCTCAGCACGGCGATCTGGTTCGCGCCCTCGGGCACGACGCTCACCACCTGTGCCTTCTCCTTGTCGGCAAGGTTCAGGACCTGCTTGCCGTTCTTGGTCTGCGCGACGACGTCGTCTTCGGGCACGATGAAGCCGCGGCCGGCGTCCGACGCGACCAGGAACTTGCGGCCGCCCTTGAGCACGTCGAGCTGGACGATGTCCTGATCGTTGCCCAGCTCGATCATCAGCCGGATCGGCTCGCCATGTCCGCGCGCACTGGGCAGTCGATCGCATCCCACCGTGTAGAAGCGGCCGTTGCTGCCGAAGAGCAGGATCTTGTCGGTCGACTGGGCATGGATGGCGAACCGTGCCGTATCGCCTTCCTTGTACTTGAGTTCGCCGGCGGCCTTGTCGTCGAGATGGCCCTTGGCGGCACGAATCCAGCCCTTTTCAGAGAGGATGACCGTCACCGGTTCGCGTTCGACGAAGTCCTCGATCGCGTGTCCAATCTCGGCCGGCGCATCGGCGAGTTCGGTGCGCCGACGACCAAGTTCGGTCTTGCCGCCGAACTTCTTCTTGGTTTCACGCACCTCGTCGGCGATGGCATTCCACTGAAGGCCCTCGTCCTTGAGCAGGGCCTTGAGGTCCTTGCGCTCGGCGCTGAGCTTCTTGTGCTCGCCGCGGATCTCGAACTCCTCGAGCCGGCGCAGGGCACGCAGCCTCATGTTCAGAATCGCCTCGGCCTGCATGTCGGTCAGGCCGAACGCCTTGATCATCTTGGGCTTGGGCTCGTCCTCCTCGCGGATGATCTTGATCAGCTCGTCGAGGTTCAGATAGGCGATCAGGTAGCCGTCGAGGATCTCCAGCCGCCGCTCGATCGCTGCCAGCCGGAAGGTCGATCGCCGCACCAGCACTTCGCGCCGGTGATCGAGGAAGGCCTGCAGCGCCTCGCGCAGGTCCATCACCCGGGGCGTGTTGTCCTTGTCGAGGACATTGAGGTTCAGCGGGAAGCGCGTTTCGAGATCGCTCAGCTTGAAGAGCTGCTCCATCAGCAGCTCCGCCGGCACGTTGCCGGTCTTCGGCTCCAGCACGATGCGCACGTCGTCGGCCGACTCGTCGCGCACGTCCTCGAGGATCGGCAGCTTCTTGGCGTTGATGATCTCGGCGATCCGCTCGATCAGCTTCCCCTTCTGCACCTGGTAGGGGATCTGCGTGACGACGATTCGGTACTGGCCCCGTGGAAGCTGTTCGACCTCCCATTTGGCGCGCAGGCGGAAAGCGCCGCGCCCGGTCCGGTAGGCCTCGACGATGGCTTCGCGCGGCTCGACCAGGATGCCGCCGGTCGGGAAATCCGGTCCCTTGACGAGGTCGACCAGGGTCTCGATGCGCGAGTTGGGCGTCTTGATGAGATGCAGCAGCGCGTCGCACAGCTCGCCCACATTGTGCGGCGGAATCGAGGTCGCCATGCCGACGGCAATGCCGGCCGCGCCGTTGGCCAGCAAATTCGGGAAACCGCCCGGCAGTACGACCGGCTCTTCGGTCGAGCCGTCGTAGTTGGGCCGGAAGTCGACGGCATTCTCGTCGATGCCGCCCAGCAGTGCCTCGGCGACCTCGGTGAGGCGCGCCTCGGTGTAACGCATGGCGGCGGGGTTAT
>CAZPOS010000122.1:0-15343 GCA_964588065.1 uncultured Reyranella sp.
GAGCCACAACCACCCCTCCTACATCGAGCCCTACCAGGGCGCGGCGACAGGTGTTGGCGGCATCCTGCGCGACGTGTTCACCATGGGTGCGCGGCCGGTGGCCAATCTGAACGCGCTGCGCTTCGGCGATCCGAAGAATCCCAAGACGCGCCACCTCGTGTCGGGCGTGGTGGCCGGCATCGCGGGCTACGGCAACTGCATGGGCATTCCCACGGTCGGCGGCGAGACCAATTTCCATCCCGCCTACAACGGCAACATCCTGGTCAATGCCATGACCGTGGGCGTCGCCACGACCGACAAGATCTTCTATGCGGCAGCCGCCGGCATCGGCAATCCGATGGTCTATGTCGGCTCCAAGACCGGCCGCGACGGCATCCACGGCGCCACCATGTCCTCGACCGAGTTCAACGAGGACAGCGAGAGCAAGCGGCCGACCGTCCAGGTCGGCGATCCGTTCGTCGAGAAGCTGCTGCTGGAGGCCTGCCTCGAGCTGATGGCGACCGGCGCCGTCATCGCCATCCAGGACATGGGCGCCGCCGGCCTCACCTCCTCGTCGTTCGAGATGGCGGCCAAGGGCGGGCTCGGCCTCGAAATGGCGCTCGACAAGGTGCCGATGCGCGAGACCGGCATGAACCCCTACGAGCTGATGCTCTCGGAGAGCCAGGAGCGGATGCTCATGGTGCTGAAGCCCGGCCGCGAGGACGAGGCGCGCAAGATCTTCGAGAAGTGGGAGCTGGACTTCGCGGTGATCGGCCACCTGACCGACACCGAGCGCATGGTGCTGACCTGGCATGGCGACGTGGTGGGCAACATCCCGATCCCGCCGCTGGTCACCGAGGCGCCGATGTACGAGCGGCCGTGGACCCTGACGCCGCTGCCGCCCGAGCTGGACGCCGCCGGCGTGCCGGCCCCGACCGACTGGAAGGCCTCGCTGCTCACCCTGATGAGCTGCCCCGACCTCGCCAGCAAGGCGTGGATCTGGCACCAGTACGACCATCTCATCATGGGTAACACCGCGATCCGCCCGCAGGGCGGCGACGCTGCACTGGTTCGCGTGCCGGGGGCGCCCAAGCCCGCGAGCCACAAGGGCCTGGCCATGACCTCGGACTGCACGCCGCGCTACGTGCAGGCCCATCCGGAGACGGGCGGCCGCCAGGCCGTAGCGGAGGCGTGGCGCAACATCACCGCCGTCGGTGCCCGGCCGCTGGCCGTGACCGACAACATGAACTTCGGCAATCCGCAGAAGCCCGAGATCATGGGCCAGTTCGCCGGCGCCATCATGGGCATGGCCGAGGCCTGCACCGCACTCGACTTCCCGGTCGTGTCGGGCAACGTCTCGCTCTACAACGAGACCGAGGGCCGGCCGATCCTGCCGACCCCGACCATCGGCGCGGTGGGTGTGATTGACGACATCGCGACCTCTGCGGGCTCACGCCTCGTGCAGTCCGGCTTGGCGCTGGTGCTGATCGGCGAGACCAGGGGCTGGCTCGGACAGTCGATCTACCTGCGCGAGCTGCACGGCCGCGAGGAAGGGGCACCGCCGCCGGTCGATCTTGCCGTCGAGCGCCGCAACGGCGACTTCGTGCGCGGCCAGATCGTGAGCCGGCGCGTCCATGCCTGCCACGACCTCTCGGACGGGGGCCTGCTCGTGGCGCTGGCCGAGATGTGCCTGTCGGGCGGCACCGGCGCCTGCATCAAGCTGCCGGCGAGCGAGGTGGCCCCCCACGCCTATCTCTATGGCGAGGACCAGGGTCGATACCTCCTGGCCACCGACGACGGCCCGGCCCTCGTCGAGGCCGCCGGCAAGGCCGGCGTGCCGGCCGTGCTGCTGGGCTATTCCGGCGGGCCGGACATCACGGTCGACGGGCTCCTCGCCCTGCCGCTGCAGGAGCTGCGGGACGCCCACGAGAACTGGCTCCCCGGCTACATGAACAGCGCCGCCTGAGGATTTCTCATGCCTATGCAAGCCGAAGACATCGTTCGACTGATCCAGGAAGGCATCCCGGGTGCCGAGGTCGAGATCCAGGATCTCGCGGGAGACGGCGATCACTACGCTGCTACGGTCATTTCGGCCGCTTTCGCCGGCAAGTCGAAGATCCAGCAGCACCAGATGGTCTATGGCGCCCTGGGCGGCCGCATGGGGGGCGTTCTGCACGCCCTCAAGCTGACCACCATGGCGCAAAGGCCCTGAACGCCCTATATTCGGGCAACCCCGCGCCCCGGCGGCGCTCCACGGAGATCGATCATGAGCGAACCCCAAGTGTTCGAGCGTATCCGCGACGAGATCGGCAAGAACGACGTTCTGCTGTTCATGAAGGGAACGCCCGTGTTTCCCCAGTGCGGCTTCTCGGCCGCGGTCGTCGACGTGCTGAGCCAGCTCGGCGTCAAGTTCCACGGCGTCAACATCCTCGTCGACCCGGAGCTGCGCCAGGGCATCAAGGAATTCAGCCAGTGGCCGACGATCCCCCAGCTCTATGTGAAGGGCGAATTCATCGGCGGCTGCGACATCGTGCGCGAGATGTTCGAGACCGGCGAACTTGAGCAGGTCTTCAAGGAAAAGGGCGTGGCGCTGGCCGAGGCGGCGTAGCGCCTTCCGGACCGTCCGGGTCTTTCGAGAACGGGGGCGCGCAAGCGCCCCCGTTCTTCATTCGGCAGGCGCCAGATTCACTCTCTGCTCACGGCCGCGTCGCACGGCGCGGCGAGCGCGGGCCTTGCGATACCAGATCACCACGCCCGTCACTGACAGTACGGCGACGACGACGCCCATCACCGAAATAAGGATGCGGCCCGGCAGGCCCAGAATGCGTCCGGAGTGCAGCGGGAACTGCGCCTGGATAAAAATGTCCGCCAGCGTACCTTTCCACGGGATGCGATCGCCTATGATGGTCCCATCGGCACCGTCCACGTAGATGTCGGGCGGCCCGACACCGGCGGCGCCATGGTCGTCGCCCTCGAAGAAGCGGACGCCGTAGAAGCCGAGGCGCTGTACGTAGAAGACATGGCCCACCGGAAGCGTCCAGCCGCGCCGGTCGGCCTCGGCGCGGGCCGCCGAGATGGCCTGTTCGTAGGACAGGCTCGGTTCGATCGGCTCGTGGAGGTCGCTAGGCGTGCGCGTGACGAAGGGCGACGGCGTCACCTTCGACACAGTGGAAAGCAGCGGCAGGAAGATCTCGCGCGATAGGTTGAGCGAGAAGGCTGTGAAGGCCAGCACGAAAAGCAGGCCCCAGGTCCATAGGCCAAAAGCGCGATGGATGTCGAAGTTGAGCCGGTAGCGGCTGCCGCCCGCCTTGATCAGCCAGGACGGCTTCCACCGCACCCACCAGCCCCGCCGAAGCGCTCGTTCGACATCTGCGGGCCGGCCGGCGCTCGGAGTATGGCGCGCCGGCGTCGTCAGATAGAATCCGACGAAGCAGTCGATGGTCCAAAGGATCGCGACGGCTCCCAACAGCCACTCGCCCCAGCGATCGATGCCCCAGAACTCGGGGATGTGGAGGCTGTAATGGAACTTGTAGAGGAACGACACGAAGGTCTCGGTCGACAAGGGAAATGCCTGTCCCCATTTGCGCCGGCCCAGCTCCTCGCCCGTCGCCGGATCGAGGAAGACCTGGTTGTAGTCCGGTTCGTACAGCCGTCCGGTCGCCGGATCGGTGCGCGGCAGCACGTAGATGTCGATCGATTCGCCCCGCTCGACGGACATCGGGATCGATACCGCCTGCACGCGGGGATCGGCGGCCTCGACGCGCTTTGCAAGGTCGAGCGCGGAGAGCGCCGGCCCTGACGACCTCGCCTCCATCAAGTGCGGATTGAGCAGGTCGTCGAGTTCGTGATCCCACGAGATCACCGCGCCCGTAAGGCCCGACACGAACAGGAACCCGGCGATGACGAGGCCGACCCAGCGATGCAGGGCAGTAAGGACAAGCCTCATGGGGACGACCTGGAGGTTTGTTCTGTGGAGGTTAGAAGTCGGCGGTCAGCGACAGCATGAAGGTCCGCGGCTGGCCTTGCGTCAGATAGCCGTTGGTCGCGATCCAGAAATTGTTGTTGCCGACATTCAGGATCTGGCCGCGCAACGCGATCGGCTTGCCATCGGCACGCTCGAACACGTACTTCGCGCTGACGTCGAAGCGCGTCCAGGCCGGCACCTCGAAATTGTTGGCCGGATCGATATAGGCATTGCCGGTGTAGATCATGCGGCCGCCGACGGTCAGGCCCTGCACCCAGGGCGTGTCCCAGTCGAGGCCGAGATTGGCCTGGAAGGTCGCCACGCCGGGCGCGTAATTTCCGTTGTTCGTGCCATTCAGCGTGCTGGTCAGGAGCGGGCTGAGCACCGTGAAGCCGCCGATCGGCCGCAGGCCCTTGACCGGCTCGCCGAACATCGTGAACTCGATGCCCTGGTTGCGCTGCTGGCCGTCGACCACGAGCATGTTCGTGGCCGGATTGATGAAGGAGCTGGGCCGCGTGATCTGGAAGGCCGATAGCGTCGCGCCGAAATTGCCGAGGTCGAGCTTCGCGCCGACCTCGAACTGCGTGGATACGAAGGGCGCGAAGGCCTGGCCAGCGTTCAGCGTGCCGGCACCGGCGGTCGGCCCCTGCTCCAGCGCCTGGATGAAGTTGCCGTAGAGGGCGAACTCCTTCCACGGCCGGACGACCAGGCTCACCGACGGCGTCACCGCGCTCTGGCTGTAGCCCGGCGTCGGCAGGCCGGTGACGCCGCTCCAGTTCGACGTCTGCACGCTCTGCACGCGCACGCCGCCGATGAGCTGCACCCGCTCATCCCAGGCCGACATCGCGTCGATCAGGCTGATGCTGGACAGGACATTCTGCGAGGTCAGCGGCACATTGCCGGGGACCGGAAGGTTCGGCACCGGCTGGTTGACCGGCGCATAGATGTTGGATGTCACCATCGGCGTGACGCCGATCGAAGCGCCGCTAGAGATCGAAAGCCAGGAGCCGCTGACCACGGCCTCGTGCTTCAGGAAGCCGGTCTCGAAGCGTCCCCGCAGGCCCGCCTCCGCCGACAGCGACTCGTTGAAGCTCAACCACCGCAGCGGGAACGACATGGTCGCGCCCGAGGCATTCATGATCGTCGGGAAGTCGAGCAGCGACGAACCGTTCGACCTCCTTCCGCCCACCTTCACGTAGCCGGTCAGGTTGGACAGGATATCGTGCTCGAAGCGCAGGTCGCCGTAGGTATCGTTCGTCGCGTAGAAGCCCCAAGGCTGATAGTGGTTCAGCGTGCCGTTGGGGGCGGCGGGAACTCGCAGGCCCGGCATCAGGTCCGTGCCGCCCTGCGGCGCGATAACGTTCCTGTTCTGGTAGCCGAAGTCGGCATCGAGGCGCGTGCGTTCGCTCCGGAAGTCGAAGCCTACGGTGACGCCGAGCAACGAATCCGACTGGCCGTCGACCGGCGTGTTGCCGCCCGAGTAGCCTGCATTGATGCGCAGGCCGAGGGCGTTGTCCGGGCCGAAGCGGCGGCCGAAATCGACCTGGCCACCGACCTGGCCGGCCGATGCGTAACGCGCGGTCGCCTGTGTGATCGGCGCGTCGGTCGCGCGCTTCGGCACGAGGTTGATCGTGCCGCCGATCGCGCCGCTCGGCGCCATGCCCGACAGCAGCGCGCTCGGCCCACGGAACACCTCGATGCGCTCGATGCCCAGCAGGTTGATCGAGTTCAGCGGATTGAGCCCGTACAGCCCGTTGAACGACATGTCGTTGGCGCCGAGGAAGAAGCCGCGGATCATGAGCCCGTCGTCGTAGGAGCCCTGGCCGTAGAGCGCGCGGATCGTCGGATCGTCGGCGACCGCTTCGTTCAGCGTCAGCGCCTGATTGTCCTGGATGTATTTCTGCGTATAGGCCGTCGTGCTGAATGGCGTGTTCATGTAGTCGCGCTCGCCGAGCACGCCGACGCGCCCGCCCGTCGCCACCTCACCGCCGGCGAAAGGCGGCGCCAGTCTGCCGATCTCTGCCTGCTGTGGCACGACGTTGCCCTGCACTTGCACGGGATCTAGCTGCAAAGCGCCGGACGAGCCTGGCGCGACCGCAACGACACTGACGGCGCTCGGCGACGTGAAACGGAAGGTCACGCCTGTCCCCGCCAGAAGCTGCTGCAACGCGCTTTGGGAGCTCATCGTGCCCGACACGCCACCGGTCGACTTGCCCGCGACGGCGGCGGCATCGACCGCGACCTGCAGGCCCGACTGTCGACCGAACTGCGTCAGCGCCTGCGCGAGCGGCTGTGCCGGAATGTTGAAGGCGAGCGGGGTGGCGCCAGCCTGTGCCTGTTGCTCGTTGCTCTCCGGTACCGCTTGCGCGACGGCCTCGCGGGCCCCGCCGGCGGCGAGCGCGGCCGCGCCTCCCATGAGCGCCGTGAAGAGGACGACCTTGCCGGAAACGGTACGCTTTGCCTTGCTCACTCTGGACACTCCCCCGGGATCCGTGCCGGCGGGTTCACGGAAGACCACGGGGCGAACGATGCATCCGCCCCTACCTGTCAGGACAAAGCGGCAGCGGTTCAATTAAGGCGCAACTGTCAAAAAGTTCAGCGCCTGTTGCCGGAGACGAGCATGAAGTACGGCGTGACCGAGTGGATACGGCCGTTCTGGGTGTCGACAGCCGCCGAGAGCGCCTCAACCGGGCGCCGCAGGTTGAACACGCCGTTGACGAGCCGGTCTGCCATCGCCGAATCCTGGAACACGATCAGGCCGCTGTGGTAGCGGCCGAGTTCGTCGGCCACCGCGCGCAACGGCATGTCGTGCACCACCAGGCGTCCATCGCGCCATGCCGCGATGTCCTCTGTCGGTACTTCGCTACGCACGTCGTGCCGCGTCGTGCGATCGATCGTCAGGCGCTCGCCGCGTGTCAGCGTCGCCGGCGGCGCACCTGCCGTGCTGGCGACACGCACGATCCCGGACTGGACCGACACCGAGACCTGCCGCCGGTTGGTCTGCACGGCGAAGGCGGTGCCGACTACGGTCACCGCGACATCGCCCGCGCGCACCACGAAGGGCCGCTCGGTCGAAGGCACGACCTCGAAGAAGGCGTTGCCTTCCAGCAGCACGATCTCGCGCTGCCGCTCCGTATAGTTGACGGATATGGCACTCTGCGCGTCGAGCGTCGCGAGGCTGCCATCCTCGAGCCTGAGCGTGCGCGTCTCGGCCGTGCCGGTGAGATGGTCGGCCTTGATCTGCAGTCGCAGCGCCGGATAGGAGAGCACGGTGGCGCAGGCGATCAGCACGATGGCGGCCAGCGCGAGAGACCGGCGCAGCAGGCTTGGGCGTGTGGATCGGGTCGCTGCCATGGCCGGCGTCGAGGGCGGTGCCTCGGCGTCCGGCTCGCCGGCTGGGGCCGCGAGGCCGTCGAGCCTCGACCAGACCTGCTTCATCTCGTCGAACGCGGCCTCGTTCGCCGGACGGCCAAGCCATGCCTCGAACTCCGTCCGCACCGAGCGGTCGTCCGGATGCGCTTCCAGCCGCAGCAGCCAGTCCATGGCCTGCTCTCGGGGCGTCTGCTCTGGGGGGTCGACTTGGCTCAAGGACGTCCTGGGTTCACGCGGCGGGATCGCAAGACGCGCTCCCCCTTTGATAGATCAAGGCCGCGCCGCGGGTTTAAGGCGATCGGAGAATTTATTTCGGCGAGCGCTCGTCACCCAGCAGACGCCGCGCCGCATGCAGGCCCGCTTCCTTCACGAGCTGGTGCACGCGCGGCACCGAGATGTCGAGCCGCGCCGCAATCTCGTGTAGCGGCCGGCCTTCGATCTTGTACAGGCGGAAGGCGATCCGGGTGCGCTCGGGCAGCTCGGCGATGGCATTGGCCATGACCCGCAACTCGTCCTTGTAATAGAGGACCTGCTCGGCCGTCGGCGCGTCGTGAATGACGTTCTCGACCTCCGGCACCGCCACGACGACCTTGCCCTGCATGGCCGCGCGTCGCACGAGATTGAGGGCGAGGTTGCGGACGATCGTATAGAGGTAGCTGAGCGGCTGGCTGACCTCGCCACCCTGCTGCAGCCGATCGGAAAAGCGCAGCCAGGCTTCCTGGACGATGTCCTCCGCGCTCGCCCGGTCGCGCACGATCCGCACCGCATATTTCAGCAGCTCGTCGCGATTTTCCCTGTAGAGGGCGAGCGTTTCCGCCGGCTGCACCAGATACCTTGGTAATGCGAATGGTTCGCAATCTGATATCGGAGATGGTGGGGAAGATCAATGATGCGCAAGCGGCCCCGTTTGTTGGAGCACGCCCCTCCAGCAGTCCGACGCGATCATCACTCGAATGTCACGGCTTGATTGCGGGCCTGGGACGGTCCGACATCGAACCGTTATGGTATTGCGGTACCGCGTATGGATATCGACGACATCGAGAGGTCGGTATCTGAGCTGGCGTCGGAGGGGCGAGTCATGTCGAACGGGACGTTCACGGATTTTCTGAACGCTCTGAGGGCGTTCGAATCGGGTGTCGACTACGACCGCTATCTCTCGGGGCAGATCACCGAGGCGCAGATCCGGAGCTGGGTGGGCGATGCCAACTGGAACGCCTATGAGGCCGGCGACCTTTCGTGGCGTGACATGCAGTACACCTCGGTAAATTCGCTGGGTTTCGTTGGCTACCAGTTCGGCGAGCCGCTGCTGATCGACCTCGGCTACTATCTGGACAATACCGGCAACCTGTGGACCGGCCGCTTCACCGGCAAGAACGGCGTCGACAGCTTCGAAACGCTCAAGACCGACATCCAGGAAGCCATCATCCTCGATGCCTTCGGCTACAATCTCAACGTCATCGAGAGCGGGCTCGAGGCCAAGGGCGCCAGCCTCGATGCGCTGATCGGCACCCAGCGTACCTATGTGGACACCAACGGGCAGAGCGTCACCGTCACGCTCACCCTCACCGGCATTCTGGCCGCCGCCCACCTGCGCGGGGCGTGGGGCACGTTGAACCTTCTCACCAAGGGCAATGCCTCGGCCGACGAATACGGCACCTCGATCCTCAAATACATCCAGCAATTCGGCGGCTACGACACGCCGAGCTACTCGACCCTCGTCGCCGCGCAGGAGACGGGCAAGACCCTCGCGATGGCTGAGGAACTCTGGCACGACGACTTCGACAACGATGGCGCGGTCGCCAACTATGCGGGTTGGGACGGCACCCAGGCGGATGGCGGTTCCACGGGCGGCTCCACCGGAGGAGAGACCGGCGGCGACGGCGCGGCCACGGTGACCACCATCAGCTGGATGTGGGGTACCAGCACGGTCCTCGCCTTCGACCCGGACCTCGATGTGCTCGATTTCGGCTGGTTCCAGAAGGACGATTTCTCCATTGCCGAAGTCGGCGGCTCGGTGGTCATCACCATCACCCGGAACAACCAAACGTACAGTCTCGACGGCGTGACGCTTGCCAAGCTGAGCATGGCCAATATCCGCGCGAAGGACGCTGGGGCGATCCAGAAATGGGACGCGGCCCTGGACGGGGCGGAACCGTCGGTACCCAGCCTGTCGATCGCCGACATGTCGGTGCAGGAGGGCAACGCCGGCACCAGGCTCATGACCTTCACCGTGACCCTGTCCGCGGCCGCGGCCGGCACGGTCACCGTCGCCTATTTCACGGCCGACGGCACGGCCACGGCCGGCAGCGACTACGTCGCTGCGAGCGGCACTCTCAGCTTCGCGCCGGGCGAGACGTCGAAGACACTCCAGGTGACAGTCAAGGGCGACACGGCGGTGGAGGGCAACGAAACCTTCACCGTCCGCCTCGCCGACGCCACCGGCGCGACCCTCGGCGATGGCTCGGCGACGGGCACCCTGACCAACGACGATGCCGCGCCCGCGTTGCCGGCGCTTTCGGTCGCCGATGTGGCGATGCGCGAAGGCGCTTCGGGTACCGCCGAGCTGATGTTCGTGGTCACCCTCGACAAGGCCGCAACGGGACCGGTGACCGTGAACTACGCGACCGCCAACGGCACGGCGAGCGCAGGGTCAGACTATGAAGCGCTCACCGGCACGCTGACCTTCGCGGCCGGCGAGACCTCGAAGATGGTGCATGTGGTGGTCAACGGCGACACCACGGCGGAAGCGAATGAAACCTTAGCGCTCACCCTTTCCGGCGCGACCGGCGCGACCATCGCCGACGCCACGGCGGTGGGGCAGATCACCGACGACGACGCGCAGGAGGATCCAGGCACCGGCACCGGCAAGGTCTGGCTGGTCAACTCGGTAAGCGGCGCCGACATCGTCGGCTTCAATCCGGCGACGGACCGCATCGACCTCGGCAACGCCAACATCCATTCTTTCATCATCATCGACACGCCGCAGGGCTTCGGGTTCATGAGTCCGTGGAGCGGCGAAACGGTCATCGTGCAAGGCGTCCGCCTTGCCGACCTCTCGGTGGAGAATTTCGAGTACATCGACAACAATCATCTGCGCGAGGCGCTGAGCGGCGCGCTGGCCTGGGAGAACGGACCGGTGCTCTCGGCCGACACCGTCTATATGCGCTCCCATGAAGTCGGCCAGGTGGACCGGGTCGCCTTCGATCCCGCCACCGACGTGGTGAGCTTCAAGTTCTATGGCAGCCGCGAAAACCTCTCGATGACCGACAGCAGCGAAGGCGTGGTCATCGCCGATCTGAGCACGAGCCAAAAGCTCATCCTGCTCGGCGTCAGCCGCGCCGACCTCTCCGCCGCCAATTTCGAGTTCACCTTCACCCAGGTGCGCGAGGACGATCTCGCCGGCAAGCTCGGCATCGGCCAGGCCTCGAACGGCGAGATCGTCGACTTCAATCTGCCGATCGCCGGCGGAGGGACCGTGGCGGGCGCATCCGGCGCGACCGACGGCGTGACCGAGACTGATGACGTCAAGATTCCCGCGCTCTCCATCGCCGATCTCTCGGTGGCGGAGCGCAATGGCGGCCATGCCCATTTCATGTTCGTCGTGACGCTCGACAAGCCCGCCGACGGCCCTGTGAGCGTGGCCCATTCCACCGCAAACGGCACGGCCAAGGCCGGCAAGGACTATGTGGCGTCCAGCGGCACCGTCACCTTCGCCGCCGGAGAGACTTCCAAGACGGTCCATGTCGACATCAAGGACGACACGCTGGCCGAGAAGAACGAGGCCTTCACGGTCAACCTCTCCAGCCCCACAGGCGCCACGATCGCCGATGGCACCGCCACCGGCACCATCATCGACGACGACCGCGCGCCCACCCTCTCGATCGCCGACCTTACGATGACTGAAGGCAATGGCGACCATGCCCATTTCATGTTCGTGGTGAGCCTCGACCGGGCCGCGACGGAGCCGGTGACCGTGGTCTACTCCACCGCAAACGGCACGGCCAAGGCCGGCAAGGATTATGTCGCGTCCAGCAGCACCGTCACCTTCGCCGCCGGCGAGACCTCCAAGACGATCCATGTGGACATCAAGGGCGACCTGCTCGTCGAGGCCAACGAGACCTTCAAGGTCAAGCTCTCCAACGCCGTCGGCGCCACGATCGCCGACGGCACCGCCATCGCCACCATTATCGATGACGACGGCACGCCGGCCTTGCCGGCCCTGTCGATCGCGGATCTCTCGATGGCGGAGGGCAACGGCGACCATGCCCATTTCATGTTCGTGGTGACGCTCGACAAGGCAGCCACGGGGCCGGTGACGGTAGCCTATGCCACCGCAAACGACACGGCGGCCGCCGGCTCCGACTATGTAACCTCCACCGGCACCCTGACCTTCGCCGCAGGCGAGACCTCGAAGACAGTGCACGTGGATATCAGCGGCGACGCCGTGTTCGAGGGGGACGAGACATTCTCCGTCACGCTTTCCAATGCCAGCGGCGCCACCATCGCCGACGCGATCGCCGTCGGCACCATCGTCAACGACGATCGCGCACCGGATGAGGGGCATATGGGTAACGGCGAGGCCGACACCTTCGCGATCACCTGGGCCTGGGGCACCAACAAGACGATCGATTTCGACACCGCCCTCGACACGCTCAACTTCAGCTGGATGGCCAAGGACGGTTTCTCCATCGCCGAATCGAACGGCTCGACCGTCATCACCATCGCCGGCAACAATCAGACGTACACGCTGACCAACGTGTCGCTCGCGGAACTGACCTTGGCCAACATCGTCGCCAAGGATGCCGGCGCCATCGCCGAATGGACCGCGGTCCTGGACGCCGCTCAGGCGGCGCGCGACTACGACCTCATGACGTGAGGCGGGGCGATCCCCTAACCGAACGCGTAAGCAGCCATCGAGAGATTGCCCAAGGTGAAGCTGCGATGAAGCGCCCTGCCCCGGGCGCCCTCGCCAGCGGCGCCGTAGGCGACGTGCAACGGCAAGAAGTGCTCGTCGGTCGGATGGGCCTCCCGAGCATAGGGGGCACGGGCTCGGTAGTCGGCGAGCGAAACCTCGTCACCCTTCTCCAGCGTATCGGCCAGCCAGTCGTCGAAAGCCTGCGCCCAGGGCTCGGGCTCGGAGGCGTCGTCGCGGCGCACCAGGGCGCGCAGATTGTGGATGGCGCTGCCGCTGCCCATGACGAGCACCCCCTCCTCGCGCAGCGACGCGAGCTTCCGTCCAAGAGCGAGGTGGTGTGCCGGGCCGAGCGCCGGCTGCACCGACAGCTGGAAGATCGGAATGTCGGCCTCCGGCCAGCCCAGCATAGCCGGCACCCAGGCGCCATGATCGAGGCCGCGATGATGATCGTGCGCGGCGCCTGTAAGCTTGGCCACCTTCTCGGCAAGCGCCGGTGCACCAGGCGCGTCATAGCGCAGCTTGTAGAGCGCATCGGGAAATCCGTAGAAGTCGTGGATCGTGTCCGGCCGGCGGGCCAGCGATACCGCCGGCACGTCGGTATCCCAGTGGGCCGACACGGCGACAATTGCCGTCGGGCGCGGAATTTGCTGGCCGAGGCCCGCCAGGAATGTGCGCGCGGGCGCATCGCTCAGGATGAGCGTCGGCGCTCCGTGGGACACGAAGATGGTCGGCATCGACATTGCTTTGTTCCTCGCGGGCTCGTGGAGCTGGTGTGAGTTGAGTATTGGAGAAGGGAAAGAGTAAATCATGCACGTTATGCGGAGATGGCGACAGATCGCGGCCTGTCTGGCCTTGTCGACGGCAGCGGCGGCGATCGCGGCCCCGGCCTCGGCGCAGACCCTGAAGATGGTCGCCCATTCCGATCTGAAGGTCCTGGACCCGGTCTGGACGAGCGCCTTCATCACCCGAAACCACGGCTACATGATCTACGACACGCTGTTCGCCCAGGATGCAGACCTGCGCATCCAGCCGCAGATGGTCGACAAATACGAAGCCTCGGCCGACAAGCTGACCTGGACCTTCACCCTGCGCGACGGCCTGGCATGGCACGACGGCCAGCCGGTCACCGCCGAGGACTGCGTCGCCTCGATCAAGCGCTGGGCGGTCCGAGACCCGATCGGTCAACAGATGACGGCCGCCCTCGCCACGATGAAGGCAATCGATGCCAAGACCTTCGAGATCGTGCTCAAGGAGCCGTTCGGCCTCGTCCTCGAGGCGCTGGGCAAGCCCTCCACCTTCATGATGCCCAAGAAGGTCGCCGAAACCGACCCGTTCAAGCAGATCGACGACTATACCGGTTCCGGCCCCTTCATCTTCAAGAAGGACGAATGGAAGCCCGGCGAGAAGGTCGTCTACGTCAAGAACACCAAGTACAAGCCGCGCGCCGAACCGCCGTCGATGCTGGCCGGCGGCAAGGTGGTGAAGATCGATCGCCTGGAATGGCTGGCGATCTCGGACCCGAGCACGGCGGTCAATGCCCTGGTCCAGGGTGAAATCGACCTGATCGAAATTCCCGTGCCCGACCTCTTCCCCCTGTTGAAGGCCGAAAAGAACATCGAGCTCTACGGCTGGAACGCGCAGGGCAGCCAGATCATCATGCGCTTCAATCACCTGCAGCCGCCGTTCAACAATTTGAAGGCGCGGCAGGCGGCGATGTATGCGATCGCCCAGGAGGATTTCCTGCGCGCCCAGATCGGCGACCCGGAAATCTACCGGGTGTGCAACGCGCCGCTGGTGTGCGGCTCGCCCTACGAGAAGAGCTACGGCAACCTGCTGGTCAAGCCCGACCTTGAGAAGGCCCGCCAGCTCCTGAAGGAGAGCGGATATGACGGCACACCGATCGTCATGATGCACGCGACCGACCTGCTTTCCGCCAACCAGCTTCCGCCGGTCGGCAAGCAGGCGCTCGAGAAGGTGGGCTTCAAGGTCGATCTGCAATCGATGGACTGGCAGACGGTTGTGACCCGCCGCGCCAAGAAGGATCCGCCGGCACAGGGCGGATGGAACATCTTCTACACGACCACCGTCACGGTCGGGACCGAGAGTCCGGCCGGCAACTCCTTCACCAGCGGTGCCTGCGAGAAGGCCTGGTTCGGCTGGCCGTGCGATCCCGAGATGGAGAAGCTTCGCGCGTCCTACGCCAAGGAGGTCGACCCGGCCAAGCGGAAGGAGATCGCCATGGCCGTCTCCGACCGGGTGATGGACCAGGCCACCTACATCGTGCTCGGCCAGTACAAGGCGTTCGGCGCCTACCGCAAGGACCGCATCAGCGGCTGGCTGCCCGGCCCCGTGCCGGTGATGTGGAACATCACCAAGAAGTAACGGCATCGCAGCCAGCGACTGTCGATCGGGGGACCTTCGCCGGGCAGGCGAAGGTCCCCTTCCATTTTGTGCGGAATGGGTCGGCTCGCGAGCCCCCGTAGACATCGACACTGCTTTATTCCGCGTCCGGCCCGTGGCAGTTTGTGTGAAGTTGGGGGTTGGACAAGGGAACGATAAATCATGCACGTTATGCGAAAATTTCGACAGGTCGCGGCCTGCCTGGCCTTGTCGACGGTGGCGGCGGCGGTCGCAGCGCCGGTTTCGGCACAGACCCTGAAGATGGTCGCCCATTCCGATCTGAAGGTCCTAGACCCGATCTGGACGACCGCCTTCATCACCCGAAACCACGGCTACATGATCTACGACACGCTGTTCGCCCAGGATGCCGAAGCGCGCATCCAGCCGCAGATGGTCGATAAGTACGACGTGTCGGCCGACAAGCTGACCTGGACCTTCACCCTGCGCGACGGCCTGGAATGGCATGACGGCCAGCCGGTCACCGCCGAGGACTGCGTCGCCTCGATCAAGCGCTGGGGGGCCCGCGATTCGCTGGGACAGCAGATGATGGCCTCCGTCGGCACGATGAAGGCCATCGATGCCAAGACCTTCCAGATCGTCTTCAAGGAGCCGTTCGGCCTCGTCCTCGACGCGCTGGGCAAGCCGTCCTCCACCGTGCCCTTCATGATGCCCAAGAAGGTCGCCGAAACCGACCCGTTCAAGCAGATCGACGA
>CAZPOS010000123.1:0-15195 GCA_964588065.1 uncultured Reyranella sp.
ATCCTGCCGCGGCAGTCGACGCCCGAGCTGCTGCGCATCGCCACCGAGGCGAAGCAGGACGAGCTCACGCTCGAGATCTCGGAAAGCTGGCTGCAGGTGGCGCACGGCGACGTCGAATTCAACACCCGGCTGGTCGACGGCACCTTCCCCGATTACGACCGCGTCATCCCGCGGGACAACGAATGCCGGTTCAGCACCGGCCGGGTGGCCTTCGCCGGCGCCGTCGCGCGCTGCGCCACCATCGGGGACGGAACCAGCGGCGTCGGCCTGAAACTCCACCAGGGCAGCGCCGAGCTGAGCCGCAAGGTCGTCGACGCCGGCGAGATCAGCGACGAGATCGAGGTACAGGTGAGCGGCACGCCGTCCTTCACCGGCTTCAACAGCAGCTACATGACGGCCGCGCTCGACGCTCTGGCCTGTCCCGACATCGATGTCGAGTTCACCACCGGCGGGCCGATCGTGCTGCGGCGTTCGACCGACCCGAAGGACGGCGAGCTGCAGATCGTCATGGCGATGCGGGTCGCCTGAGGGAGCACGTCATGAAGATCACGATCGAGCCGACGAACGATTTCATCGAGATTGGCGTGGCAGCCTTCAAGGCCGGCGCCGAGTTCGTCCCCAGCCGTGTCTGGAAGGGCATCGCCGAGAACGGCGTCGAGTGCGTGGTCCTGGTCATGGCGATCCAGCCGCAGACGAACGATCCGGAGAAACTGGCTGAGATCGTCGGCCAGGGCGCGCCGCTCATGCCGGTCCCAGCCTCGGCATGAACCCGGCCGAAGCGAACGCCGTTCGGT
Source organism: uncultured Reyranella sp. (assembly GCA_964588065.1). Classification (GTDB taxonomy): domain Bacteria; phylum Pseudomonadota; class Alphaproteobacteria; order Reyranellales; family Reyranellaceae; genus Reyranella. The sequence goes on from CAZPOS010000123.1 coordinate 795, forward strand.
GGAGCCTGCTGGCCGTGGCGACCCTCGCCTTCGCCACGGGCCCGGCCGAGGTCGACCGCTGGCGCGAGGACAATGGCCGCTACCTCGAGCGGATCCGCCGGCGCTACCCGCGCCTGCACGATCTGATCCAGGAGGTCGCCGAGACGGTCTCCGGGCGACGCCGGACGCCCGACCTCGCGGACGTCCGGGCGCTCTATCCGCACCTTTACGCGCTGATCGAAGAAGCGGCCGGCCCGAGCGCCGGCGGGGCGCCATGACGGCCCCGCCCTTGGCTGACGAGATCTCGGTCGAGGCGTTGGCCCGGCACTACGGGGTTTCGGTCCGCACCGTGCAGCGGGCCGTCGCGGCCGCCCACGTGAATCCCATTGGCAGGGGGCCGGGCGCCCGCCTAACGTCGGCCGATGTCCTGCGGGTCCGGGAGGCCCTGCGTCGATGCCCTACAAGATCGCCGGCCAGCCCGGCACCTGGTACGAGCCCGGAACCCGAAAGGGAAACGCCAACATCGCCTGGCGCGGCCAGAAGCCCGATGGGAGCTGGACCGAGCTCGTCACGGACTCGCGACATCAATCGGGCGCTCAAGCGCACGTACGGCGGTTCTTTGAGCAATGGGACCGTCGTACCCCTCCTGCCGCGGGGGCGCAGGGCGTAACCCTCGAGACGGCGGCCCGGCACTACAAGGAAGCCCGGGCGAAGTCGGAGATCGAGCGGGAGCGCGTCGACAGGATCGTGCGTCTGATCGGCCCCACGCTGGACGTGGCGCACGTGAACCAGAGCCATCTGACGCAGGCCGCGACCAAGTACCGCCGCCTGCGGGCGCTCCAGAACGCGCGGGCGCGCAGCGAGGGCCGGCAGGCGTTTCCGCCGCCCGGCACGCCGACCATCAATCGCGAGCTGACGACGCCCCTGCGCTCGATCCTGCGGTTCGCCGCCAAGGCCCACTGGCGCCCGGCGATCGAGATCGAGGCGGTAAAGCCCGAGGCCGGAGAGATCCCGTCGATGCCGCGGCGGGCGGCCAAGGACGAGACCGTTGCCCGCCTTCTGCTGGCGATCGACGAGGCCCTGACGACCCTCGCGCCGGTCGGCCGGCGCCAGCTCAACTACCGGCGCCAGCTGGCCAGCCTGAAGGCGCGCAAGGCCCTCCTCGTCCTGGTACACGAGCGCGGCTACCGGATCTCGGAATGGCTGCGCTGGCGTTGGGAAAACATCGATCTGCAGGCTGGGCGCGCGAAGATCCTGCTGAGCAAGCCGACCCGATGGGTCGAATTCGACCTGTCGCCGGCGGCCGTCTCGGTCCTGGCCGCCATGCCGGCGCGCGACCAGGGCACGGTCTTTCCCTGGCGCCACCGCTCCCAGGTCTACCAGGCCATCGACCGCATCGCGCCGCCGGATGTCTCCTGGCGGCCGCACGAGAGCCGGCGCGCCGTGGTGACGGCGGTGACCCAGGCGACCGGCAACGTCAAGGCGGCCCAGTTCTACGTCAGCCACGCCAGCATCAACACGACGCTGCGCTACGTGGTGGTCGACCCCGCCGACACCGCACCGGCTGTGCGAATCGGTGGAAAACCCTTGCGCTCGGGAAAGCCGGGGAGCTAAACCCCTAACCCGCTGATACTGCTGGATTGTTGCCGCCCTTGGTAAGGGGGAGGTCGACAGTTCAATCCTGTCCGGCAGCACCAGCGCTTCCTCCTTGACGTGCAGGGAGCGAGAGGCCCATCTCGGGTGGATGGTGAAAGCGGTCCGCGATGGCGCAAAGCGGTAAATTTGCATGGGTCGGCGTTCTATTCGGTGCGTTGGCGATCGTTGTGATCGCCGCGGCCGGAGTCTTCGGCTTGCCTGAGTTGCAGGTGGGCAGCGCGCAGAACCGATCGGAAGTGAACGGTCCGCTGATCTCGCGGGGCTACACCGATGCGCCGATGGGTACGGCCGTGATCGCGGGCGATCCGGTGGGTGGCTCCGTGCTCACCGAACTGAAAATCCAGAACGGCCAGACCGTGAAGCGCGGAGAAGTCATCGCCGTGCTCAACAACTACGCCGCCGCGGACGTCGAAGTGCGCCGGATCGAAGCCGAGATCGCCAAGGCGAAGCGAAAGCGCGAAACGATGATCTCGGGGTACCGGACGGCCGAGATCGCGCTTCAGGAAGTGTCGGTGAAGTCGGCGTCGGACGAGAGCCGGCTGAAGGATCTCGAACTCTCGCGTTCAAGCACCCCCCCTGACCAGAAGCAGCTTCAGTCCACCCTCTCGCAGCAGACGCTGGAGCGCGAGGAAGCCAAGCTCAGGTTCCAGAAGGAGGTCCTGAAGGCTGACCTCGCCCAGATCGAGGCCGACATTGCCATCTATGAGGCCAGGCTGGATGGAGCCAAGATCGAGCGCGAACTCGCGATGGTCCGCTCCCCGTTGGACGGTGTCGTGGTCGACATCTACACGCGCCAGGGCGAGCGCATCAATTTCCGTGGCATCGCCAAGATCGTCGACCTCAGCCAGATCCGCATTTTCGCCGATGTCGACGAAATCCATCTCCGGAACCTGAAACCAGGCGGCAAGGTCGAGTTCACCTTCCAGGGCAGCCGGACCGTGCACATGGGTACGATCATCCGGACGCCGCTGACGGTAAAGCGCACCAAGAGGTCGGAGGCAGACCTCGGTGAATCGAATGCGCGCCTGCTCGAGGTCGAGATCCGGCCCGACGATCCGCAGAGCATTCCCCAGATGCTGGGTCGGGAAGCCCGGGTGGTCTTCCAGTAGACCCGGCCGGCGTCAGGCTGGCCGGGGCCTCGGACTCCTGTATTCGTAGACGAGCGCGGCAGCGAGGATGGCCAGTCCGATGGCGCGCGCCGCCACCATGCCCCCCACCCAGTCGTCGATGATCCCCGGGAAGGTCAGCGCGACGCCGGCCAGACCGCAGACGACCCGGGTACCGAGGCCAAGCGGTCGCCAGAGATGGCCCTGTGCTGCCACCGCCAGCGCGACGATACCGCCCGCAGCGCCCAGCGTGACCCAGGGTATCCACAGCCAGCTCATATTCTTCGGCGTCTCCAGCAGCAGCCCGGTTCCTATCGGATCGAGGACGAAGATGAAGGGCACGAGGAAGGCCGGCAGGGCATACTTCCAGCTCTGGAGAGTGGTCACGTATGGATCGGCACGCGTGATGGTGGCGGCGGCGAAGGGCGCGAGCGCCGTCGGCGGCGACACTTCGGAGAGCACCGCGTAGTAGAAGATGAACATGTGCGCGGCATAGTCCGGGATGCCGAGCTTGATCAGTGCAGGCGCCGCGATGACCGCGCACATGATGTAGGAAGCCGTCACGGGCACGGCGAGACCGACCACCCAGACGATCAGCGCCGTGTACATCGCCGTCCAGAAGACGGAGCCGCCGGCCAGATCAATGACGATCGAAGAGAATTTCAGAGCGAGGCCGGTCTTGGTGATGACGCCGACGATCAGGCCGGCACAGGCGCATGTCGCGGCGACGCCCAACGCCTGTATCGAACCGTCGGCCAGTGCCTGGAACAACCGGGCGGGCCAGAGAGCGGTGTCGGCGCGCAGGTAGCTCACCAGGATGGCGAGCAGGATCGACCAGAACACGGCATAGGTCGCCGAGAAGCCCCACACCATCAGCACGACCACCGAGATCAGCGACGTGAAGTGGAAGCCGTATCGAGTCATCAGCTGCTGCATCGTCAGATCGACCGTGGGGTCGACCGCGCGCAGGCCATACTTGCGCGAGTCGATCTCGGTCATCATCAGCAGGCCGAAGTAGTAGAGGCAGGTGGGGATGAGCGCCATCCTCACGATGTCGAGATAGGACATCTTGAGATACTCGGCGATCAGGAACGCGGCGGCTCCCAGCACCGGCGGCGACAAGATGGCTCCAAGGCCGCCCGCCGCCAGCAGGCCGCCGGCCGCCGACTTGCCGTAACCCGCCTCCTTCATGATCGGCCAGGCCACGGTGCCGATGGTCACCGTGGTGGCAACACCCGAACCCGACGGACCGCCCAGCAGGAAGGACGAAAGGACGACCGCCCGACCGGCCGCATTCGGCTGGCCCTTCATGGCACGCAGGGAGAAGTCGATGAAGAACCGCCCCGCGCCGGAGGCCTGCAGGATGGCACCGAAGATCGTGAACAGGATGATGAGGGTGGCGGAAACGTCGATCGCCGATCCGAAAATCCCGTTCAGGGTCATGTATTCTTCGGCGATCAGGTCGGAGAGCGGGTAGCCCTTGTGCGTCCATGGCGCCGGCAAATAGTTGCCCCACATCGCGTAGGCGAGGAACACGAGCGACAGAATCGGCATGATCCATCCCGTCGCCCGGCGGGTCGATTCCAGGACGAGCAGGATCAGGATGCCGCCGATCACCAGATCGGTCTGGGTCGGCGAGACGTAGCGATCGAGGAAGTCGTCCGCATCAGCAAAACTCGTCCAGCTTCCCCCGGTCATCATGTACCAGATGACGACGAGCACGAGGCCGGCCGCCGCAATGTCCCACGGTGCGACCCGATTTCGCCAGCTCTTCACTGCCGGGAACAGCAGGAAGACCAGCGACAGTGCATAGGCGACATGGATCTCGCGCAGCGACTGGGTGTCGACCGTCGACGCCGCCGCATAGAGATGGAAGATGGTCATGGTGAAGGCGATGAAGGTGAGGACCTTGCCCCACCAGCCCACGAACTTGTGGATGCCGCCTTCTTCCTGCTCGACGAGCTCCTCGATCTTGCGCTTTTCCTCGTCGCTCAGCAGTTCGGCCTGGACCGTCATCGTTCTTCCCATCCCCAAAATGGAAACGGGGCCCTCTCTTTCCGGAGGGCCCCGCCAGTACCGCTGTCTTTACGACAGCTTGATGCCCTTCTCGGCGAAGTACTTCATCGCACCGGGATGGAACGGGACCGACGAATTCGCCGTCTTCTGGTTCTCCGCCGTCATGTCGGTCGACGCCTTGTGGGTGGCGACGAGGTCCCCGTGGTTCTCCCACAGGGTCTTGGTGATCGTGTACGCCTGATCGTCGCTCATCGACGCCGGCACGACCAGGATGTTCCAGATGGCGATCACCGGCACTGCCGCATCCTGGTTGGGATAGGCCTTGGCCGGGATCTGGCTGGCGGCGAAAACGGGACCGTACTTCTTGTTCAGCGCCGGCACCAGATCGGCGGTGGAGATCAGCTTGATCTTGATGCCCTGCGTCGCCGCCAGATCGGTGATCGCGGCGACCGGGGGGCCACCGTTGAAGAAATAGCCATCGAGCTTGCCGTCCTTCATGGCGTTCGTGCTCTCGGCCGGCGACAGGCGCTCGCGCTTGATGTCGCTGAGCTTCAGGCCGAGTTCTTCGATGATGCGAAGCGCCATGACCTCGGAGCCGCTCACGGGCGCGCTGGTCGAGATGCGCTTGCCCTTGATGTCCGAAAGCTTGTTGATGCCGGTACCTTCCATCGTCACGAAGTGCACGAGGTTGGGATAAACGACCGCCAGCGTACGCGACTCGACGGGCTTGTCCTTGAACTTGTCGAGCCCCTTGATGGCATCGTAGGCGGTGTCGCACTGGGTCAGCGCCATCTGCGCCTTGCCATCCCGGATCATGTGCATGTTGGCGACCGAACCGGCCGTGGCCTCGGCGGTGACGGCCCAGCCCGGGACCTTCTTGCTCAGGATGTTCGCCATCGCGCCGCCGAGCGGATAGTAGACCGCCCCCGTGGTGCCGGTCGCGATCGAGAACTGGGTCTGCGCGGCGACCGGCAGCGACAGGCCAGCAACGCCCATGGCGCCGGCGGCCGAGCCGGCGGCGATGAATTGACGTCTTTTCATGATGAAGCTCCCTATTGGTTCGTTTCCACTCCCCGAACTCGGGCGGAACAAACCACGACTTCCGATATCAGGCAACACGCGCAATTCGGCGTGCTTTCGGAACACCGCTCCGCCCGACGAAATCAGATGCCAAGAGGTTCGCCGGCCCTTTGCAGATACCACTGAGAATTGATGTGATATCCGGTTGAGCGCATACCGCGCAAAAGCCCACACAACCGTTGACGTCTTGTCGCTCGAGGGCCCATTTCCACAGCCGGTTTCGATGCGTGGGGCGTGACGCCCGCGCGCATGACTGACACACTCGGCGTGTAGGCTAGGCCTGTGATTCAAAATCTGAACTCGGTCCATTTGCTGCTGATCGCAGCATCCGCTGGTTGCATATATCTCGCCCTTCGTGAGATACGACGGCGTTATATTTCGACGTGGCGCCTGTTCGCTCCGGCGTTGCTGGCGCTTTTGGTCGGGGTCGTCCTGTCGCTTCTGCAGCTCGGTGAACGTGCGCCACCGGCGGTCTCTTGGTTCGGAGGAGCACTCGGCGGCGGGTTCATCGCCGGTTCGATACGTGGCATGAGGATCGGAATCCGCCACGACATGTACCGCCCCCAGGTCAACCTCACCCACCGGTCCAAGCTCCTTCTTCTGGCGGTGGCGATCGTCGTCGCTGCCGCTGCCGCGGTCGAATGCGTAGGTGCCTTCATGGGCAGCGAGAGCCTTGAGACCTTTCGCCTGGGTGCAGCCCTCGTTGCCATGAGCTGTGGCGGCGCCATGCTGGGCCGCGCCTTGCTCCTGACCGTAAGACTTTACCGCTTCGACCGGGTCAGCGCGTAACGCGCTTCTCGCTCAGACAGGGGGACGCGGCGCCAGGGCGAAAGAGGCGAAGAAGCGGCGCGTGGCGGGGGCGGTTTGTACGCCGGCGCGCCCAACCACGATGAGTTGGTACAGCGTATCGCCGGCATAGATCGCACGGGTGGCCAGGATCCACCCATCTTCCTCGTGGACATAGTCTCTCGCCGGAGCGCCGGAAACCTTGAGCGGCCGATCGGCAAGCAGCCGCCCGGGCCGCCCGTCACGACCATTCAGCAGCATCTGGGTCGGTGTGAGATCAGCCGGCATCTTTCGAAATCGGGTGTGGGAGCAGAAGTACTCGGTACCGCCCAGCGTGACAGTCAGTTCGATCTGCTCGACGACTTCACCCGTACCCGTGACCGTCAACTCCTGAACCGAACGTTCCGGCGGCCCGGGCATCTCGACCCTGAACGCGCCTTCCGTGATTTCGGTCCATTGCTGGGCCGACACCGCGGACGCGCTCGCCCCTGCGATCACCCATCCCGTCAGCACGAGACACATGCCTCGCACGACCGCCGCTAGCCTCATTCATGCCCCCGCTCTCCCCAGAGCTGGCTGAAGTCTCACATGAGGTGCGCGCGAGCGCAAAAAAGCCCCGCTTCCTTGCGGAAACGGGGCATCAGGTTCTTTGGGGAGAGGGATGACCCAAAGGCTGAAGGCCATCCTCCGCCGACCAACGTCAAGCCGATCTCATTCGTTGCAGAGAAATCCGCCTCGGGCCGGTTGTGCGGCCGTCCGGCATTCGACAAGTTTGGAGCATGGATGTCGAACTTGACCGTGATGCGGAACTCATCGCCACAGGGTGGCTCGCCGACCTGAATGCCGCGCTCCGTGTGCGCGACCCAGAGCAACTGTCCGCGCTTTTTCGATCGGACGCCGACTGGCGCGACATCATCGCGCTCACGGGTGTAATCGAAACCGTCAGCGATCGCGTCCCTATCGCCCGCCGACTCGCCGAGGCTGCATCAGCAAGCGGCGCCAGGGATTTCGCCATCGACTCCGAACGTTGCCCGCCCCGCGACGTCGAGCGTGCAGGCGAGGCCTGCATCGAGGCCATCCTCACCTTCACGACGGCAATCGGAACCGGCGCCGGAGTCCTGCGACTGAAGCGCGCCGACTGCCATGCCGGCGAGGCGACAGCGTGGACTCTGCTGACGTCCCTCGAGTCTTTGCATGGGTACGACGAGGAGGCGGTTCTGGCCAAGGCCGAGGAGCCCGCTTTCGATCGCGACTTCCATGGACCTAATTGGCTCGACCGCCGCCGGGAATCGTCGCGCTATTCTGATCGTGAGCCCGCCGTCCTGATCGTGGGCGGAGGCCATGCCGGCATTACCGCGGCGGCTCGCCTCAAGGCACTGGGTGTCGAAGCGCTGGTCGTCGACCGCATGGCCAGGATCGGGGACAACTGGCGCAAGCGCTATCACGGGCTGAAGCTGCACAACCAGAAGCACTCCAACCACTTTCCCTATCTCCCCTTTCCCAAGACCTGGCCGAAGTACATTCCTAAGGACAAGATCGCGAATTGGCTCGAATCCTATGTCGAGACGATGGAAATCGACTTCTGGACGAGCACGAGTTTCAAGCACGCCACCTGGAACGCCGGGGAAAGGCGCTGGACCGCCGAACTCGACATGGACGTGGCCGGCGGCGCTCACCGCACCCTGCATCCGCGGCACATCGTAATGGCAACGAGCGTGAGCGGCACGCCCAACATCCCTCAGATACCCACGCTCGAACGCTTCGAGGGGACGGTCATCCATTCAAGCAGGTTCGCGAGCGGCGCCGACTGGAAGGGCCGTTCGGTCTATGTCTTCGGCACGGGCACCAGCGCGCACGATATCGCGCAGGATCTGCACGGCAACGGCGCCCATGTCACCCTCGTCCAGCGGAGCCCGACCCTGATCGTCAACGTCGAGCCCGGCGCGCAGCTCTATGACGGCATCTACTACGGCAAGGGGCCGACACTCGAGGACCGCGACCTCGTCAATGCCTCGGTTCCGCTTCGGGTGATGAAGAAGGCGCACCGCCTCCTCACCGACCAAGCTCGCGCCCACGATGCGCCCTTGCTGGAGGCGCTCGAGAGAGTCGGCTTCCGGCTGGAGTTTGGGGAAGACGGAACCGGGTGGCCGCTCAAGTATCGGGGCCGCGGCGGTGGATACTATTTCAACGTCGGCGCGTCCGATCTGGTGGCAAAGGGGGAGATCGGGCTCCTCCAGTACGACGACATCGCCAACTTCGGCGCCACCGGGCTTGTGATGAAGGACGGCAGCGAGCGCCCCGCCGACCTGATCGTACTGGCAACCGGCTACAAGGGTCAGGACCACCTCGTAGAGCAGCTCTTCGGAACGGAGGTCGCGCAGAGAATCGGTCCGGTTTGGGGATTCGACGAGATTACCCAAGAATTGCGCAACATGTGGATGCGCACCGCACAGCAGGGCCTCTGGTTCCAAGGGGGCTCTTTCGCCCAGTGTCGTATCTATTCGAAGTATCTCGCCCTGCAGATCAAGGCGGAAGAACTCGACATCTGGTGACCGCCGCAAAAGCGCTCTGCGAGTAGTCCGGGTCCGGAACCCCCCGTGAGGGTACCCGTTGCATCCTCAGCCGGTGCCTGAGGGGCCGGTCCCCCTTCAACCCGGACTTGAGGAGCCGTGAGTCATGCCGACCGCCCAAGTGCGGATCAGCGCAGAAGAGCAGCGTCTGCTCAGGGCGCTGTCCGTCGGCCAAAACGTTACGCTTCCTTCATCCCATCGCCTGCGTCTCGAACTTCTCGGCCTTTTGCACGACGGCCCCACGGGCCCCCGCCTAACGGCCCTCGGCCGCCGGCACGCCGAATCGGCCGTGACGGAAGACGACCCCAAGGCGCGGACCGAGAGCGAGTCCGCCGTCAAACGCGACCGTCTCGGCCGGAGGATGCCTCACGGCCGAGCCTTGCCCTTCTAGACAGGTCTTTCATGTCCACCAGACCCGCGACCGCCCCTTCGTTCGTTACGGAACAGACCGGCGAACAACCGCATGGCTACAGTCGAGACGTTCCGAAGCCCGACCAACAGGCTGCTCGTCAGAGTCACCGCAGTGTCCCGGCGAACGAGGAAACTGAAGTGGCAACTGTCTTCGAGCCGAAGAATCTATTCCTGTCCGTCCTGCCTGCCGCCGAGCAGACCAAACTGAGGTCGTTGCTGGCGTTCCACCGAATGCCGCAGGGCACAATCCTGCAGGAGCCCGAGCAGCGTATCGAGCACGTCTATTTTCTCGAAAGCGGCATGGTCTCGCTGGTTGCGATGATGCAGGACGGTGCGGAGATCGAGACTGCGACGCTCGGCCGAGAGGCGATCCTGGGATCGCTCTCGGTTCTGGGAAACCACACGGCCGGCACGCGCGCGATCGTGCAGATCGATGCGACCGCCTGGCGGATGACCGTTGCGGATTTCCGCACTGCCGTGAGCCAGAGCCCGATCCTCCGGAAGATGGCCCTTCTGAGCAGCGAGCTGACGCTCGCGCAGATGCAGCAGACCGCGGCCTGTAACGCCCTTCATACGGCGGACCGCCGACTGTGCCGTTGGATCGTTCAGGTCCGTGATCGCATCGACGACGACGTGATACGGCTCACGCATGATTTTCTTGCCCAGATGCTCGCTGTCCGCCGTCCGACCGTCAGTCTCATCGCCTATGGACTGCAACAGGCGGGCCTGATCCGGTATCAACGCGGCAAGATCACGATCCTCGACAGAGCCGGGCTGGAACGAGGAGCCTGCGAATGCGTCGGCGCGCTGCGGGAGAAGACACATCGCATCATCGGCGAACTCAAGTAACCGCCGCTAGACTGCCAGACGATTGGTGAAGCGTGCATTGCCGAGCCCGGTCCCGATGGTGAGTACGCCCCATCGTTCGACGTCGCTCATGGTGTCGACTTCACTCAGTCCCTGAACAACGGCGTCGTTGTGGACGATGATGATTGGCTTGCGATCGCCGATCTCCGGCAATAGCCCGGACAAGGCAACCGCCAAGTTGAAACCGTCTTCCTGCCAGTTCCCCGGCAGGTTCTGTCCACCTTTGACGATCGCGCCCCGCTCATCGATGAGGCCGGGGCAGCCTATTCCCATGAAAGGCGCCAGTCCGATCTTTGCCGTCGTTGATCGCTCTACCAGTCTAGCGGTCATCTCTGCGAGCCGGCGCACGGCCTGATCACGCGTAGGGCCATCTTTGCGATGGCACCAATGTTCCATCTTCCAGACCGCTCCCTTCGAATTCCCCCTTTGCGGGAGCTGAACGATGCCCACTCTCAGGTTCGTACCGCCGATGTCGGCCGCAACGATCGCTTCATGGCCGGCCAGCACCCCATCCGGTGCAAGTTCGGCCGCTCCGATCAGCGCGGCTTCATCCGGATGGCTTCGGATCGGTAGGACTTCCAAGGCAGTGCCCTCGCCTGCCAGCAGAATCTGGGCACGGCCCATCGCCAGCTGTCCGATGTGACTTGAGCTCAATCCGCCACCGATGACGATGCGCTGAGTGCCACGCCACCGTTCGAGACGGAGGAAGCGGCGAATGACGGTCGCGAGCTCATGGGCGAACTCTTCGATGGCACTGTGAACGAGCCCGCCAGCGACCGTGTCGTTCCCGGTGAGAAGCTTGTCGAGAGTGGCCTTCGAGATCGCACCAGTCGGCGTGTCGCCGAACGGATCCTCATCCAATGTGGCCGTTACGCGCTCACGCCAATCGTCGAGGATGGCGCTGAAAGCGCGGCCGGACGCGCGGTCACCAACGAACCCTTCTTCGTCTCGAAGCTCTTCGTTGTAAGTATCCACGGTGACACGAGACAGCCCCCGGAGGCCATGTCCGTTCGAGGCAAGAGGCGTTAGCGAGCCTTTCTGGGGTCCGTCCTCATGCGAAGCCTGTACGCCGTGCCCATCCATCGGTGTTTCTCCGCCCCTCGTAAATGCAGCACGAATGCAACGGATCCGAGCCGTGGGGGTTGCCGCGCAACGATGCGTTGAACCAGCCGTTCTTTTGCGATGCCCCAGCCTTCCTCGACGATGCGACTGATGCGTGAATTCGGGCTGAAGCGGGGATCGCCCGAAATGCTCCGCCTGCGCCGTCAGCGTTGCGGCAGAGGCTTCCGCTTCGTGGGCGCCGACGGTTCGACGATCAAGGATCCGGATACGCTGTCGCGCCTCAGGTCGCTCGCCATGCCACCTGCCTATTCGAATGTGCGATATGCATCCGATCCATCGATGCATCTCCAGGCGGTTGGTGAGGATGCCGCCGGACGGCTCCAATACCGATATCATCCTGCGTGGGTACAGGTGCGCGAGTGTCTCAAGGCGCGACGGCTGGAGAACCTCGCAAAATCCCTGCCCGCGATCATGCGCGCGGTACGCCGGTGCTTGCGCTCAGAAAAGGCTGACGTCCGGCAGGTTGCTGCCGCCGTCGTTCATCTGGTGTCGAAAACCGCGCTTCGGGCCGGCAGTGATGTCTATGCGCGTGACCACGGAACACGAGGCGCGACCACCCTCCTCAAGTCGAATGTGCTGATCGACGGCGATCTGGTGCGCCTGCACTTCCGGGGCAAGGGCGCGAAGTTGGTGTCACGGGAGGTACGCGATCGTATTCTGGCAGGGACCTTCAGGCGCCTAATGGAGCTGCCGGGCCGTCGACTTTTCCAGTACCGGGCGGTTGACGGGACGCCGCATGTGGTCAGAGCCTCCGATGTGAACGCATACCTCCGCGCCGTGTCCGGCGTGCGCATCACGCTCAAGGATTTCCGTACCCTGGTGGCCTCCGCGGGGGTGATGCAGGCTCTTGCCGGTGCCCCCGCCGCAGCAAGCAAACGCGCACGGGGCGCTCTGCTTCGCCAAGCCATTGCAGCCGCCGCCGACCAGTTGGCCAACACACCAACCGTGTGTCGCAAGAGCTATGTCCACGGCTCGATCATCGCCGCATTCGAGGAGGGGGGATTGCCGTCAGCGTCCGGTCGCAGTCTGGCGGGAACGGCTGAAGCGCTCGTCCGCGTCGTTGCCCGACATCATCGTTGACCTCCTGCGGGTGGGAGAAGACGGTTAGCGCGGACGCCCCCGCCTAAATCCTGTCGGGCCCCTTCGAAGTGATTCGCGGCTGGCCTGTCGCGCCCGCTTATCCAACCATTGCTGCCCGATCGGGAACGCGAACTTCAGGATCAGCCCATAGGCGACGGCAAACGTCACGGAGCTTCCAAGCAGTTTGGGAAGGGACACTTCCAAACCGCTTGCCGAGACCGCGTAGACATAGGCCAGCGCCGACCCCTGTCTCACCATCCACGGCACATCGAACGAAAAGAAGAAGCGAATGACGAGGGCAACGATCAACCCGACGGCAAAGACGCCGGCAAGCATGCCGGGGAATCCCAAGTCGACGTAGTTCTCCGCCATATAGCCGACGCTGATCGACGTCCCGCCGCGCATGTTCTCGAGGAGGTCGGCCTTGGTCAGGCGAAGATAGACCTCGGTGTCCGACAGCGCCTCCTTGTCGGGAAATAGAAAGCGGGGGCGCAGGACGTGACTGAACCCATCCCGCCACTGCCGCATCGAAGAAGCCTCGGAACCGGCTTGGTCGACGTTGATGACGAGACCGGTGATGTCGACGTAGGCGAGCCGCTCGAGGAGGGCCTTGGAGGCCAGCGCCCAGTTGAGATCGCCAACCCTGAGGACGCGTCCGAGCATATACTCTGCCCTGTCTGACAGGGAGAGCTGCAGGGCCTGCGACTCCGAACCGCCGGTGGCGTACTCGCGGTACTCGGTCTTCACCGAGGTCCAGAACAGCGCCAAGAGCACCAAAGCAAAGCCCGCCAAGAACGCAGTGGCACTGGTCCGGGGCGTCCACTTGATCTGCGCGGCCAGCGCCGCCGTCCCCAGGAAAACGAAGACGCCCCGGAAGTCGCCGAGCAAGCCGGTCATCCCGGATCCGATTTCGATCAGGACGACCGCGAGCAGGAAGCCCCACCCGCGTCCCGTCTGCATCACCGCGGTGAACAACAGGAAGGCGGCAACGATCTTGAACCGAGCTATCGATTCGAAGAACTGGAAGAGCCCACCCCCCAACGTCATGGCTCCCAGCTGGGCGACCACATTCGCCCCAAGGTAGATCAGGAAGACGTCGATCGGACGCCAAGTCAGGTGCGCCGAATAATTTTGCTGCGTCGGCGGGGCAATGCCTCCCAGGACGAGCCTGCAAGCAACGGCCAGCGTCACCGTGGATGCCAGCATGTACCAGTAGGCGTTGACCACCCATGGACCGAATATGCTTTGTGCCATCGGCTCGCCGTCGACGAGGGCGAGAAAGGCGCGAGCGAACACCTGTAGCCATTGAGAAAGCAGATAGTAGACGATGGCCAGAGGCATGGTGGGCTTGCCCACCAGCCGAAGGATGACCCAGGGCGTGAACGCACCGACGCCGAGGGCCAATGGGTCAGGAGAGGCAGGCGCGACGAGGAGGAAGAGAATTCCGAACCCGAATGCCGCCCGACGCAGCATTGAGAAGTCGAGGCGCGGAGCACTTTGTTGCGGGAGCGTGAAAGCCATGGCCGGTGAGCTCGGGTCAATCTACCAGATCGTCACGTGAATATCGCATTTCGAAAGCAATTATCCTGCTCCCGCAATCATTGCCACTATAGGCGTCAGCTCCCGACCGCCATGGCAAAATGCGTCCGTGACGTCTGTGACGAATCGACAAAGAAAAAGGCGGCCCGATGGGCCGCCTTTTCCTGGTTTGCGGTCGTCCAGCTTACT
>CAZPOS010000124.1:0-520 GCA_964588065.1 uncultured Reyranella sp.
CCGACAAGGTGGCGGAACTGGCCTTCGCCGAGCGCGCCGAGATCGAGCGCATGTATCCGCACGTGCTGCGGCGGGTCGGCGGGTACAATCTCGACATCTTCTTCCCGCAGTCTGAGCGTCCATACACGACCGACAATTCGGTGAACCTCGCGCACCTGCTGGTCGGCAGCGAGGGCACGCTGGCGGTGACCGAGCGGCTGACGCTCAACCTGGCGCCGCTGCCGAAGCACAAGACCCTGGGGGTCGTGAACTTCCCCAGCTTCTACAAGGCGATGGACAGCGCCCAGCACATCGTGAAGCTGAAGCCGGCCGCGGTCGAGCTGGTCGACCGCACGATGATCGAGCTGGCGCGCGCCAATCCCGCCTTTCGGCCGGTAATCGAGCGTGCGCTGATCGGCCAGCCCGAGCTCGACGCGGGCTCCGTCACGAACACGGCCGCAGCCCATGCGGCGTTCGATGGCAACCCGGTCGACTCGGCCGAGGTGCAGGCGACCGTGACCGCCGTCCAGACCCTGACCCT
>CAZPOS010000124.1:530-6769 GCA_964588065.1 uncultured Reyranella sp.
CTTTCAGGCCGGTGATCGAGCGGGCGCTGATCGGCCGACCCGAAGCCATCCTGCTGGTCGAGTTCGCGGGAGAGGAGCGCGAGGACCAGCTGCGCGATCTCGCGCGCCTCGTCGAGCTGATGGCCGATCTTGGCCTGCCCGGCAGCGTCGTGGAGATGCCCGAGCCGAAGCCGCAGTCGGAGCTGTGGGAAGTCCGCAAGGCCGGCCTCAACATCATGATGTCGATGAAGGGCGACGGTAAGCCGGTTTCCTTCATCGAGGACTGCGCCGTCCCGCTCGAGCACCTAGCGGACTACACGCAACGCCTGACCGACGTGTTCGGCAAGCATGGCACGCGCGGCACCTGGTACGCCCACGCCTCGGTCGGCACCCTTCATGTCCGGCCGATCCTCGACATGCGCCGCGACGGCGCCGAGAAGATGCGCGCGATCGCCGAGGAGGCCTCGGCCCTGGTGCGCGAGTACAAGGGCGCTTTCTCGGGCGAGCATGGCGACGGGCTGGTGCGCTCGGAATGGGTGGCCTGGCAGTTCGGGCCGCGCCTTACAAAGGCGTTCGAGACGGTCAAGGACCTGTTCGACCCGGAGAACATGATGAACCCGGGCAAGATCGTGCGGCCCTCGCGCATGGACGATCGCTCGCTGTTCCGCTTCAAGCCGGGATACGAATCGATCAAGTACGAGCCGGCGCTCGATTGGTCTGCCTGGAACGTCCAGACCGATCCGGTCACGGAAATCTCGACCGAGCCGGGCACCGGCGGCGATCTCGCCGGCGGCTTCGCGAAGGCCGCGGAGATGTGCAACAACAACGGCCATTGCCGGAAGTTCGACGCTGGCACCATGTGCCCGTCCTTCCGCGTGACGCGCGACGAGAAGCACCTGACGCGCGGCCGGGCCAACACGCTGCGCCTCGCTTTGTCCGGCCAGCTCGGATCCGAAGGCCTGCGCTCCGATGCGGTCGCCGCCGCGATGGACCTTTGCGTCAGCTGCAAGGGCTGCAAGCGCGACTGTCCGACCGGCGTCGACATGGCGCGCATGAAGATCGAGGTGAAGGCGGCGCGCCGCATGGCGAAGGGGCTGAGCTGGCGCGACCGGCTGATCGGCGCCACGCCGTCGATGGCGCCGTGGGCACGACGGCTGCCGTGGCTGTTCAACGCCGCCTGGTTCGTGCAGTCCTATCTCGGCTTCGCCAAGCAGCGGCGCCTGCCGCAATGGCGGGGCGACACGTTCCTCTCGACCACCGAGGTCGACGAGAGCGACGCCACCATCGTGATCTTCGCCGACACCTTCTCGAACAATTTCGAGCCCGAGATCTTGCACGCCGCGCGCCGGGTGCTGACCGCCGCCGGCCATCGCGTCGCGGTCGCCTGGCCGACCCTCGGCGCGCCGGCTCTGTGCTGTGGCCGCACCTATCTGGCGACCGGCCAGGTGGAACGGGCGAGGGGTGAGGCGCTGCGCACGCTGAACGCACTCAAGCCATTCGCCCAGAAGGGCGTGCCGATCATCGGGCTTGAACCGTCCTGCCTGTTCACCCTGCGCGATGAATTCCTGGCGCTGGGTCTCGGCGAGGATGCCGAGCTGGTCGCGGCTCACGCGATGCTGTTCGAGGAGTTCTTGGCGCGCGAGAAGAAGGCGGGGCGGCTCGATCTCGCGCTCCGGCCTCTGTCGGAGAAGGAGGCGCTGCTCCACGGCCACTGCCACCAGAAGGCTTTCGGTGCGATGAGCGCCGTGCAGGAAGTGCTCTCGCTCGTACCCGGCCTTGCGGTGACGCCCATCGAGTCGAGCTGCTGCGGCATGGCCGGCAGCTTCGGCTACGAAGCCGAGCACTACGAGACCTCGATCGCCATGGCGGAGCTCTCGCTGCTGCCGGCGGTGCGCAAGGCCGATGCCGGAACGCTGGTGGTGGCCGACGGTACCTCCTGCCGGCACCAGATCGCCGACGGCGCCGACCGACAGGCGATACACGTGGCACAGGTGCTGGAGCGCGCGCTCGCGTGAGCCAATTGCGGCGCGGTCGGCCCTGTGGCACGGTCCGCGACCTATGAGAAATCCAAGAAATCCCTATTCCAGCGCCGAAATCGACCGTGCCAGCCACGAGCGCGAGAACGACGAACGAATGATCGAACTGGCCTCCTCGGGGGCCGCCCGCTTCGTGCCGATCGACACCGAGAAGAACCTGGTGAAGACCGGCGGCAATCCCGAGGCCGTATTCCTCCAGGGCATGATGGGTCGCGCAGTCGCCAATTCGAGCGACGTGCAGATCTTCCTCGGCTACGTCGAGGGCACGCCGTATTTCGCGGTCGACGTCACCGGCAAGGACGTGCCGCTCAAGGAGCTGGGCGAGTTCGTCGACCTGCGCCAGGTCGGGCCGTTGCTGTTCGCGCGCGAGGGCTCGATCCTCGCCTATGCGCGCGGCATGACCTACTGGCACCGCCGCCATCGCTATTGCGGCGTCTGCGGCGCCACCACCAAGGTGACGCGTGGCGGCCACGTGCGCATGTGCACCAACGAGAACTGCAAGACCGAGACCTTCCCGCGCACCGACCCGGCCGTGATCATGCTGGTCCACCATGGCGACAAGTGCCTGCTGGGCCGTGGCAAGCATTTCCCGCGCGGCATGCATTCGACCCTGGCGGGTTTCGTCGAGCCGGGCGAGAGCTTCGAGGATGCGGTCGCCCGCGAGGTCTACGAGGAGGTGAAGGTCAAGGTGAAGGACGTGGTCTACCGTTCCTCACAGCCCTGGCCGTTCCCGGCGTCGGTGATGATCGGATTCCATGCCGAGGCCGAGTCGATGGACTTCAGCGTGAACGAGTCGGAGCTGGAAAGCGCCCGCTGGATGAGTCGCGAAGAGCTGCGCACCGAGAATCTCCCGAAGGACGGTTCCTTCTTCATGCCGCGTCGCGATTCGATCGCTCGTCGCCTGATCGAGGAGTGGCTCGGCCACGAGGCCGGTCCTTCCATCAACGGCTGACCATTCGAGGACTCCCATGACCGCCCAACTCTTCACCCCCGTCGAGCTCGGCGGCGTGACCCTTCCCAACCGCATCGTCGTCTCGCCGATGTGCCAGTACTCGGCCGTCGATGGCAGTGCCCAGCCCTGGCACCAAGTCCATTACGGGATGCTCGCAATGTCGGGCGCGGGCCTGCTCTGCCTCGAGGCCACCCATGTCGAGCGCGAGGGCCGCATCACCCAGGGCTGCCTCGGCCTCTACAGCGACGAGAACGAGGCGGCGCTCAAGCCGGTCGTCGACTGGATCCGAGGCTGGATGCCGGGGGTGAAGCTCGGCGTTCAGCTGGCCCATGCCGGCCGCAAGGCGTCGGCGCAGCGTCCGTGGAAGGGCGGCGGGCCGCTTACGCAGGCCGATGCGCCCGATCTTCCCTGGACGACCTACGGTCCGTCGGCGCTCGCCTACGATCCGGAGAAGAACTGGCACACGCCGGTGGCGCTCGACGCGGTCGGCCTGAAGCGGGTGAAGCAGGCCTTCGTCGATGCGGCGGAGCGAAGCCTGCGGCTGGGCTTCGATGTGGTCGAGCTGCACGGCGCGCACGGCTACTGTCTGAACCAGTTCCTGTCGCCGATCAGCAATCATCGCACCGACGAGTATGGTGGCACCGCCGAGAAGCGTCGCCGCTTCCCGCTCGAAGTGTTCGAAGCCGTACGCAGGATCTGGCCGGCCGAGAAGGCGCTGGGCGTGCGTCTGTCGGCCATCGAATGGGTCGAGGGCGGCATCACTCTGGAAGACTCGATCGAGACGGCACGGCAGTTCAAGGCGCTCGGCTGCGACTTCGTCGATGTCAGCTCGGGCGGAAACGCGCCGGGCCAGAAGCTCTCGGTCGGACCGGGCTATCAGGTGCCGTTCTCGGCCCGCATCCGCAAGGAAGCCGGCATCAAGACCTGGGCCGTCGGGCTGATCACCGAGCCGGAGCAGGCCGAGAAGATCGTTGCATCGGGCGAGGCCGACTGCACGGCACATGCCCGTCCGTTCCTGATCGATCCGCGCTGGGCGTGGAACGCGGCGCGGGCGCTGGGTGTGGAAACCCCGCCCTTGCCGTTGCCCGCGGCGCGCGCCACAAGCATTCTTCCGTTCAAGCCGAAATCCGCCGTGCCCAAGGCGGCCGAATAGGGCTCCCGCATGTCGAGTGTGTTGTTGGCTGAAGACGAGTTCCTGATCCGTGCCGTCCTCGTCGACGCGTTGAGCGACGTCGGCGTCGACTGCATCGAAGCGGCGACCGGGCGCGATGCGCTCGACGTGCTGGAGAGCGACGCGCCGCTCGGTGTCGTCATCGTCGACATCGGTCTCCCCGACATGTCGGGCGAGAAGGTCATCGAGGCGGCGGCGCGGCACCGGCCGGGCGTTCCGATCATCTGCTGCTCGGGAGCCTCCGCCCCCAGCACCCTGCCGGCGGGAATTAGCGTGCATTCCTTTCCCAAGCCGTACAGCGCGTCGGAACTCTCCAACTTCGTGGCTTCGCTCATCCGCAAATCCGCCTAGGCGAACGTGCAGCGTCTTCTCAAGCTCGATACCTGGACACTGCGCGGCAAGACGGCGGCGGACGCATCGTTCGTCCTTCTGGCTGCGACTCTCATCGTGCCCGCCCTGCTGTTCGCCGGGGCAAGCTGGCTGGCCTATGGCGAGACGCAGCGACAGTACGAGGAGCGTCTGAACCGAACCCTCGATCTTCTCTACGTCGGGTCGCGCGCCACCTTCGAGACGCAGCAGCTCATCGTCAGCAATGTCGTCAGTCTCGTCGACGATATGAGCAATTCCGAAATCCAGCAGAACGAGACCAGGCTGCATCATCAGCTGAATCAGATCGTGCAGACGCTGCCCCAGGTCGAGGACGTGTTCATCCTCGACAAGGACGGCCGTCCGCTGGTGGCTGCCAGAGTCCATCCGGTACCGGCCAACGTCACGGCGGCGGACCGGCCGTATTTCATGGCCCATCGCGACGAACGCCAGCAGCGCTACGTCAGCGAGACCTATCGCAGCCGCATCAAGAACCTCGATCTTTTCCAGTACAGCGAGCGACGGTTGCAGCAGGACGGCGCCTTCGATGGCGTCATCCTCGTGACGATCCCGCCATCCTATTTCGGCAAACTCTTCGAACAGGCGGCCGGGGCAGACAACTATGCGATATCCCTGGTCCGTGCCGATGGCGAACTGCTGGCGCGCTATCCCGCCTCGCCGGGGCCGACCCGCTTCGAGCCGGGTTCGCCGTTCATGCAGGCCATCGCCGCAAATCCCGGGGCGGGTACCTACACCACGCCCCGAGCCAGCATCGACGGAATCGCGCGTACGGTAGCCTATCGCAAGCTTCCCGAATTGCCGGTCTACGTGGCGGTGGGTGTCGCCAGCGAGGCCGTCCGCGACGCCTGGATACAGCGCATGTCTGCGCATCTCCTGTTCGGGTTGCCGGCGACGCTGGCCCTGTTCGCGCTGGCGCTTCTCGCGTCGCGCCGTGCCGCCGCCCAGGCCGATACGCTGGAGCGCCTGCGCGAAGAACAGGTGCGGCGCGCCACGGCCGAGGAGAGCCTGCGCCAATCGCAGAAGATGACCGCGGTGGGACAGCTCACGGCCGGCATCGCCCATGATTTCAACAACCTGCTCACCGGTATCGGTGGGGCGATCGAGATGGTCGGCCGCCGGGTGCCGCAGCCGTCGCCCGAGGTCGTGCGCTTCCTCGATCTCGCCCGAACGGGCGTTTCCCGCGCCGCCACGCTGACCCAGCGCATGCTGGCTTTCGCCCGCCAGCAGCCGCTGCAGATCGAGGCAGTCGATGCCAACCGGTTGGTCACCGGCATGTCGGAACTGCTGCGGCGAACCCTTGGCGAGACCGTGCAGATCGAGACCGTCCTGAGCGGTGGTCTGTGGCGCGCCAGCGCCGATCCGGCCCAGCTCGAAGCCGCCATCCTCAACCTGGCGATCAACGCGCGCGATGCCATGCCCGGTGGGGGCACGCTGACGATCGAGACGGCCAATGCCCATCTCGACGACGCCTACGCTGCCGCCAATGCCGAGGTCACGCCTGGCCAGTTCGTCATGATCGCGGTCTCCGACACCGGCACTGGCATGGACCAACAGACGATCGCCCGTGCCTTCGAGCCGTTCTTCACCACCAAGGAGCGGGGCCAGGGAACGGGGCTCGGCCTCAGCATGACCTACGGGTACATCAAGCAGATCGGTGGCCATCTGAAGATCTACAGTGAAGTGGGACACGGCTCGACGGTGAAGGTCTATCTGC
>CAZPOS010000124.1:6779-15161 GCA_964588065.1 uncultured Reyranella sp.
TCGACGTGGGTACGGAGGTCACTCTCGCGCCGGCGGTCAGCGCGGCGGCCGGGGCGGGGCCGGTGGTACTGGTCGTCGAGGACGATCCCGTCGTGCGCGAGTTCGCGGTGGCCGCCTGTCGGGAATGCGGCTGCACGGTGTACGACGCCGGCGACAGCGAGCAGGCACTGCGCATCCTCGAGAAGCAGCCGGATATCGCTCTCCTGTTCACCGACGTCGGTCTGCCGGGCGGCATGAACGGACGGCAGCTCGCGGGGCTCGCCGTCGGGCGCCGTCCCGAGCTCAAGGTTCTCTACATGACCGGATACACCGCGAACGCGATCGTTCATCACGGTGTCATCGATGCCGGCGTGAACTTCCTCGGCAAGCCATTTTCCGTCTCGGCATTGGCGGCGAAGATCAAGGGCATGGGCTTCTAGCGGCGGGCACGTTATTTTGCCGTATCAATGCCGCCCGACGTGACTCCTCCCGGACAATCCCCCGCCGTGACCCCTCCGCCGGCGCCGCCCCCGACTCCCGCGCCCGACCAGGCCCCATCGGGAAGGCCGACGGTGGAAACCACCCGGCTGCATCGGCTGCTGACGGTCGGCGGGACGATCCTCGGGCTCTTCCTGCTGTACGAGGTCGTCACTTATTTCATCGCCTTCACCGACGACGCCTATGTGCGTTCGGACCTGGTGGCGGTGGCGCCGCAGGTGACCGGGCAGGTCATTGCGGTCCATGTCGTCGACAACCAGGACGTCAGGATCGGCGACAAGCTGTTCACGATTGATCCGGAGCCGTTCCAGCTGGTGGTCAACCAGTGGAAGGCGCAGATTGATCGCGCCGCCGCCCAGCTCAAGGTGGCGCAGGAGGAGTTGGCGCTTGCCCAGGCGGCGCTGCAGGTATCGACGTCGGCCCACACTTACGCCGTCCAGGAACAGAGCCGCTTTTCCGACCTCGCCAAGCGCGAATTTGCGCCCGTCTCGGAACTTGATCGGGCCAACGACGAGCTGCGCCGCTCACAGGCTGAGATGAAGATATCGACGGTCGCCATCGCCAAGGCGGAAACCGACATCGGCGCCCATCAGGCGGCCCTGGAGCTGGCCAAGGCGCAGCTGGCGTCCGCGCAATGGAACTTGGACCGCACGGTCGTCCACGCCCCGAACAACGGGGCGATCACCAACCTCACGCTGCGCAAGGGCGACATGGCCACGACCGGCGTGCCCCTCGTCGGCATCGTCGATTCCGATGCCTGGCGCATCATGGCCAACTACAAGCAGTACTACATCCGCGACTTCAAGGTCGGCGACACCGCGTGGGTCTGGCTCGACAGTTCGCCTTGGCACTTCCACAAGGGCCGCATCACTGGTATCGCCCGCGGCTTCAGCCGCAACCCGGGCGTCGACAAGCTGCTGCCCTACGTGGCGCCGACCACGGACTGGATCCGCCTGCAGCGCCGCATCCCGGTGACGATCGTGCTCGAGGACCTGCCGCCCGGCTTCAAGCTCTACATGGGTGCCGACGCGCGCACCGTCATCTTCCCGTGAGGGGCGTTTCCGAGATCGGGCGCTATGGCAAGGCGGTCGTCGAGGACGTGCGCGAGGGCGCACGGCTGCTCGACCGCACCCTGACCGGTTTCGGGCGCGAGCTGGCCGACATTGGCACGCGTCCCGCCCAGGGGCGCATGGGGACCGTCGCCGCGGTCTCGGTGGTGCTCACCACGATCGTGGCGCTGATGATGCAGCTCGACGCGCCGTGGTGGGCGGCGATCAGCGGCTACATGTCCCTGATGTCGACCGGGGCCGCCTCGGTGCGACGCGGCCTGTTGCGACTGAGCGGCACGATCGCCGGCGCCGCCCTCGGGTTCGTCATGGCGCGCTGGCTGCCCTACGACCAGGTGGCACTGTGTCTGTTCCTCGGTTGTGCGACGATGATCGGCGTGATCGCCGTGCAGGTGAGCCCGCACGGACTGGCCTGGCTGTTCATGGCGATCACCTCCAGCCTCGTGCTGCTGATGAGCCTTAACGATCCGACCCAGGCATTCGAGATCGCCTGCTACCGCACCCTCGACGTGGCGGTCGGCGTCTCCTGCGCGATGGTGACGGCCAAGTTGCTGCAGGACTGGCATGCCGAGCCGCCGGCCGCGGCGCCGGGCTGGCGGCATCTGCTGGGGGCGCAATGGCCATCGGTCCTGCATGGGTTCCGCGCCGCCATCTCGGTGATCACGGTCATGATCGTCTGGGTGATGGCGGACCTGCCGGACGTGGGCGAGATGGCGGTCACGATCGCGGTCGTGATGGCCGCACCGCTGATCGCCGATGGGGGGACGACGACGCGCCATCTGGTGGCCGAGAAGTCGTTCCACCGCTTCATGGGCTGCCTGCTGGGCGGCCTCGTCGCCCTGGCCTGCCTCGCGCTGCAGGTCGAATCCTTCGTCTGGTGGCTCGCCATGATCGGCGGCGTCGTGTGGGTGGGGATGCACATCCAGATGGGGCGCCACGGCATTCCCTATGTCGGCACGCAGTTCGCCTTCGTCTTCGTCGTTACGATGGTGCAGGGGCTGGCGCCGCCGGACAGCATCATGCCGGGGGTCGACCGGTTTGCCGGGATCACCGGCGGCCTCGGTATCCTGATGGTCGTATCGCTGCTGCTCTGGCCTTCCGACCAGGAGCTGGCGAAGGAACTGCGCACCTGACGTGCACGGCCAGCGGTCAGTGCCAGCATCCGGAACGACCCATGCACCAGGGGCGCCCGCTTAGTCCGTGCCTGCACTTGTTGGTCGGCGCCAGCAGGTTAAGTTGCGCCCGATGAGTGCCAGCGCGCCCCCGCCAACCGACCGGATCCTGCGGGCGATTCTCTCGATCATCTTCTCGGTCCTGTGCTTTTCCGTCCTGAACGCCATGTCCAAGACGCTGAGCCAGACCTATCCGGTCATCGAGGTGATCTGGGGCCGCTACGTCTTCGCCTTCGTCTTCATGATGGCGATCTTCCTGCCCCGTGCGGGCATGGCGCTGTTCCGCTGGCACAACGTGCCGAGCCAGATCGTGCGCGGCCTGCTGCTGTTCCTGTCGTCGTACCTCTACTTCCACGGCATCGTCGACATGCCGCTGGCCTCGGCCGCCTCGATCTCGCTCACCAGCCCGCTGATCGTCACGGCGCTCTCGTCGAAGTTCCTGGGCGAACCCGTCGGGCCGAAGCGCTGGGCGGCCGTCGTGGTGGGCTTCGTCGGCGCCCTGATCGTGGTGCGGCCGGGCTCGGCGCACTTCGAGTGGCATTCGCTCTGGATCGTCGGCAGCACGATCTCGAGCTCGCTCTACCAACTGTTCTCACGGCGTTACGGGCAGGCCGAGCGGCCCGATGCCTCCGCCACCATGGCCACCATCGTCGGCACCGCGGTCGCCCTGCCCATGCTGCCATTCGAATGGGTGACGCCGACCTTCGGCTGGCACTGGGTGCTGTTCGTCGGCATGGGCATCATGGCGGGCGTCGGCCACTATTTCCTGACCATCGCCTACAGCCAGGCGCCGGCCGCCGTGGTCGCGCCCTTCAACTACGTGCAGCTGCTCGGGGCCGCCCTGCTGGGCTACCTCGTGTTCGGCGACTTTCCCGACTTCTGGACCTGGATCGGGGCGGGCGTGATCATCTGCTCCGGCCTCTATCTCGGGCACATCGAGCGGCAGCGGCACAAGGCGCTGGTCAAGAAATAGCATCCTTGATCGGGAATTGAGCTGAGGCGCCTCAGCTGCGGGGGGTGTACCCGCGGCATTGTGCTGTTTTTGCCGTGGCACATCCCTTGCTTCAAAACAGGCAGCGCAGAATCGCGCTAGCGCGATTCTTCTCGGTTGGCGTGCCGGCACCTTTGAGGACGGTCGCACCGATTGGCGGCCGACAAGGAGTTGTCAGTCGCAGACTCGCCCAAGCCAGCAGTCCTCATCCAAAAATCTCCGCTGCCCGAGGAGGCTCTCCATGTGTGAACGCATTGGCTGTACCCATTTTCCGACTCTTTCGAATCTGAACTTTGCCGGCGCCGTCGCGCCGTCCCGCCGTCGTTTCCTGAAGGGAGTCGCGGCCGCGGGCACGATCGCCATGGCGGCCGGTCCCGGCCTGTTCGCAGGGGGGCCGGCCCATGCTGCCGCCGGACTGAAGTCGACGCACGGCACCGGCTTCTGCAACCTCAACCTCTTCCTCGCCCATTCGCGCCAGTACGCCAAGGCGAGCGGCACCGAACTGGTTTTCGTGAACACGCCGACCTCGGCCGAGATGGTGACCTTCCTCGGCATGGGACAGGTCGATCTCGGTCTCATGCCCTATACCAGCTTCATGGCGCTCTACGATGCCGGCGCCCCGGTGAAGATCGTGGCCGGCGGCGGTGTGGAGGGCTGCGCGATCGTGGCGCGTCCCGGCCTCGACACGCCGGAAAAGCTCAAGGGCAAGACGCTCGGCACCTTCCAGCTCGATACGCTGGAGGTCATGCCCTACGACTACCTGAAGAAGCACAACATCTCCTTCAAGGACGTGAAGGTGCGCTACATGGGCAACACGCCCGAAGCCGTCGAGGCCTTCAAGGCCGGCGCCATCGACTGGATCTGCACCATCGAGCCCTATGCCTCGGCACTGGTGAACGACGTCAAGGGCGCGGTCATGCTGACCAACGGCGTCGATCTCTACGGCAAGGGCTATACCGACTGCGTGCTGGCCTCGCGGTCGAGCCTGATCAAGGACAATCCCGCCGGCCTCAAGGCGATCATCAAGAGCATGATGCAGGCCCAGCTCGATGCCGAGACCAGCACCGACGATGTCCTGAAGGAGCTGGTCGGCAAGTACTACAAGACCTCGATGGAGAACGCCAAGATCGCGCAGGGCAAGCAGCCGGCGATTGTTGATGCGCGCAGCCAGACCGACTTCATCCTGCAGCGCACCGACAGCGTCATGGAGATGGGCTACATCAAGAAGAAGCCCGGCCGCGACGCGATCGACTGGACGCTGCTCGAAGAGGTCATCAAGGAGAACCCCGACCTCTCAAGTACAAGTCCGCCTGATGGCTGTCGTCACTCGCGACAGCGAAGCGTCGGGCCCCGCCGCCGGGACATCCCGCCCGGCGGCGGTCTCGCGCTTCTACACCGGCATGGTCAACCTCGAATGGTTGACCAAGGCCTGGTGGACCATCCTGTCGATCAGCCTGTTCGCCGGTATCTGGGAACTGTGCTGGGCGTTCGGCTGGGCCGACCCGAAGCTGCTTCCGCCGCCGCACATATTCCTCGGCAATCTCGCGGAGCAGGGCAAGTTCTTCAACACCGCCACGCGCTGGCAGGTCGGCCAGGCGATGAACGCGGGCCCCTCGGCCTTCGAATCGGTGATGATCACAGTGGGCGCGACGACGGCCCGCGT
Organism: uncultured Reyranella sp.; assembly: GCA_964588065.1. Taxonomy (GTDB): domain Bacteria; phylum Pseudomonadota; class Alphaproteobacteria; order Reyranellales; family Reyranellaceae; genus Reyranella. The sequence goes on from CAZPOS010000124.1 coordinate 12,150, forward strand.
GTTCGTCGGCCTTGCCATGGCCTCGGTGCTGGCGATCGGGATGGGCGTCCTGATCCGCTACTACCACTTCTTCGACAAGCTCGTGCTGCCGACCATCACGCTGCTCTCGCCGGTGTCGCCGATTGCCTGGCTGCCGGTCGCCATCTTCCTGTTCGGCATCGGCAACGCGCCGGCCATCTTCATGGTCGTCGTCGCGCTGTTCTTCCACATGGTGCTGGCCACGGTGGCCCAGATCGATGGCGTCAGCCCCAACTTCATCAACGTCGCGCGCACCATGGGCGCGTCGAAGCGGCAGATCTACGGGCGCGTCATCGTGCCCGCGATCCTGCCGGGCATGCTGCAGGTGCTACGGCTCAACCTGTTCGGCGCCTGGATGGTGGTGCTGGTCGCGGAATCGACCGGTGTCGGTTACGGCATGGGCCAGGTCATCATGCTGGCCCGTAACACTTTCAACCCGTCGCTGGTGTTCTTCACCATCGCCGTGATCGGCGTGCTGGGGTTCGCCTTCGACTGGCTGCTGCGCCAGGCCCAGCGGCGGATCCTCTACTGGCTCCCCGACACCAAGGAGAAGCTGCGTGGCCTTTGATGCACCGCCGACATTCTCGTCGAAGGACGCCGTGGTGTGCCGCGGCGTTGGCAAGACCTGGGCCGCCGGCACCAGGCGCGCCCACAATGCCCTGACGGACATCGACCTCGATGTGGCGCCGGGCGAGTTCGTGGTCTTCCTCGGGCCCTCGGGCTGCGGCAAGAGCACATTGCTGTACCTGATCGCAGGCCTTGAGGAGGCGACGGAGGGGCAGGTCTGGTCGTTCGGCGATCTGGTAGACACGCCGTCGCCCGAACGCAGCCTGATCTTCCAGGAGACCTCGCTCTTCCCGTGGCTGACCGTGTGGGAAAACGTGAGCTTTGGGCTCTCCATCCGCGGTGCCAGCAAGGAGGAGCGCCGCAGCGTCGCCGCCGAGGCGCTGCAGCGGGTCGGTCTCAAGGCCGCGATGGACAAGCGGCCGGACGAACTGTCGGGCGGCATGCGCCAGCGGGTCGCCGTCGCGCGTGCGCTCGCCATGCGCCCCAAGGTCCTGCTGATGGACGAGCCCTTCGCCGCGCTGGACGTGCAGACGCGTGCTCGAATGCAGGACTTCCTGCTCGACGTCTGGCGCGATTCGGGCGCCTCGGTCCTGTTCGTCACTCATCACATCGACGAGGCGGTGGCACTGGCCGATCGGGTCGTCGTCTTCACCTCGCGGCCGGGACGCATCAAGACCATCGTGCCGATCGAACTGCCGCGGCCGCGCAACCTGTTCTCGCGCGAGGCGGAGGATCTCAGGATCCAGCTCACCGACCTGCTGCGGGACGAGGTCGACCGCGCCTTCGCCGAGCAGGAAGCGCTCGCCGCCACCGCCTGATTTCATGACCCACACCAAGGAGAAGCCGACATGGCCACCAGCCTGATCCGTAGCCGCGCCGCCATCACGGGGACCAAGGACCGATTCACCTGGAACGAGATCAAGGACGGCGCCGTCCTGCAGGAGGATGGCGTCATCGTTGCCGTTGGCACCTACGACGACCTGCATGCCAAGCATCCGACCGTGCCGGTGATCGGCACGGGCAAGGAGATCCTGCTGCCGGGATTCGTCAACGGCCATCACCATGTCGGCCTGACGCCGGTCCAGCTCGGCTCGCCCGACATGCCGCTGGAACTTTGGTTCATCACCCGCATGGTGATCCGCAACGTCGACCTCTATCTCGACACGCTCTACTCGGCCTTCGAGATGATCGGCTCGGGCATCACGACGGTGCAGCACATCCAGGGCTGGATGCCCGGCACGCTGCCGGATGTCGAGAAGCGCGCGAACGATACGATCCGGGCCTACGAGGATGTCGGCATGCGCGTGAGCTACTGCTACGCGGTGCGCGACCAGAACCGGCTCGTCTACCAGGCCGACGAGGAATTCGTGCGCAGCCTGCCCAAGGAGCTGCAGGGTCCGATGCAGCGCTGGTTCGACCGGTTCAAGATGGGCCTTGACGATGCGATGGACATGTTCAGGTCGTTCCATTCGCAGCATCACAACAAGCGCCGCGTAAAGATCCAATTGGCCCCGGCCAACCTGCACTGGTGCTCCGACACGGCTCTCACCAAGCTCAGCGAAGCCTCGGCGCAGTACAACGTGCCGATGCACATGCACCTGCTCGAAACCGCCTATCAGAAGGAATACGCCTGGCGGCGCGGCAACTGCACGGCGCTGGAATACATCGACCGGTTCGGCATGGTGAACGAGCGGCTGACGCTCGGCCATGGCGTATGGTTGAACGAGAAGGACATCGACCGGCTGGCCGAGGCCAAGGGCTGCGTCTGCCACAACTGCTCGTCCAACTTCCGCCTGCGCTCCGGCTTGGCCGCGCTCAACCACTTCGAGAAGAAGGGTATCAACACAGCCATCGGTCTCGACGAGGCCGGCATCAACGACGACCGCGACATGCTGCAGGAGCTGAAGCTGGTCCTGCGCGCGCATCGCGTCCCGGGCATGGTCGAGGCCGACGTGCCGACCATGGCGCAGGTGCTCCGCATGGCCACGGTCGGCGGCGCGAGGACGACGCCGTTCGGTGACAGCCTCGGCACTCTGGAGGTCGGCAAGGCGGCCGACATGGTGCTGATCGACTGGGACAGCGTCGCCTATCCCTATCTCGACGAGATGACGCCGACGCTGGATGCCGTGGTGCAGCGCGCCAAGCAGCAGGCCGTCACCATGACGATGTGCGACGGCGAGGTGATCTACAAGGACGGGCTGTTCACCAAGGTCGACAGGACCGCCGCCCTAAAGGCGCTGCACGACGATCTCGGCAAGGCCCTGGCCGACGACGAGGTCGAGCGCCGCAAACTCTCGGTCGCCCTGCTGCCGCACGCCCGCAAGTTCTACGAAAATTATATGGACCCGTCGAAGCACCAGCCGTTCTACAGCCCGAGTTCGAGGGTGTGAGAGGGCGGAGCTCAGGGAAGCGCGCCACTCCAGTGGC
>CAZPOS010000125.1:0-15095 GCA_964588065.1 uncultured Reyranella sp.
TGGCCGACGCCTCCAAGGGCGGCCTCTCGAAGATCGCCTTCGTCAGCGAACCGGCGCGATGAGCCGGCTGTCGCATTTCATGCCCGAGTGAGGACCCATGTCTGACCCTGTCGCCGGTGCAACGAAGCACCGCGCTGCCGCCGCTCCGTCGGCCGAACAGCCTGCCGGCCGTCTCTATGCGCGGCTCTGGCGCTGGCATCTTCTCGCAGCGCTCCTCGTGGTCCCGTTCGTGCTCTGGCAGAGCACCACCGGCACGATCTATCTCTGGGCCGAATGGTGGATGGACCAGGCGCATCCCGAACTGCGGTTCGTCGAGCCCGGCCCGACGCCGGTGCCGCCCAGCGTCCAGCTCGCCGCGGCGCTCGAGGCGGCGCCCAGGGAATTCTCGGCCAAGGTGATCGGCGGACATGCGCATGGCGGCGGCGGTGCCGCTCACGACCACGGCGCGATGGCCGAGCGCGGCGGCCCGCCGGTGCAGGAGATCATCCTGTCCGACGATCCGCGCCGCAGCACCCAGGTCATGATGCTGAACGAAAGCGGACTGCCCTATCCGATCTTCGTCGACCCCTATAGCGGTCGCGTGCTGGGCTCCCTGACGGGAAGCCAGTGGCTGCCGGGCCTGACCAAGGCCCTGCATGGCGGCTGGCCGCTCGGCAAGGCGGGGAGCTGGCTGCTCGAACTGGCCGATGGCTGGGCGATCTTCATGATCCTCTCGGGCCTCTATCTGTGGTGGCCGCGCCAGCGCGGCTTCCTCGCGGCCCTCCGGCCCCGCTTCGACCGGGGCGCGCGTCTGGCGGTGCGCGACCTGCACGCCATCGTCGCAGTTCTCTTCTCCGCGGTGTTCCTCTTCTTCCTGATCAGCGCGCTGCCGTGGACCGCCTTCTGGGGCGGCGAAGTCCTGTCGCGCGTGCAGACGGCGCTCGACCAGAAGGGCACCGCGGGTTTCTCGCCCGGTGGCGCCTCGGCGCGGCAGATGGAGGCGGCTCAGAAGCCGATCGACGATCTGGTCGCCGAGGCGCGGGCCCGCGGCATCACGCAGGCGCTCAGCGTGCGCCTTGCCCCGTGGCCGGGGGCGCCGCTCTATGTGAGCAACCGCAACGGGCCGCCCTCATTCGACCGGGTGATCCTCGGCAATCCCAAGACCGGCGAGGTGACGCGGGACGCGCTGCGGGCCGACCAGCCGCTGATCCCGCGCATGGTCGGCTTCGGTATCCATGTCCATCAGGGCGACTTCGGCCTGTGGAATCTCTGGATGAACACGGCCTTCGCCCTGTCGCTCGTCTGGCTCAGCGTTTCCGGGGTCGCCTCGTGGTGGATGCGCCGGCCGCGGGGCAGCCTGGGCGTTCCGCGCAAGGTCGCCCTGCGCTGGCCACGGGCGCTGATCGCGACCGCGACCGTGATGTGCCTCCTGCTGCCGATCTTCGGCGCCTCGGTCCTGCTGCTGCTCGGCCTCGAACGTCTGTGGGTGCAACGGGGCAAGCCCGCCTGATATCATGACCTCCGGTATGATCGACCGTCAGGCGGAGGTTTTTCGGATGCAGCGTGTCACCCTGTCGGTCGACGACGATCTCCTGGCGACGCTCGACCGCCACATGAAGAAGCACCGCTATGCCAGCCGCTCGGAGGCGCTGCGCGACATCCTGCGGGCGGCGGCGGCGCGAGAGGCGCTCGATGCCGCTCCGCCCGGCAGGGAGGAGGGCTTCTGCATCGCCACGCTCGCCTATGTCTACGATCACGAGACGCGCGATCTCGGCCGCAGGCTGACCCAGGCGCAACACAAGCATCACGATCTTCAGGTCGCGACGCTGCACGTCCATCTCGATCACGATTCCTGCCTCGAAGTGTCGGTGCTGCGGGGACCGGTCAAGGCGGTGCGCGCGATGGCCGACGAGACGGTGAGCCAGCGCGGCGTGCGCCACGGCCAGCTCCATCTCGTCCCGGCCGAACTCGACCACAGGCGCCACAGTCATGGTGGCCGGGGCGACCACGACCATATCCACGCCTAGACCGGCTGGTCAGATGCCCGTCGGCGAAGCGGCGGCGTTGTCGAGGACGCGAGACCGTCGTAAGAATAATCATGAGAATGCGCATAACTTTCGCCGTGATCCTGGCGGGAGCCCTCCTTTCGACGCTGGCTGCGCGCGCTCAGGTCGCGGTGGTGGCCGTGGCCGGCGATCCCGGTCATCTCAATCCGGCGATCTCGACGGCGGGACCGCTGCATGCCGTGGCCGATTCGATCTTCAACGGGCTGGTCTCGCTGGATCGCGACGGCACTGTGCAACCGGATCTGGCCACGTCCTGGACGGTCTCGCCCGACGGTCGCGAAGTCCGATTCACGTTGGCGTCCGGAGTGAAGTGGCATGACGGTACGCCGTTCTCCGCCGAGGACGTGAAATACACCTTCGAGGAGGTTCTGTTCCGCTTCCACGCCCGTACGCGGGCCGGTCTGGCGCCTGCGGTCGACTCCGTGGACGCGCCGGATTCCGGCACGGTCGTGTTCCGGCTGAAGCGGCCGCACCCCGCGCTGCTGAAGCAATTGAACGTGACCGAGGCGCCGATCCTGCCGCGTCATCTCTATGCCGGGTCGGACCCGAACCGGAACGAAGCCAACTCGCGGCCGGTCGGCACCGGCGCCTTTCGTTTCGAAAGCTACAAGCGCGACGACAGCGTCGCGCTGGTGCGTAACGAGTCCTACTTCAAGCCCGGCCTCCCGAAGCTCGAGCGACTGGTGTTCCGTGTCATTCCGGAGGCCAATACGCAGGTCGCGGCGCTGGCCAACCGAGAGGTCGACTATCTCGGCCGGGTGGCCCCGTCCGACGTGGCCCGCCTCAACGGCAAGGCGACCCTGCTCGACACCACGTCGGGGCCCGGCGGCGCCAACTGCGTCATGACGCTGGCCTTCAACCTGCAGCGGCCGGCACTGGCGGCGCTGCCGGTCCGGCAGGCCGTCGCCCATGCGCTGAACCGCCAGCAGATGCTGGATCTCGTGCAGTTCGGTCAGGGCCGCGTCGCGCAGGCGCCGATTCATTCCGCCATCGGCTGGGCCACGCTTCCCGGTGCGCTGCAGGCCTACGATCTGGATCCCGCCAAGGCCAATGCCCTGCTCGAGCAGGCCGGCCTGCCGCGGAGCGCAAGCGGCGAGCGGACCACACTCGACCTGCTGATGTTCCCGGCGTTCGCCCGTTATGCCGAATTGATGCGCCAGCAGCTTGCGGCCGTGGGCATCGCCTTGCGGCTGAAGCCGCTCGATCCGGCGGCATTCGCGACGTCGGTGTTCACCCAGCGCGATTTCGATCTTGCGCTGATCTCCTACTGCAACGGCGTCGATCCCGAGATCGGCGTGCGCCGAATGTATCATTCGACGGCCATCGGCAACGTTCCCTTCTCGAACGCGGCTGCCTATCGCGATGCCGAAGTCGACCGGCTGTTCGACCGGGCCGGTTCCTCGACCGACACGGCGGCGCGTGGCGAGGCCTATCGGGAAATGGAACGCATCGTCGCCCGCGATCTTCCCTACTGGTGGCTGGTCGAGACCGATTTCACCTCGGCCTGGCGCGGCGATTTCGCCGACTTTGCGCCCTGGAGCGGGCAGTTCGCCGAGCGGGCATACCAGAAGCGTTGATGCTGCTGCCGCGTCTGGTTTGGGCGATCGGCACGGTCTGGCTGGCGGCGAGCCTTGCCTTCCTGCTGATCCACCTGGCGCCCGGTGGGCCGGCCATCGCACTGGGCGGCGATTCGGGCGCTCCCGGCTATCTTGAGGAAGTCGCGCGTCTCTACCGTCTCGACCGTCCGCTGCCCGAGATCTATCTCGACTGGCTGGCGCGGGTCGCCACGGGAGACCTCGGCCATTCGTATCGCAGCGGGCAGTCCGTGCTGAGCCTCATACTGGAGCGGCTGCCGGTCACGCTGGCCCTGGTCGCGCCGGCCGTCATGCTCTCGGCGATCGCCGGCACGCTCCTGGGGCTCCTGCGTACGCCACGTGGCTTTGCCGCGTCGATGGCCGCACTGCATGCGGTGCCGGGCTACCTGGTTGGACAGGCCCTGGTCATGGTGTTCGCGCTCGGGCTTGGCGTCCTGCCCGTCCAGGGGCTCGTCGATGGGCGCGGTGTGATTGGCGGTGGCCTGGAGCGGCTGCTCGACATGGCACGTCATCTGGTCCTGCCCGTCCTGGCGCTTGCCCTGCACAACCTGACCTTCGTGGCGCTGCTGACGCGCACGCGCGTGATGGCCGAGATGGAACGGCCCTATGCCGTGACGGCAGCCGCGAAGGGCGTCGCGCCGCGCCTCGTCCGCCGCCGTCACGCCCTGCCCAATGCGATGCTGGGCCTGGTGTCGCTGCTCGGATCGCGGCTGGGAGGTTTCGTGGCAGGGGCGGTGACCATCGAAGTGCTGTTCGCACTGCCCGGTCTCGGACGGCTGGCGGTGACGTCGGCCATCGCGCGCGACCATCCGGTGGTGATCGGGCTCGTCCTGTTCACCACCGCCGTCGTGGTCATGACCAATCTGGTGGTTGATCTCACCTTCCGCAGGCTCGATCCGCGGGTCGGGGAGACCGCTTGAGCCGGCACGCAAGGACCATCTCCGGCGCCATCGTCGGGGTGCTGTACCTCGGCTGCCTGTTGCTGGCGCCCGCAGGCGCGCTTCAGTCGCTGCCGATGAGCGGGCCTTTCCTGCCGCCGTCGTTCGTCCATCCTCTCGGCACCGACGATCTCGGCCGCGACATGCTGGCGGCGCTGGCGCAGGGTGGCCGCACCTCGCTGATGGTGGCGACCGTGACGGCCTTGCTGGCGGTTGGCCTTGGCATGGCGATCGGCATGGCGGCCGGACTGGGCGCGCGATGGCTCGACGACCTGCTGATGCGAACGGCAGACATGGTTCTCAGCCTGCCCGCGCTGCTGGTCGCCATCCTCGTGGCCTCCCTGTTTGGTGGCTCGTCGCTCAATCTCGCGCTGGTGCTCGGCCTGACCCGGTGGCCGACGATCGCCAGAATCGTGCGGGCGGAAGCCTTGTCGTTGCGGCGCAGCGACTTCGTTCGCTCGTCCGTCGCCGTCGGCACGCGTCCCGTCGCCATCGCGTTCCGGCACATCCTGCCGCATGTGAGTCCCACGGCACTCTCTGCCACCGGTATCGTGTTCGGTGGCGCTATTCTCGCGGAGGCCGCTCTTGCCTTCGTCGGTCTCGGCGATCCCGCTCTCACGAGTTGGGGGCAGCTGATCGCGGCCGGCTACACCTTCTTCGATCGGGCCTGGTGGATGTGGGCATTTCCCGCGCTGGCTCTTTGCGGCACGGCGGCTCTGGTGGCCCTGGCGGCGAGCCGCGAGTGACGGGCGTGCCTACGTCGTCGGATAGGGCGCGAAGCGGCTGCGGTTTTCGTCGATCGTGAGAGCCCGGCCGATCGGCGGGAAGGCGCGTTGCGGGCAGGATGGCCGTTCGCAGACGCGGCAACCGGCGCCGATGGGCGTCGCGCTCTCGGCGTCGCCGAGATCGAGGCCCTTGGAATAGATGAGCCGCGAGGCATGGCGCAGATCGCAGCCCAGGCCGATCGAGAACGTCTTGTCCGGTGCGCCGTATTCACCGTGCCCGCGTTGTACGGTGCGGGCGATCCAGAGATAGGTGCGGCCGTCGGGCATCCGTGCGAGCTGCGTCAGGATGCGGCCGGGATGGGCGAAAGCCTCGTGGACGTTCCACAGCGGGCAGGAGCCGCCGACCCTCGAGAAGTGGAAGTCGGTCGCCGACTGGCGCTTGGAGATGTTGCCGGCCCGGTCGACGCGCACGAAGAAGAACGGCACGCCGCGCGCCGAAGGGCGTTGCAGCGTGCTGAGCCGGTGGCAGATCGTCTCGTAGCCGACGCCGTGCCAGCGGCCGAGACGCTCGATGTCGTAGCGCACCGTCTCGGCGGCGTGCAGGAATGGTCCGTAGGGCAGCAGCAGCGCACCGGCGAAGTAGTTGGCAAGGCCAATGCGGGCGAGGGCCTTCGCCTCGTTCCCCTCGAACGCAGCCTCCTCGACGAGCCGGCGCAGCATCTCGTCGACTTCGAGGAAGGCGAGTTGTGTCGCCATCTGGAAGGCCTGCTGGCCCGGCCGCAGGTGCGGCGAGAGATGCAGCACGCGCGAGCCCTTGTCGTAGCGGCGCTGCATGCCCGACGGCTCGTCGCCAGCATCGCGTGCCACGCGCACTCCGTGGCGGCGTGACATGTAGTCGATCAGGCCGGTGTTGAGATTGCCGACCGACAGGCCGGCGGCCTCATAGAGAGCCTCCGCCGCCTCGTCCAGTTCGGCGACATGATTGTGCCGCGCATAGAAGAAGTCGCGAACCTGCTCGAAAGGCATCGGCGCCGGGTGTGGGTCCGGGCGCTCGTCGCCCAGGCGTGCAGCCATCGCATCGGCGCGTTCGATTTCGGTGCGGTAGCGACGATGGAGATTGACCAGCGCCTGTCCGATCGCGGGCATGCCGGCCGCCAGTTCGCGGATCTCCGCCAGCGGCACGGCTTCACCCAGGTGCGCCTCCGACAGCGCGTCGCGCAGGTCCGAGATCAGCCGCGCCTCGTCATTGTCCGAGAAGAGCTGCACGTCGATGCCGAACACCGAATTGATCTTGAGCAGCACCGGCACGGTGAGCGGCCGCTGGTTCTTCTCGAGTTGGCTGAGGTAGCTGGTCGACAGGCCGAGCACGTCGGCAAGGGCAGCCTGCGTCAGGCGTCGCTGCTCGCGCAAAGCCCTCAGCCGCACCCCCATGAAGGTCTTGCGCATCCCGTCAGTGTCCTGTTTGCAAAGTTCGCAAATTGGGCGTGTTCCATCCGCAAAACGTCGCAAATTCAGCAATATCCGCGGCGGCTCGCGCTGCAGATATTGCGGATACCATACTGGATTGCAACCGCCGGAGCCTTGCCCATGGAGGGCGCCATCTCGAACCAGCCCCCTGAAGAGACGCGCTTCCTGGAAGTGGTCTTCCCCGAGCAGTCCAACCACTACGGCACGCTGTTTGGCGGAACGGCCCTCAGCCTCATGGGCAAGGCTGCCTTCGTTGCCGCCAGCCGCCGCGCCCGCCGCGCCGTCGTCATGGCCTCGTCGGAGAAGATCGACTTCCACCTGCCGGTGAAAGTCGGTCAGGTCGTCGAACTCCACGCGCAGGTCGTCCGCATCGGGCGGTCGTCGATGACCGTCATCGTCGAGATGGTCGCCGAGACCCTTCTGAGCGGTCAGCGCGCGCTGGCCATGCGCGGCAGCTTCGAGATGGTCGCCGTCGACGCCACCGGATGTCCCTCGGACTTGGCTGCCGTCACCGTCACTCCTTCGACAGAGGAAACCGTCTCGTGAAACTCCACCGCGTCCGCTCTTACAAGTCCGCCGAATCCCTGCCGCGCGAGCAGCAACTCGCCTGGAAGATCGCGGAAGTCGCGGTCGATCCGGCGCCGGTGGCTGCCGACGTCGTGGAGATGATCGGCAACCGCATCATCGACAATGCCGCGGTGGCCGCCGCATCGCTCAACCGCCCGCCGATCGTGAGTGCGCGGGCGCAGGCACGAGCCCATCCCGGCAAACCCGGCGCGACCTTGTTCGGACTGTCGGGCTTCCCATCGCGCCGCGTGTCTCCGGAATGGGCGGCCTGGGCCAATGGCGTCGCGGTGCGCGAACTCGACTATCACGATACGTTCCTGGCCGCAGACTACTCGCATCCCGGCGACAACATTCCGCCGATCCTCGCCGTCGCCCAGCATTGCGGCCTGAGCGGTGCCGACCTCGTGCGGGGCATCGCCGCCGGCTACGAGATCCAGGTCGACCTCGTGAAGGGCATCTGCCTGCACGAGCACAAGATCGATCATATCGCCCATCTCGGCCCGTCGGCCGCCGCCGGCATCGGCGCGGCGCTCGGCCTGCCATTGGAGATCGTCTACCAGGCGGTGCAGCAGGCGCTTCATGTCACCACGACCACGCGCCAGTCGCGCAAGGGCGAGATTTCCAGCTGGAAGGCCTATGCGCCGGCCTTCGCCGGCAAGATGGCGGTCGAGGCGGTGGACCGCGCGATGCGCGGCGAGGGGGCGCCGTCGCCGGCTTACGAGGGCGAGGACGGCTTCATCGCCTGGCTGCTCGGCGGTCCGAAGGCGGAATATTCCGTGCCGCTGCCCGGGAAGGGCGAGGCCAAGCGCGCGATTCTCGACACCTATACAAAGGAACATTCGGCCGAGTACCAGAGTCAGGCGCTCATCGATCTCGCACGACGCATGGCCCCGAAGATCGGCGATCTGTCGAAGGTAAACAGCATCGTCATCCGCACCAGCCATCACACGCATTACGTGATCGGCACCGGCGCCAACGATCCGCAGAAAATGGACCCGACGGCCAGCCGCGAAACGCTCGACCACTCGATCATGTACATCTTCGCCGTCGCTCTGCAGGACGGTGGCTGGCATCACGAGCGATCCTATGCACCCGAACGCGCGACAAGGCCCGACACGGTGGCACTGTGGCGCAAGATCAGCACCGTCGAGGGTCCGGAATGGACCGAGCGCTATCATTCGACCGACCCGGCGCGGAAGGCGTTCGGCGGCCATGTGACGGTGACGCTCGACGACGGTCGCGTGATCGCCGACGAGATCGCGGTGGCCGACGCCCATCCGCTGGGTGCCCGTCCGTGGCGGCGGCCCGACTATGTCGCGAAGTTCCGCACCCTGGCCGAGGGCATCGTCGCCGAGGCCGAGCAGAAGCGCTTCCTCGAAACGGTCGAGCGCCTGCCGGAGCTCAGGGCCGACGAGCTGTGCCAGCTCAACTTCGTCGTCAGCCCCGACCTGCTCCATGCCCCCGCTGCGCGCGGGATCTTCGACGCCGCTGAATAGAGGAGGAGCGCCATGTCCAGTTCGATCCCAGCCAAGCCTGCGCCCAAGAAATCCGTTGCCTTGTCCGGCGTGGAAGCCGGCTCGACCGCCCTCTGCACCGTCGGCCGCAGCGGCAACGACCTGCACTATCGCGGCTACGACATTCTCGATATCGCCGAGCGCTGCACCTTCGAGGAGATTGCGCATCTCCTCGTGCACGGCAGTTTGCCGACCGAGGTTCAGCTCGCGGCCTACAAAGCCAAGTTACGCTCGTTGCGCGGCCTGCCGGCAGCGGTGAAGCGCACCCTGGAAGCGATTCCCGCGGCGGCGCATCCGATGGACGTGATGCGCTCGGGCGTCTCGGCGCTGGGCTGCGTGCTGCCGGAGGCGGCCGACCACAGTCATTCCGGCGCGCGCGACATTGCCGACAGGCTGATGGCCTCGCTGGGGTCGATGCTCCTCTACTGGCACCACTATGCCCACAACGGCCGCAGCGTGGACGTCGAGACCGGCGACGACAGCATCGCCGCGCACTTCTTGCACCTGCTTCACGGTCAGATGCCCGGCGCCAGCCATGTGCGGGCCATGGACACGTCGCTGATCCTCTATGCCGAGCACGAGTTCAACGCCTCGACCTTCACCGCGCGTTCGATCGCGGGCACCGGCGCCGACGTCTATTCGGCAGTGACGGGGGCGATCGGCGCCCTGCGCGGACCCAAGCATGGCGGCGCCAACGAGGTCGCCTTCGAGATCCAGCAGCGCTACGAGGATCCCGACGCGGCGGAGGCCGACATCCGGAGGCGCGTGGCCGCGAAGGAGGTCGTGATCGGCTTCGGCCATCCGGTCTACACGATCGCCGACCCGCGCAACGAAGTGATCAAGCGGGTCGCCCGGCGGCTGGGCGATGAGGCTGGCTCAAACCGCATGTTCGACATCGCCGACCGGATCGAGGCGGTGATGGGCGAGACCAAGAAGATGTTCGCCAACCTCGACTGGTTCAGCGCCGTCTCCTACCATCTGATGGGTGTGCCCACGGCGATGTTCACGCCGCTGTTCGTGATCGCGCGGACCTCGGGCTGGTGCGCACACATCATCGAGCAGCGCATCGACAACAAGATCATCCGCCCGGCGGCGCACTATACGGGGCCGGAGAACCGCGCCTTCGTGCCGCTGGGCCAGCGCGGCAAGCAAGCGCCCGCGCGGGCGGCCTGAACACCATGCCCTATCTCATCGCCAGGGAACTGCCGTCCGATCCGGCGGGCACCCGCTTTCGCGCTTTGCTCGACCGGCCCGGGATCCTCCAGATGCCCGGCACCCACAATGGCATGGCGGCGCTGCAGGCGAAGGCCGCCGGTTTCGAGGCGCTCTATCTATCCGGGGCGGCCATGACCGCGTCGATGGGCCTGCCGGACCTCGGTATCATCACGGTCGAGGACGTGTGCTTCTTCATCCGCCAGGTGGCGCGGGCCAGCGGCCTGCCGGTGCTGGTCGACGGCGACACGGGCTACGGCGAGGCGCTGAACGTCATGCACATGGTGCGGGCGTTCGAGGAGGCCGGTGCGGCGGCTGTTCACATCGAGGACCAGTTGCTGCCCAAGAAGTGCGGGCATCTCGCCGACAAGAAGCTCGCCAGTGCGCAGGACATGACGGCCAAGGTCGCGGCCGCTGCCAGGGCCCGGCGGCATCTCCAGGTGATCGCGCGTACCGACGCCCATGCCAGCGAAGGCATGGAGGGCGCCGTCGCGCGCGCCAGGCTCTACATCCAGGCCGGTGCCGACGCGATCTTTCCCGAGGCGCTGACCACGGCCGACATGTTCCGTGACTTCGCGAGGGCGCTGCCGGGGGTGAAGCTGCTCGCGAACATGACGGAGTTCGGCCGCACGCCGTTCTTCAGCGCCGCGGAGTTCGAGGCGATGGGCTATGCCATGGTGATCTGGCCGGTGTCCTCGCTGCGCGTCGCCAACAAGGCACAGGAGCGCCTCTATGCCGCCCTCCGGCGCGATGGCGGCACGCAGGCTGCCCTTGCCGACATGCAGACCCGCGCCGAACTCTACGCCGCCATCGATCTTGCGGGTTACGAGGCGCTCGACGCCTCGATCGTCCAGACCGTCCTTCCCTCCGCTCACGGCCGCAACGCGCTCGACGTGAGCTGCTGAGCGCGCCTGTCCACCAAAGGAGTACTCCGATGTCCATTCTCGTCAGCACGCTCGGATTCCCCCGCATGGGTCCCCGCCGCGAACTGAAGCAGGCGCTCGAAAGCCATTGGTCCGGCAAGACGACGGAGGCGGCTTTGCTGGAGAGCGCCGCATCGCTGCGGGCCGCGGCCTGGAAGCGGCAGAAGGCGGCATGTGTCGATCACATCCCGAGCAACGACTTTTCCCTCTACGACCACATGCTGGACACCAGCGTTATGGTCGGTGCCATTCCGGAAATCTATGGCTGGAAGGGCGGCCCCGTGCCGCTCGAGACCTATTTCGCCATGGCGCGCGGCAGCCAGGGCAAGGCCGACGTTTCCTGCACCGCTCACGGTCATCGTTCGCCGGCGCTCGGCCTGCCCGCGCTGGAAATGACCAAGTGGTTCGACACGAACTACCACTACATGGTGCCCGAGTTCGGTCGCGGCCAGACGTTCAGCCTGGGCTCCACCAAGCCGGTCGACGAATTCCTCGAGGCGAAGCAGCTCGGCATCCATACGCGTCCGGTGCTGGTCGGGCCCGTCACCTACCTGCTGCTGGGCAAGAGCAAGGACCCGTCGTTCCATCCGCTGGCGCTGCTGCGTAACCTCCTGCCGGTCTATGTCGACGTTCTGCGCAGGCTCCAGAGCGCCGGCGCCGATTGGGTGCAGATGGACGAACCGGCGCTGGTCCTCGACATCGACGACGCGACGCGGGGGGCTTTGCAGGCCGCCTACGCCACCCTTGCCGCCGAGGTACCGGGCCTGAAGCTGATGCTCGCGACCTATTTCGGCGCGCTGGGTGCCAATCTGGGCGTCATCGTGAATCTGCCGGTCGCGGGCCTGCACGTCGACCTCGTGCGCGCGCCCGGGCAACTCGCGCCTGTCCTGGACAGGGCGCCGAAGGACCTCGTCCTGTCGCTCGGGATCATTGATGGTCGCAACGTCTGGCGTGCCGATCTCGAGCCGCTGCTGGCGAGGAGCGAGGCGGCGATCAGGCAGCGGGGAGCCGGCAAGATCATTCTCGCTCCGTCCTGTTCGCTGCTGCATGTACCCGTCGACCTGCAACAGGAAGACCGTCTGGACGACGACCTCAGGAACTGGCTGGCCTTTGCCGTCCAGAAGGTCGACGAGCTCGCGATCCTGGGTCGCGCCCTCAACGAAGGCCGCGACGCCGTCAAGGACGCGCTGGTGGCGTCGAGCTGGGCTGCCGGATCCCGCCGTGTCTCCAGCAAGATTCACGATCCGGCCGTGCGTCTGCGGCTGGCCGCAGTTACGCCCGCAATGTCCCGCCGGCACGGCGCCTTCGAGGACCGGCGCGCGCTGCAGCGCCAGCAGCTCGAACTGCCGGCCTTTCCGACGACCACCATTGGCTCCTTTCCGCAGACCGAGGATGTGCGCAAGGCGCGCGCGGCCCATGCCAAGGGCGCGCTCAGCGACACCGAATATCAGGCCTTCCTGCGTCGC
This sequence comes from uncultured Reyranella sp., assembly GCA_964588065.1. Lineage (GTDB taxonomy): Bacteria > Pseudomonadota > Alphaproteobacteria > Reyranellales > Reyranellaceae > Reyranella. Next base: position 12,453 of record CAZPOS010000125.1, read on the forward strand.
GAGACCGAGGCAGCCGTGCGCTGGCAGGAGGAGATCGGGATCGACGTGCTCGTTCACGGCGAGTTCGAGCGCAACGACATGGTGCAGTATTTCGGCGAACAGCTCGCCGGATTCGCCTTCACACGGCACGGCTGGGTGCAGAGCTACGGCTCGCGCTATGTCCGGCCGCCGATCATCTTCGGAGACGTCTCGCGGCCGCGGCCGATGACGGTCGAGTGGTCGAGCTATGCCCAGTCGCTGACACAGAAGCCGATGAAGGGCATGCTCACCGGGCCGGTGACGATGCTGCAATGGTCGTTCGTGCGCGACGACATTCCCCGCTCCGAGACCTGCCGACAGATCGCGCTGGCCCTGCGCGACGAAGTCGTCGATCTCGAAGCCGCCGGCATCCGCGTGATCCAGATCGACGAGCCAGCCATCCGCGAAGGCCTGCCGTTGCGCGAGGCCGACTGGAAGGCCTATCTCGACTGGGCGGTCGAGTGCTTCCGGCTCTCCGCATCGGGTGTGGGCGACCGGACGCAGATCCACACGCACATGTGCTATTCTGAGTTCAACGACATCATCGACTCGATCGGCGCCATGGATGCCGACGTCATCTCGATCGAAACGGCGCGCTCGAAGATGGAATTGCTCGAGGCCTTCACGAACTACCGCTATCCCAATGAGATCGGCCCGGGCGTGTACGACATCCACGCGCCGCGCCTGCCGCCGGTCGAGGAGATGGCCGAGCTGCTCGTGAAGGCGAAGGAGCGGCTGTCGCCCGACCAGATCTGGGTCAATCCCGATTGCGGCCTGAAGACCCGCCGCTGGGAAGAGGTGAAGCCCGCTCTGGCCAACATGGTCGAAGCCGCGAAGCGACTGCGCGCGACGGTCTGAACCTCGTGTCGGATGTCGGCGACTGCATCTTCCTCCGGGGCATCGAACTCAGCGCCTGCCACGGCGTGCTGCCGGACGAGAGGACGAGACCGCAGCGCTTCGTCATCGACTCGGAGGTCTGGCTGGAGACCGATGGCTATGCCCGCAGCGACGACTATCGGCGGGCCATCTGCTACGGCGCGATCCTCGACGCGATCGTCGAGGTCGTCGGCGGCCCGCACAAGCGCCTGATTGAGGCCCTGGCGCTCGCCATCGGGGACGAACTGCTCCGGCGCTTCCAGTCGATCGACGCGGTCCGGATCACGGTCCACAAGCCCGAAGCCCCGTTGCGTGGCAAGCTCGCCGATGTCGGCGTCTCGCTGACGCGGCGGCGTCCGGTACGGCGCTGAGAAAGCCGTCGCCCTGAGTGAAGCCGCTCCAAGAGCGGCGCTCCGCTCAGGACGATGCGCAATTCTTCAGGCCGCTTCCTTCCACGCATTGTCGACCACCTCCACCACGTCGCGCATGATCTGCGTGAGGTCGAAGTCCTTGGGCGTGTAGACGCGCGACACGCCGGCGGCGATCAGGGCCTCGGCGTCGGCGGGCGGGATGATGCCGCCGACCACGACGGGCACGTCGCCGATGCCGGCCCCGCGCAGGCCCTTCAGCACGTCGCCGACCAGCGAGACGTGGCCGCCGGACAGGATCGACAGGCCGACGACATGCACACTCTCCTCGAGGGCGGCGTTGACGATGCGCTCGGGCGTGAGTCGGATGCCCTCGTAGACCACTTCCATGCCGCAGTCGCGGGCACGCACGGCGATCTGCTCGGCGCCGTTGGAATGACCGTCGAGGCCGGGCTTGCCGACCAGCATCTTGATGCGCCGGCCGAGGCGGCGCGACACCGCATCCACCTCTCGACGCGTCGCTTCGAGGCGTCCGTCGGTGACGCCCGCGGCACGCGCCACGCCGGTGGGCGCGCGGTACTCGCCGAACACGCCGCGCAGTGCCTCGGTCCATTCGCCGGTCGTGACGCCGGCCTTGGCGCAGTCGATCGAGGCCGGCATGACGTTGCGATCTTCCTTTGTCGCCGCCACGAGCTCGGCCAGCGCGGCTTTCACCGCCGCCTGGTCGCGCGTCGCCCGCCAGGCGTTCAGCCGCTCGATCTGGCCACGCTCCACCGAATCGTCGACCGTCAGGATCGATTCCTGGCCGCCGCCGAGCGGCGACGGCGCGCCCTCGGTATAGGCATTGACGCCGACCACGGTCTGCTCGCCCGATTCGATGGCGGCGAGCCGCTTCAGGTTGGATTCGACCAGGCGCTGCTTCATGTAGGCGGCCTCGATGGCCGCGACCGCGCCGCCCATGTCGGCGATGCGACCCATCTCGGCCAGCGCCTCCTGCTTCAGCGCCTCGACCCGAGACGCGATCTCCTTGCTGCCGTCGAAGATGTCGCCGTATTCGAGCAGGTCGGTCTCGAAGGCCACGATCTGCTGCAGTCGCAGCGACCATTGCTGGTCCCACGGCCGCGGCAGACCCAGCGCCTCGTTCCACGCCGGAAGCTGCACCGAGCGCGCGCGGGCGTTCTTGCTCATCACCACGGCCAGCATCTCGAGCAGGATGCGATAGACGTTGTTCTCGGGCTGCTGCTCGGTGAGGCCGAGCGAATTGACCTGCACGCCGTAACGGAACAGGCGCTGCTTGGGATCGGCGACGCCGTAGCGGTTCAGCGTGATGTCGTCCCACATCTCCGCGAACGCCCGCATCTTGCACATCTCGGTGATGAAG
>CAZPOS010000126.1:0-15001 GCA_964588065.1 uncultured Reyranella sp.
GTGTTCGGCAGCTCGACCCACTCATAGGCGTCGGCATAGACCGCCAGATACCATTCGTGCAGCTCGTGCGGATCGATCCCGGCCAGCAGCGCGAAATTCCCCGTGATCATCAGGCGCTGGATGTGATGGGCATAGGCGTGCTCGCGCGTCTGCGTCACCGCCGCGCGCACGCACGCCATCGCGGTCTCGCCCGTCCAGTAGAAATCGGGGAGCCGGCGGGTATGGCCGAGGAAGTTGCTGCGCTCGTAGCCCGGCATCTTCAGCCAGTAGATGCCGCGCACATACTCGCGCCAGCCGATGATCTGCCGGATGAACCCTTCCGCCGCGTTCAGCGGCACCCGGCCCGCCCGCCACTCGATCTCGACCCGGCGGCAGACGCGCAGCGGATCGAGCAGGCCGCAGTTGAGATACTGCGCAATGACGGCGTGATAGAGGAAAGGCTCGCCGGCCAGCATCGCATCCTGGAAGTCGCCGAACTTCGGCAGCGCCTTGTCGACGAAGGCCTCGAACGCTGCCTCGGCGTCGGCGCGGGTGACGGCGTAACCGAACGGCGCGACGTCGCCGAAATGATCGCCGAACCGCGTCCCGACCAGCGCCAGCACCTCGCGCGTCACGGCATCGGGCCCGAACACCGGCGGCCGCGGCATGAAGAGATCGGCCTTCGCCGGCTTGCGGTTCTCGGCATCGAAGTTCCAGCGGCCGCCGGCGGGTTCGCCGCCGTCCATCAGCAGTCCGGTGCGGCGGCGCATCTCGCGGTAGAAGTATTCCATGCGCAGCTGCTTGCGGCCCGCCGCCCACTTCGCGAAGTCGGCCGAGGGGCACAGGAAGCGCTCGTCGGGCAGGATGTCGACGGGCAGCGCGAACCGCGCCGACCACGAGGCCTGCATCTCGCGGACCCGCCACTCGCCTGCTTCGGTGACGACCACGCGCTCGGGGCGATGGCGCGCGATCGCTTCGCCCAGCTGCGCGGTGAAGGAGCCGCGATTGCCCTTGGCATCGAGGGTCACATACTCGACCGCCCAGCCGAGGCCGCGCAGCTCGGCCGCAAAGTGGCGCATGGCCGAGAACAGGAAGGCGATCTTCTTCTTGTGATGGGGCACATAGCGCGCTTCGTCCCCGAGCTCGGCCATCATCACGAGATCGCGCGCCGGATTGCCGGCGGCGAGGCTGGTGATCGCGGGCGTCAGCTGGTCGCCCAGCACGAGGATGAGGTTGCGGACGGCCACGCTCGACATGGAGCCAGATACGGAAGAAGCCGCGGCCCGGTTCAGTGCGGGGTCAGGAGCAGCCGCACCAGCGGGTTGGGGAAACGCCGCGCCATGGTGACGGCGTAGAAGGTCTCGACGATCCCGGGCAGTTGCTCGCCCTCGACCAGCACGCCGGCCGCGATCTCGTCCTTGACCACGATCGGCGGCAGCACCGCGAGGCCGATATCCTCGCGCGCGAGCAGGCGCATCATCGCCATGTCCTCGACCTCGGCGACGATCTGCGGCCGCACGCCCAGCCGATCGGCCAGCGCGTCGAAGCCGATGCGCACGCTGCTGTCGACAGTCGGCAGGATGATCGGATGCGCGCGCAGCCGCTCGGCCAGGCCCGCCGCGGCCCCCATGCGGGCCGGCGTGCCGACCAGGCTGACCGGCCGCTCGGCCAGGCGGTGGGTGACAAGCGGGGTCAGCGCGTCGCCCGGCGGCGCCTGGTTGAGCAGCACGACGTCGAGATTGAGCGCCTCAAGCGCGCGCAGCAGTTCGGCCGCGCCGCCGGAGCGCAGGATCAGGTCGATGTCGGTGCGGCCGAGCACCGGGCCGAGGAACTCCATCTGGAAGTTGCGCGACAGGGTGGCGAGCGAGCCGACCCTCAGCGCCTGTCGCGCGGCGCCGGTCTGGCGCAGCGTGCCCAAAAGCTCGTCGCCGGTGGCGAAGATCGCGTCGGCATGGTCGAGCGCGATCTGCCCCGCCTCGGTGAGATGCAGCTGCCGTCCCCGCCGCTCGAACAGGGCGTGCCCCAGCCGCTCCTCGAGCTTGCGGATCTGCACCGAGAGCGCCGACTGGGTGAGGTTCAGCCGCTCGGCGGTGCGGGTGAGGTTGCCGTCATGTGCGACCGCCCAGAAGTACCGCAGGTGATTGTAGTTCAGCGGCTGCATGTCGTTCTATATTAACGAACGTAACTCCTCATACAATGCATTTTATTGAACCATCCGGGGACGCCATATAGCGGGCCGCACGCTCCTCCGACCCTGGTGACTCTCTTGTCGTATGCCCTGCTGCCGCTCGCCGCGCCGCTCCTGCTGCTCCCCGCCGCCGCCCTCGCCTTCGCCCGCCCCGGCCGGCGCCCGCGCGGGGTGCCGGTCCTCGCCGAGGGCGCGGCGCTGGGCGCGCTGCTCATCGCGCTCCTGTCGCTCGCCCTTCTGATCCGGCACGGCGCCGGCACCAGCGCGCTGATCGGACTTGCCGGCATCGGCCTGTCGGTGCGGCTCGACGCGGTCAGCGCCACCATGCTCCTGCTGGTCGCCTTCGTCGGCTGGATCGTCCTGCGCTATACCCGCACCTATCTCGATGGCGAGGCGCGGCAGGGCCATTTCACCGGCTGGCTCTGCACCGCCCTCGCCGCCGTGCTGCTGCTCGTCCAGGCCGGCAATCTCGTGCAGCTGGTCGCCGCGTGGATCGCCACCGGGATCGCGCTGCACAAACTGCTGCTGTTCTATCCCGAGCGGGCGGCGGCCCGGCGGGCGGCGCGCAAGAAGCGGCTGTTCTCGACCGTCGGCGCCGGTGCGCTGATCGTGGCGGCGATCCTCGTCTGGGCGAGCTTCGGCACCAGCGACATCGCCGCGATCAACGCAGCGGCCCGCAGCGGCGACGTCGCCTGGCCCGCCCTCGTCGCGGCCGCCCTGCTGGCGATGGCCGCGGTGCTGAAGTCGGCGCAGTTCCCGACCCATGGCTGGCTGACCGAGGTCATGGAGGCGCCGACGCCGGTCTCGGCCCTGCTGCATGCCGGCGTGATCAACGCCGGCGGCTTCCTGCTCATCCGGTTCGCCGAACTGATGCTGGCGGCCCCCGGCGTCCTCGCGGCGCTGGCGATCGTCGGCGGCTTCACGGCGCTGTTCGGCGCGCTGGTCATGCTGACCCAGCCGGCGGTCAAGACCTCGCTCGCCTGGTCGACGGTGGCGCAGATGGGCTTCATGGTCCTGCAGTGCGGGCTGGCGCTGTTCCCGCTGGCGCTGCTGCACATCGTCGCCCACTCGCTCTACAAGGCGCATGCCTTCCTGGCCTCGGGCGGCGCGGTCGAGCAGGTGGCGTCGATCCGGCGGCCCGGACCGGTCGCCGTGCCCGACGGGCCGGCCGTGGGCCGCGCCTTCCTGATCGCACTGGCGATCTATGCCGCCATCGGCACCGCCTTCAGCCTCGCCTTCGGCTTCGACCACAAGTCGCCGCAGGCGCTGGCGCTGGGCACCATCCTGATCTTCGGCGTCGCCTATCTGCTGGCCCAGGGCCTGGCCGACGCAGCACCTCGCGAACTGACCCGGCGGACCGCGCTCTATGCCAGCGCCGCCGCGATCGGCTACTTCGCGCTGCATTCCGCCGCCGAATGGCTGACCGCCGGCGTGCTGCCGGCGACGCCGGCGCCCGGCCGCCTCGAATGGACCCTGATGGCGCTCGCGGTGCTCACCTTCGGGCTGGTCGCGGTCGCCCAGGCCCTGTTCCCGCTCTGGGCGACCCACCCCGCCGCGACGGGCCTGCGCGTCCACCTCTCCAACGGCCTCTACGTCAACGCCACGATCGACCGGCTGCTCGGCGGCTGGTCGGCCTCGAAGCCCTCGTGACCCCCCGACCGCAAGGACAACTCCAATGACCACGACCACGATCCTGCAGGCCGCCGACCGGGCGGCGCGGTCCATCCCGCCGCTCTGGCCGCTGGCCTCGAGCGTCGCCGTGAACCCCTTCCTCGGCCAGACCGGCGAGCCGCTCGCCGCCGCGTCGGCGCGGCTGCGGCGCACCGCCGGCATCGCCCTCACGATGCCGCGCAGCTGGTACGCCGCGCAGTTGCGCTCGGGCGAGATCGCCGACGAAGATCTGCAGGCCGCCCTCGACGCCGCGCCCGCCGCGCTTCGGCCGAACACCCTGGCGGCGCTGAAGCAGGCGGCCGGGACCGAACGACCGGCGCCGCAGGCCATCCCGACCGTCGCCGAGCTGGCGCGCGACCTCTCCGGGATCGACTGGCCGCGGCTGGTCGAGGAGCGGATCAGCCACTTCGCCGCCGCGCATTTCGACCAGGGACAGGCGCTGTGGATCGGCGGCCCGCCGCGCGGCGCCTGGGCGGCGTGGCGGGCGGTCGCCATGCACGACCTGACGCCGGAGATCGTCGGCCTGAAAGGCTTCGCCCAGACGGTGGCCGATGCCCCGGCCGACGCCAAGGCGGCGCTGGCGGAGAGCGTCTCCAAACTCGGCCTGACGGACGCGGCGGTGGAGAGCTATTTCCACCAGCTGCTGACGACGCTCGGCGGCTGGGCCCAGGTCGCGCGCTACCGGCTCTGGCAGGCCGAGCTGGCCGGCGGCACCGACGGCGCCGTGACAGACCTGCTCGCGATCCGCATCGCCTGGGAAGTGGCGCTCCTGCGCCAGTACGGCGCCGCGCTCGAACCGCAGTGGCGGGCCGCCATGGCCAACCATGCCGAGCCCGCCGCGGCGACCGCCGACGACATCGTCGACATGATCCTGCAGGAGGCGGCCGAGCGCGCCGCCCAGCGGCGGCTGCACGCCCTGCTCGCCGCCAAGCCCACGGCGAACACCACCCCCGGCCGGCCCGCGCTGCAGATGGCCTTCTGCATCGACGTGCGCTCGGAAGTGTTCCGGCGGGCGCTGGAGAGCGTCGGTCCCGGCATCCGCACCCTGGGCTTCGCCGGCTTCTTCGGCCTGCGGCTCGGCCACCGGCGCTTCGCCTCCGACGTGGTCGAGGACCGGCTGCCGGTGCTGCTGACCCCGACCCTGCTCACCTGCTCCGGCACCTCCACGCCCGCGACGGAAGAAGCCGATCTGTCCGCCCGGATAGCGGCGCGGGCCAAGCGCGCCTGGGGACGGTTCAGGCAGGCGGCGATCTCCTCCTTCGCCTTCGTCGAGGCGGCGGGCCCGCTCTATGGCGCGAAGCTCCTGTCCGACGGCCTCGCGCTGAAGCGGCATGCCGCGCCCAACGACCCGGCGCCGCGGCTGGCCGAGGGAATCGACGACGCCACGAAGCTCGCGATGGCCGCGAGCGTGCTCAAGGCGATGTCGCTCACCGACGGCTTCGCGCGGCTGGTCCTGCTCGCCGGACACGGCGCCAACGTCGTGAACAACCCGCATGCCAGCACGCTGCACTGCGGCGCCTGCGGCGGCTACTCGGGCGAGGTCAACGCCCGGCTGCTGGCCTCGCTCCTCAACGACGCCCAGGTCCGCACCGGCCTCGCCGCCCAGGGCATCGCCATCCCCGACGACACGCTGTTCCTCGGCGCGCTGCACGACACCACCACCGACGCGGTGACAATCTACGCCGACGACCATCCCGCCGCCGCCCATGCCGACGACTTGGGCCAGGCACGGCGCTGGCTGAAATCCGGCGGCACGCTGGCGCGCGCCGAGCGGGCGCTGCGCCTGCCGGGCGCCGCGCACGGCCGGGACATTCCGCGGCGGGCCCGCGACTGGGCCGAGCTGCGCCCCGAATGGGGCCTGGCCGGCTGCCAGGCCTTCATCGCCGCGCCGCGGGCGCGCACGACCGGCCACGATCTCGCCGGCCGCGCCTTCCTGCACGACTATGACTGGCGGCAGGACGAAGGTTTCGGCGTGCTGGAGCTGATCCTGACCGCGCCGGTCGTGGTCGCGAGCTGGATCAGCCTGCAATATTACGGCTCCAGCGTCGCGCCGCAGGCCTTCGGCGCCGGCAACAAGCTGCTGCACAACGTCACCGGCGGGATCGGCGTGGTCGAGGGCAATGGCGGCCTCTTGCGGACCGGCCTGCCCTGGCAGTCGGTGCATGACGGCGAGGCGCTGACCCACGAGCCGCTGCGGCTCTCGGTGTTGATCGAGGCGCCGCGCAAGGCCATCACCGACATCCTGGAGCGGCACCCAGAGGTGCGCGCGCTGTTCGACAATCGCTGGCTGCACCTGTTCGCGCTCGACGAGCGGGGCCGCATGGCCTGGCGCTATGCCGGCGACCTCGGCTGGGAGAGCACGACCGGCGACTCCGCCGCGGAACCGACGATGCAACACGAACCGGAACCGGTGCTCGCATGACCGGCCTTCCCCGCCATCTCGCCATGCTCGAATCGGAATCGATCCACATCCTGCGCGAGGGCGTCGCCGAATCGCTCAACCCGGTGCTGCTCTTCTCCGGCGGCAAGGACTCGACGGTGCTGGCCCATCTCGCGGTTCGCGCCTTCTATCCCGCGCGCCCGCCGCTGCCGCTGCTGCACATCGATTCGACTTGGGAGTTCGCCGAGGTGCTCGCCTTCCGCGACGCCTTCGCGGAACAACATGGGTTCCGGCTGCTGGTCCGCGCCAACGAGCAGGGCCGCGCCGACAACATCAACCCGTTCGACCACGGCGACACCTACACGACCCTGATGCGCACCGAGCCGCTGAAGCAGGCGCTGACCGAGGGCGGCTTCGACGTGATCTTCGGCGGCGCCCGGCGCGAAGAGGCGAGCCGCGCCAAGGAACGCATCGTCTCGGTGCGCAGCGCCAGCCATGGCTGGGAGCCGCGCAACCAGCGGCCCGAACCCTGGCGCGCCTTCAACTGGCGGCTCGCGCCCGGCCAGACGATCCGCGCCTTCCCGCTCTCCAACTGGACCGAGCAGGATCTGTGGCTCTACATCCTGGCCCGCCGGATCGAGCTGGCGCCGCTCTACCACGCCGCCGAGCGGCCGGTGGTGAGGCGCGACGGGCTGCGCATCGTGGTCGACGACCCGGCGCGCATGCGCTGGCGGCCGGGCGAACAGGCAACCCGCGAATCCGTCCGCTTCCGCACCCTGGGCTGCTGGCCCGTGACCGCCGCAGAGCCCTCGCAAGCCGCCACCCTCACCGACGTGGTCGCCGAAACCCTCACCGCCCGATCCTCCGAGCGCCGCGGCCGCATCGGCGACGCCGGCTCGCTCGAGAACCAGAAGCGCCAGGGCTATTTCTGACGGAGGACCCCCATGCCGCCGCCCGACGACGCGCTGACGACCAACGACCAACGCATCGCCTGGATCCTCGCCCACCCCGGCACCAGCGCCTGGCTGAAGGACGCGCTCCGCGCCGCCCGGGAACGCGATCCGGTCGAGGTGCTGAACGAGCTGGAGATCCTGACCCTGCTACTGCGGACGGAGTGCGAGGCGAGGATGCGGCTGATTCGGTTGGCGGCGGAGACCGACACGGGCGGTCGGAGGAAGGATTGAGCGGGCGCCGATTAGCGGAACGGATTGATTGCTTCCGCGTTCAAAATGGGGAAGTGCCCCTCTCACGGGGCGATGGGGTCATGGGCTGAGCGACAGTCAGCAGCCTGGCTTCAAGCCGCTACGCCTGCAATGTCCGAGAGCGCCGAAGGATGAACGATCGCCGCATGCCCCTTCGTCCGCATAAGACGCTGCCACCTGCCCACTTTAATGCCAGAGCATCTACGCATCTCGACGGATGCCTCGCCCGAAGCTCGGCGCGCGTTTCTCTTTCATGTTCCTCGCCCCCGCTAGGGGGAGAGGCTAGGAGAGGGGGTGACGCACGGAATGACCCACCTCACCTACCCCACGCTTGCGCGCGGGGCCCCTTCCTCTCCCCCCGCTATCGCGGACGGAGAGGACACCTGACACGTTATCCCGGCAGCCAAGTGACGGGCCCCTTGGGCTTCTCTCCCCGGTCGCTTCGGCATGAGGGGCGGCCATGAGCGGCGGTCTCGTCGCGCTGCTCGACGACATCGCCTCCCTGGCGAAGCTCGCCGCCGCCTCGATCGACGACATCGCCGGACAGTCGGCGAAGGCCGGCGTCAAGGCGGCCGGCGTGGTCATCGACGACACGGCCGTCACCCCGCGCTACGTCACCGACTTCAGCCCGGCGCGCGAGCTGCCGATCATCGGCCGCATCGCGCTCGGCTCGCTGCGCAACAAGCTCCTGATCCTCCTCCCTGCGGCCCTGGCGCTCAGCCTCCTGCTGCCCGGGGCGATCACGCCGCTCCTGATGCTCGGCGGGGCCTACCTCTGCTACGAAGGCGCGGAGAAGCTCTACGAGGTCGTCTTCCCGCACGCGGCGCACGCTCACGAGGCGGCGATCGAGCCGGTCGCCCTCGATGCGAAGACCCTCGAGGACCAGAAGATCGCGAGCGCCATCAAGACCGACTTCATCCTCTCGGCCGAGATCATGGCGATCACGCTGGCCGCCCTGCCCGCGGACGGCTGGCTGAAACAGGCGATCATCCTCGCCGTCGTGGCCATCGGCATCACCGCGGCGGTCTACGGCGCCGTGGCCCTGATCGTCAAAGCCGACGATGTCGGCCTGGCGCTGGCCCGTCTGTCGCCGGCCTCGGCGCTGGCCGCGCCGTTGCGCGTCGCGGGCCGCGCGATCGTGCGGGCCATGCCGCCTCTCCTGAAGGCGCTCTCGGCGATCGGCACGGCGGCGATGATCTGGGTCGGCGGCGGCATCATCCTGCACGGCCTCGACGCCTATGGCCTGGGCGGACCGACGCATCTGCTGCACGACGCCGGCGCCGCCGCCGCGCGCGCCGTTCCGGTGGCCAAGCCGGTCGTCGCCTGGGCGGTGGAAGCCGCCGGCTTCGGCGTGGCCGGACTTGTCGTCGGCCTGCTGGCGATCCCCTTGACCAGCCGCGTGCTGTCGCCGCTCTGGCGCCGGGTCAAACCGCTTGGCCGCCGGATCGTGTCGAGAGGCCGTGCCTGACGGCGGCAAGCGATTCCCGCCGAAGCAAGATCATTTGCAAGTGCCAGTAACCGACCAAAACAATCTAACGCCTGAAAGGAGAAAGACTTGGTGGGGGCCTTTCATAGATCGGCTGCATGGCGTTCCAGTCCCCATTGTGTTCCAGCCTCTCCAAGCGAGAACTGTTTGCCTCCCCCCAAGCGCTTAGTAGCCGCCCCATAAAGTCGAGCTCTGACAAACGCACGAGCGATCTGTAAACGTGCAGTTGAGGGTAGCCGATCCTCCTGCCTGGCATCCTGATCTTGTGACTCTCAATGGTTGCCCAGACATTCGTGATGTGAGGATAACCACCTTCAACCGTCTTAAATGCACTGTCTATTGCATATCCTATAGCGCTGGCGTCGATCATCGGTTCGGCATCGTTCATCAGGATGACGAGGCCGCCAGCATTGGGCAAATTGAGGCGTGTTTTTATTGCAGCGATCTGATCATTGGCCTTCTGAAGATGCCGACGAACCGCGCGACCAACAAGGTCAATGAGCATTTTGTTAAGCGTATCTCGGTCCTCCATGCCCTCGATCACCTTCGACAGGCCCACCTTCCCGTAGACAATCGGCGCATCCGGCTTTGCGAAACGCTCCTTGAGGCGTTGTTCAATCCGGTCATGAGGATCGCCGTTTATGGTCTTTAGCTCTGCAATCAAGCTCCTCTGGCCAAGCAGATAGTCTGCTTTAATGTCCGATCCGTTCATCAGTGCAAAAGCAGCACCATCCAGCGATTCTGTCGAGGTTTGTGATTCGAGAAATATCTTCACTCGATCTTCTAGGTCGCCAACTAAACGCGTGTCTGCGGCAAGTGCAAACAGATCGAGGTAGAGACGGCGAGCGGTCATGAATTTTACTCAGCAATGATGGTCTGCGATGCAGTGAACTTCATCTTGTCATTTGTGCTGTCTGACCTCAGATCGAGCACTAGGATTCGAATCACCTATAACGACTGTCTTGGCCCGCCAACGTCTCCTGTTGTGAGGATTCCTTCGGCAAGCGCGCCTGAGCGAACTTCCATCTCACCCACCAGGGGTGAGAAGCACACAAACGTCGTCCTTCGGGGACATGATCGTAGTGCGAACCTTTGCACGCGTTACACTCACCCGGAAGTTCTGCCGAGCCTGCGTCATCGCACCATTGCGAATATTCCCGCCAACAATACGGTCGGGGTTTCCGACAATCTTCCCCCTCACTCGTTTCGGCCATCCTTCAAAGATGATGACTTCATCGAACTGCTTTCCTTTGGCCTTATGCATGTTCATCACAACAACGCCCGACTCAGGTTTGTTGGCGGTCGCGAAATGCTCCTGCACAAACGCCTGGCGCGTGATCGCGAGGGCATTTCGATAGCTCCCGAAATCTCTCCAATCTTGCGAGAGACTTTGGCGAAGCTGCGTACCCCGCTCCAGCAACCGGACATTTCGAGCTTCCTTGGCAATCTCGGCGAGGCGGGTACACCCTCCGGCTTCGAGGACGGCTCGTATCGCCGTCCAGTCCGCATCTGGATCACCACTCAGCTTCAATGCCGCTAACACCTGTTGAACTGTAAAGACGGATTGGAGGACACTATTCGCTGGCACCGCCTTGCCGTTACTGATGCAGTCGTTCCATTTCGTTAAAGCGGTCTTAAGACGAGCAGCTTCGGACAGATCGCCCTTGATCGGAGCCGCCCCACCACGCCCATGGAAAAAGCTGCACAGGACGCCAACGAATTCATCGAAGCAGCCAATGTGCGTACGCTGCTCTAGGAGGAATGCAATAACCTCCGCCGCAAGGATTGGGCCTTCCATGTCGACGGCCGCCGTGTGCGCAATCGCTGGCACGTTGCCGAAGGGCTCGCGAAGATTGTCGGAGACGAGGCGTGTCATGCGCTTTGTCGGGACGAGGATCGCGAGGGACCAGTCTCGGCGACCAGATTCGATGAGCCGCCTCCGAGCCTTCAGTACCTGGGCGACCAGTGACGCCAAGGCTTGGTTAGGATTGGATGCGAATCCCTCGTAGTCGATACCCCGATACGTCTCTTCGCGAAATTTCCCCGTAAGGAGATGGTTGCCGAACAGAGCAATGTCCGTTCCCTTGCTGCGGTGGTTCTCTCCGGCAAGATCGTGGGTGGACGGCTTGAATGCGTTCTTGAAGTGATCTAGGCGCTCTGGATCAGCACCAATGAAATCGAAGATCCGTTGCTCGGGGTCCGCGAGCGCGATGAGCGTGCTGCTCTTTCCGATCGCCTCAACCGCGCGCCACTGTTCGGCGCTCGTGTCCTGAAACTCATCCAGAATTATAAACGGGTACATGGTGGAGACTAAGTTACGGACCTTCGCCGAACCATGCAGCAAGACGGCCACGCGCTCCGCAAATAGATCGAAGCAAACCTTGCCTTCTTCGGTTGCCAGGCGCGTCCGCTCGGCGGTCTCAAGTGCGGACTTTTGCGCCTTCTCCTCATCCGATAACTTGGAGTGGGCTTTGAAGGCGCTCCGGATAGCAGACAGCGCTATCGCCTCATTAGGAGGTGTAAGGATCGTCATTCGGCGAGGAAATCCGACGAGGTAGCCGTGCGCCTTGAGGATGCGCCAGAAGAACGAGTGGTAGGTATCGACTTCGATCCTCTTCTTCTCGTCCTTCGAGACGGATTTCTCTTCATCGATCGCCTCGAAGACGCGCGAGACGGTCGCACGCGCAAAGCTCAGGAAAAGAACTCGTTGTCCCGGCTTGAGCCTTTCACGGGCAATCTGCGCCGCTTTCAGGATTGAGACTGTGGTTTTGCCTGATCCCGGACCACCGACGACGAGCTGGTGTCTGTCGACTTTCAGAATCTCTTTCTGCGCTTCTGTCAGATTGACCATGGCGCCCTCTACGCGACAGGCTCGGCGTTTGCTTCCTCCTGATCCCCGGGCGAAGGCGCCGGTGGTGGATCGCAGATGGCTTTGAGCGAGACGCATGCATCACGAATCCATTCCGGCATTTCCGCTTCCGAGCACTGGGCAAGGAAATCAGCGATCCCCCAGTTGCCCTTCGACCATCCGAAATACTCCTTCAAAGCAGCAGTCGCGTTAGCCTTTGGATCAGGAAACTTGGCAGAGAGATGCGGTGGCCAATCGAGCGACCCAGCAAATCGCTCAAGAGCGGCTTTCGTCGTGCTCTTCAGGACGAGATCCTCGATCCGCTTTTCATCGTGCATAAACAGGCGCTCCACCTGCGCCTCGATGTCGGCTTTCGCTGGATCAGTCTGCTTGTCGCACAGCCCAAACGTTCGCTTCCCGAGTCCCTTGTAGAGTCCAGCAAGGTCGGCGATCTGTGTCTCCGTGCCCGCGTCGATCACGCAAACTCCCAACGCTTCGAGTGACGCATAGACGGCGGGGTTAAGTTCAGAGAGCCGCCGCGCTGCCACCGGGAAGGCGCTCGCCTCGGTCGCACCTTCCACAATCAAAACTCGCCGAGACAGCAATCCTTCGCAAAACCGAGTACGGAATTCCTGACGATAACGCTTATGTTTGACGCTATCGGGCAGAGCAATCTTCGCTTGTGCAAGGGCGCCGTCGTTGGACCGCGACAAGATTACCGTCTCGTCCAACTTGAACTCTTCAAGGACGTAGGGGGAATGCGACGTGACAATGGACTGGGCGGCCAACTTACGCAGCTCGTGGACGATGCGTTTCTGCGCGTAGGGCGGGATAGCGGTTTCAACCTCCTCCATTGCGAAAATGACATTCTGTTTGTCCTCGGCGATCTGCGAAAGCATCGCCAAGACCAGCATATTGATCGTTCCCGTGCCCTGCCGATAGAAAGGCGCGGCGTGACCGCCATCCCCTGTTGCAATGAACGCGGTCACTACCTTGCGTAGGTGCTCTCGGGTCAGATTGGACACCTTGAGGTGGGGCTTCACGCCCCATTCGCGGGGAACATACTTTTTGAGCGACTTGTCGATACTGTCGAGTACCCCGGAAACTCCGAGGGCCGGATCGCTTGCAACGTCGAACGCCGCCAGCGTTCCAATTGTACCTTCCCACATCTGCGGCCGGATCTCTTTGAGCCGGAGAATGATGTCGAGCAGGCTCCCGTGCTCAAGGCTTAACGCTCGCGAGCCAGTCCGGAGAGACCGCAGGAAGAGAAAGCCGCAGTGTTGTTTGTCCTTCTTGGAGAAGGGCGTTGGCGTATCCTCCTCCGTCAGGCTCCGCGAATAGTAAGTGTTGCCGACAAAGTCGTCCTCGTCAGCATCATATGAACCGATAAACGTGACGCGGAGTGCCGCCCTGATGTTCGCGGCATCAACGCCCCCAGGATTTGCAGCGATGTAGAAATCGCCCGTCTGGATGTCGAGCCACTCAATGCTTCCGCCAAACCGAGCCTGCTGCTCCTCAGAAAGCCCCGTGATAGTCACTTTAACGGTAATCTTCGGCGCTTCTGTTGGCTCAACGGCGACCGCCTCGGCAGCTTCGCCTTCAGCATCCTGGGCTGCAACAGCGGGAAGATACCGCCCCTGAAAGAAGTCATGCTCGTCGACTGGGGGGCGACGGCTTAGTCGATCTGGCCCGAGGACCAGATCGATGGCTTCGAGAACTGATGACTTGCCCGTGTTGTTGTCACCGATCAGCACGGCATGGTCCGGAAGCAATAGCTTCGTCGAGCGGATGCCTCGGAAATTCTCGATCTCAACGGAATAAATCTTCACAGCATCCCCCAGAACGCGACGCATCTTGTCTTAGACCGAGCAAGACATGTCTAATCTTCAACCTCGGATGAGTCTTTTACGCCTCATAGCCGAATGGTCAAAAATCGTTCCCGATCGATCGTCCCCTTTCACACGCCACCCGGCTCACGCCCTGCCCAGGGGAGGCGTAGTCAAAGTAATAGCAATCGACGGTCATACCGCTCAGAACCTAAACTGCAGCCCGGCGACAAACAGGTTGTAGGACTGGCGCCCTAGGCTCACCGTCCAGGAATCGGTCGGCAAGTGAGGCGGAAGCGTTTCGCCGAACGTGTACTACGTGGGATTGAGGGTGAGGTGCCTGTATTCGGCGAACAGGAGCAGATTCCTGGCCACCTCCCCTTTCAGGCCGGCCTTAACTGCATCGCGAAGGCCGTCGCCGACGCATCCGGGCCTGAGTCGAAATGATTGATGCCGGGCTCGCTGGGATTGATGGAATTGGCGCCCTGCATGGACAGGCGCGCGACGCCCGCGCCCACGCCGGGATAGGGGAAGATCCTGCCGGACCAGGGCGTCTGGACGGCGACGACCGCGTTCGCCAGCACCACGCCGACGGTCATGGGGAGGGTGACATCCTGCGTTCCCAGGACGCCGGGGGTGATGGGCCTGTCGCCGACCGGCGATTGCTGCCCGATATGGATCCCCTCCCGCTCGGCGGCGGGCTTCAGGGCCCAGTCGGTTTGCCCGAAGGCCTGGGGCTTCCCTTCTCAGCCCGCCTGGAGGCCCAGCACGCCGACGGGCTCGCCGCCGGTCTTCCTCTGTGCATCGACGCCGACCCGCGTGCTCAGGGGGCCGGGCAGGTAGCAGCCCCCTTCCTGCCGCGCGCCCATCGACGACGCCGTGCCGACGCCGCAAAGGGGTCGCGTAGAGCCCCCCCCTGCCCGGCTGGCGGGTCCGGCACGCCCCGGGCGCTCCACATAAACACGTGAAAATGTAGTAAATTATGCCACGAATGCCCGAAACCGGCCGAATAAACGAAACATCCGAAATAAACGAAACATTCGAAACGGGTGTCGCACCCTCTCCGCTTGAAATGCGATATCAACGACCCCATTCTGATATCACTCCATCAAGCGAACGGGAGGGCGATCCATGGCGGCCGTCACCATCCGCAATCTCTCCGAGGAGACCCATCGCGCCCTGAAGATCCGGGCGGCGCAGCACAATCGCAGCACGGAAGCGGAGATCCGCGCGATCCTGGAGGCGGCCGTGCGGCCGGCGGGGCGGCTGCGGCTGGGCACGGCGCTGGCGGACATGAGCCGGAAGATCGGGGTCACCAACGCCGACGTCGACGCGCTCGGCGAGGCTCTCGGCGAGGCCCGCGACGGCACGCCGGCCGAGCCGCTGCGGTTGCGATGATCCTGCTCGACACGAACGTCCTC
>CAZPOS010000127.1:0-10153 GCA_964588065.1 uncultured Reyranella sp.
TGCCAGCCAGAAGTGCGGCGCGCGGCAGCCGGGCACCGTCGAGGGCGTGAAGTCGCCCATCGAGTAGGCGGGCGGCTGGGCGCCGTCGTCCACGATCAGCGGCGAGCCGGCGTAGAAGTAGCCGAAGTTCAGGCCCGCGCAGCAGAACTGCTGCACGTTCAGGTCGTAGGCCTCGCGGCCGTCATGCGTGGCGCCGTCCAGTTCCACGATCAGTTTCCCCGCCTCACAGACGAAGTCGGCGAAGTATCGGTCGATGGGCAGTTGGCGCACGAACTTGAAGCCGCCAAGTCGTCGATTTCGGACGAGGTGATCCAGGCGCGTGGCTACCGCACCATCACAGATCCCAAGCATCTGGCACAGTTGGGCTTCCCACCGGCGCAGCGCCGTGTACCCGGCGCGCGTGGCACCGGCCGCCGCTGCCGCATCGAGAATCGATTCCATCTCGTGATCGTTGAGGCCGGGGATCATCGGCGCCGTCATCACACCCACCGGGATGCCCGCCGCCGCGAGTTCGCGGATCGCGTCGAGCCTGCGATGCGGCGCCGAGGCGCGCGGCTCCATGGTGCGCGCGAGATCGCGGTCGAGCGTGGTCACCGACAGGAACACTTCGGCCAGGTTGCGCTTGGCCATGTCGCCCAGGATGTCGATGTCGCGCGTGATCAGGTGGTTCTTGGTGACGATGCCGACGGGATTGTTGAAGTCGCTGAGCACGCGCAGGATCTGCCGCGTGACCTTGAGGTCGCGCTCGACCGGCTGGTAGGGATCGGTGTTGGTGCCCATCGCCACCACGTCGCAGCGGTATTTCGGCGAGGCGAGCTCGGCGGTCAGCAGCGCCGCCGCTTCCGGCTTGAACAGGATCCTGGTCTCGAAATCGAGGCCGGGCGACAGGCCGAGATAGGCATGGGTCGGCCGCGCGAAGCAGTAGATGCAGCCATGCTCGCAGCCGCGATAGGGATTGATCGAGCGGTCGAAGGGAACGTCCGGCGAGCTGTTGCGCGCGATGATGGTGCGCGTCGCATCCTTCGTCAGCGTCGTGCGCAGCGGCGGCAGCTCGTCCTCGATGTCCCAGCCGTCGTTGGTGCGGATGCGCTTCTCGTCGTCGTAGCGGCTGGTCGCGTTGCTGAGCGCGCCCCGCCCGTTGTGCTGCGGCTCGGCGATCTGGTCGTCCGGATAGAGCGGCGGGCTGGGCTCTTTCATGCATCGAGTCTTAGAACAAAAAGAGAACGAGTCAAGCCACTGTCTCTGGGGGTTCATTGTCTCCCGATAGGACCACCCCTAGAGAGGGACCATGAGCGCCATCGAATTACGCCCCGCCCGTCCCGAAGACCGCGACTTCCTGCACAGCCTCTCGCCGCGCCTGTCCGGCGTGCCCGGCCCCGCCTGGCACGACCAGGCCGCCATGGACGGGTTCCAGGACCGCTACATGAAAGCGACCTTCGCCACCGTCGATCCGACCGCGCAGACGCTGGTCGCCTGGTCGCCGGACGGAAAGCGGCTGGGCTACATCCACATGCGCCCGTTCAAGGACGGGGTGACCGACGAACCCTGCGGCTACGTTTCCCTGCTGGCGCTTACCGAGGAGGCCGAGGGAAAGGGCATCGCGCACCTGATGATGCAGGCGGCCGAGAGCTGGGCCCGGGCGCAGGGCTATCGCTTCCTCTGCCTCGACGTGTTCGCCGACAATCGCCATGCCGTGGAGTTCTACGAGCGCCGCGGCTTCCAGACCGAAACGCTGCGCATGGTGAAGCCGCTCTAGCCACTCCGCATATTTATACCATGGGTTGTACAGATATCTTACAACACACTCTAGTATAGGTGCTGACGACCATCTATTTGGGAGACAGCAGATGGCAGATATTGAGGTCAGGACGGCGAGCCATGATGACATCGATTTCATCGCCAGGCTCGCGCCGCCGGAGGATGAGGAGCTCACCTCGCAAGCCCGTCTCACCGTAGAAGGGGCCTCGACGGCCGATAATTCTGCGATCTTCATCGCCGTGGGCGGCGATGGACGGCGCCGGGGCTACATCCATTTATTTCCGGAGAGGGACGACTCAGAAGAGGAGCCTCGCCGCTATGTCATGCGAGTCGCCTCGATATATAACCCGGAGTACGACGTCTTGAGCGGCCTCTTCGCCGAGGCCTACGCCTGGCTGGAAAAGCGCCGCGGTTCGCCGGTTCTGGTCCTGATACACGCCGAGGACGAAAGTAGCGCCGCGTTCAAGGCGGAAACCATCAACCCTTCGGGGCCGTCATAGCCACTCGGCGCGAACGGCGCGGACGGAGTCGCGGTCGAAGCACTGGCCGATGCGGGCCCGCAGATGGACCTTCATGGCAGGCTCCAGACCGGCGTCACTCCATTGCGAGGGATCGGACGGATCGCGCGGCGCCCCCGTCTGAACTCTCCAGCGCGCCATGAACATAATCGTACGCAACCAGGTGAGCCGTCGCATCGGCAGCAGCCATGGCCGCAGTTCGGCGGCACGACTCTCGCCGATCTGCGCGAGATAGGACGCGTAGAAGCCTTCGACCTCGGCTCGCGCGAGAATTTTGCCGACATCGGGATGCCAGACAGTCGACGTCGGCAAGGAGGCGTGCGCAAGGTCGATCGCCGGCGAGCCGACATGCACTTTCTCAAGGTCGACGAACCAGGCGACCCGGTCGCGATCGACGATGAAGTTGCCGGGATGCGTGTCGGCGAGTGCGATCGACAGCGGTTGAGAGCGATGCGCCAGCGTTTTCGCCATCCCGCGCAAGAGTTCGAGTTCGTCGAATATCTCGGCAAGGGCACCGGGATCGGCAACGGCCTTGTCGAGAAAGCGCTGGGCCCCCTGCTCGACGACATCCAACGTCGCGCGGAACGGATTGTCCTGACGCGGGATCGGCGAGCCCGCCACGGGCAATGGCAGCGAATGGAGGCGCGCCAGCGTCTCGGCCATGGCGTCGAGTTCGTCCGGCAAGCGCGGCGCCCGGCCTTCGATGAAGTCGACGATCAATGCGCCGCCGGGCAACCCAGGTCGCGGCTCGACCACCTCGTGAAGTCGCGGCGTGCGCCCCGCCGGCGCGAGATGACGAAACGCTTCGGCCTGCAGATGCAATCGCACCGCCGCCGTCGGATCGTTTTCATAGGCATAGGCGATCCGCGCGAGCCGCCCGTCCTTCAACCGCACATGCCCGTGCGCCGTGCCGGTCGCCGGCAGCGCCTCGCCCTCGCCGATCGCGGCGAGGAGGTCAGCCACTGCGCGGCATCTTGCCTTCGTTGAGGCGCGGCATCAGCTCGGCGAAGTTGCAGGGGCGGAAACGGATGTCGAGCTGCTGGCGCAGGATGTCGTCCCAACCGTCCTTGCAGGCGCCGGTCGAACCGGGCAGCGCGAAGATGTAGGTCGCGTTGGCGACGCCCGCGGTGGCGCGGCTCTGCATGGTCGAGGTGCCGATTTTCTGGAAGCTGATCCAGCGGAAGGTCTCGCCGAATCCTTCGATCTTCTTCTCGAACAGCGCCTCCAGCGCCTCGGGCGTGACGTCGCGGCCGGTGACGCCGGTGCCGCCGGTGGAGATCACCACCTCGATGTTTGGATCGTCGATCCATTTCTTCACCTGCGCGCGGATCAGCGCGACGTCGTCGGTGACGATGGCGCGGTCGGCCAGGACATGGCCGTCGCGCGCGATGCGCTCGACCAGCGTGTCGCCCGACTTGTCGGTCTCGAGCGTGCGCGTGTCGGAAACCGTGAGAACGGCGATGTTCACCGGCTTGAAGGACTTGGTTTCGTCGATGCGGTTCATGCGTTCACTATACTCCAGAAATCAGCATGCTTCGATGTTGGCCCTTGCCGCCTCGGCAAGCTCGACGAACTTCATCTCGCGATAGCTCCAGATCTGAATCGAACTGCCCTTCCTTAGGATGGCGTGGACGAAGAATTGGGGCCAGGCGCCTGCAGCATGCATCGAGCTCAGGAACGAACTCTGGCGCGAGCAGTCCGGGGCGATCGCGGCGATCGCCGCCTGCATGAGATGGCTGCGCCGCGATTCTGCCCAGACGAGGAAAACGCCGCCGAATATGGAAAGGAACACCGCCAGATGGACCGCAAGCGGCGCGCGCCGGGCGATCACCCCGACCAACCCGGCGCAGATCACGGCAACACCCGCCGCCCCGAGAAGTGGCGGTCCGAGAAAATCGATATGTCTCGCAATGCCGTCGGCGAGGATCCGTAGGGCAAAGACGAAGGCGCCACAGATCGCGAGGCCGACGACAGCAAGACGCATCCTCGCCGGTGCGCGCCAGAGGAACACCCCGATCGCCACGATGAGAACGGCTGCGATTCCGACGACGCTTGCGGGCGATGGCAAGAAGAAATCCACCGCGCCGACGCGGAAGAGAGCGGCGAAGGGAGCGAGGACCAGAATGAGTCCCAGCGTCGCGACCAGCGGCGGAGAGACGTTCAGGACGACGAGCATCGACCAGAAACCCATGCAGACGGCCAGCACGCCCTTCCAGTCGAACCGGCGAGGCGCGCGTTCCCGGCTCCGCGAATGGAGCAGCCAGCAGATGACGCAGAGGTCGAGAATCAGAAATGCCGCCAAAGGATTTTTCGTCGTACCGCCGGAAAGGCATCAGGACTTTCCATTGACTCTCCAAGATGGAGATTTAGTGATTGCCGCTCAGAAATTCGCAAAGCTCGGAGACATCATGACCGGCCCTACCGACTGGAAGCATGACGGCGTGCGGGTCATTCCCGCCGGATCGCTCGACACCAACACCGCCCAGACTCCGGGCATGAACCGCGCCGCGGCCATCAACTTCGCCCGCGTCGGCGCGCAGAAGCTGTGGGCCGGCACGGTGACCATCCATGCCCACGCCAAGACCGGTGCCCATCACCATGGGCACCTGGAGAGCGTGATCTACGTCGTGAAGGGCCGCGCCCGCATGCGCTGGGGCGAGCAGCTCCAGTTCGTCGCCGAGGCGGGCCCGGGTGACTTCATCTACGTGCCGCCCTACGTGCCGCACCAGGAGATCAACGCCTCGGACACCGAGCCGCTGGAATGCGTGCTGGTCCGCTCCGACAACGAGGCGGTCGCGATCAACATCGACATCACCCCGGCCGAGAAGGTCGAGGAAGTCTACTGGGTGGATCCGACACATCCTCATCCTCACAAGCACTGACGCTTCGCGTCAGTGCTTGTGAGGATGCGCGGGCGGCAGCGCCTTCACAGGCGCGAGAGCCCGCACCGTGCAGAATAGATAAGAACTTCGTCTCGAAGGCGGCCCTACCCGGCCGCCTTCTTCCGTTTCGGCCACAGCCCCGCCAGCAGCAGCAGGATTGCGACGATGGCGAAGCCGGTCGACAGGGTGCTGTGGAAGAAGATCGTCGGGTCGCCGTCGGAGATCGCCAGGGACTGGCGGACCGAGCGCTCGAAGATCGGGCCCAGCACGTAGGCCAGGATGACGATGCCGAGGTCGAAGCCGTGGCGGCGCAGGCCGTAGCCGATGAAGCCGAAGATCACGGCGATCACCACGTCGGCGGGATTGCCGTTCGACGAATAGACGCCGATCAGGCAGACCGCGAGGATCATCGGCGTGAGATAGGCGCGTGGGATGTCGAGGATGCGCACGAACAGGCCGATCAGCGGCAGGTTCAGGATCAGCAGCATGATGTTGCCGATGTACATGCTCGCCACGACGCCCCAGAAGATCTCGGGCTGGCGTTCCAGGATGGTCGGGCCCGGCGTGACGCCATGGATGATGAAGGCGCCGAGCAGCAGCGCTGTCACCGCGTTTGCGGGAATGCCCATGCAGAGCAACGGCACGAAAGCGCCGGCGGTGCCGGCATTGTTGGCCGATTCGGGCCCGGCCAGTCCCTCGACGGCGCCCTTGCCGAATTCCTCGGGATTCTTCGAGAGCTTGCGCTCGATGCCGTAGGACAGGAACGAGGCCAGCACCGCGCCGCCGCCGGGCAGCAGGCCGACCAGGAAGCCCATGAAGGTGCCGCGCACGACGGGACCGACGGATCGCCTCGCCTCCTCGCGCGAGGGCATGAAGCCCAGCATATGCGAGGGCGGCGGCAGGACCTTCATGTCGTCGGGCTTCTGGCGCGCCATGAACAGTACCTCGGAGAGACCGAACAGGCCGATCGCCAGCGGCACGAGGTTCACGCCATCGCCCAGCGCCAGGATGCCGAAGGTGAGCCGCGGAGTCATGTTCAGCGGGTCGCTGCCGATCGTGCCCAGCAGCAGGCCGAAGGCCGCCATCAGCAGCGCGCGCGGCAGCGAGCCGCTCGACATGTAGGTGACCATGGTGAGGCCCGCGAGCATCAGCATCGCGTACTCGGCCGGGCCGAACTTGATGACCAGCTCGGCGAGCGGCGGCGACAGGAAGGTGATGCCGATGACGCCCACGGTGCCGGCGAAGAACGAGCCCAGTCCGGCAATGCCGAGGGCGGCGCCGGCGCGGCCCTTGCGCGCCATCTCGTAGCCGTCGAGGCAGGTCACGACCGACGAGGCCTCGCCCGGAATGCGCATCAGCACCGACGTGACGGTACCGCCATAGGCGACGCCGTAATAGATGCCCGACAGCATGATGATCGCCGAGGTCACGTCCATCTTGAACGTGATCGGCAGCAGGATCGCGATGGTGGTGAGCGGCCCCAGTCCCGGCAGGATGCCGACGACGGTGCCGAGGAACGCGCCGACGAAGCAGTAGAACAGGTTGTCGAGGGTCAGCGTGGTGGCGAAGCCACCCAGCAGCGCTTCCATGCGGCGGGCCTCAGCGAACGTAGGTGTAGAAGGTGCGCTCGATCGGGCCTTCCGGCAGATCGACGCGCAGCAGCCAGCCGAAACAGACGAGGCCGACGGCGGCGCAGGCGATGCCGTAACCGATCGAGGCGAACCACGAGCGGCGTTCGGCGAAGCGCATGATGACGACCGTCACCGCAATGACCGTGACGACGAAGCCGGCATACATCGCGCCCAGCGCGAACACGGCGAAGGTCGCGATGTAGATCGCGAAGGTGCGGTTCGACTCCTTCGTCGCCTCGACGTCGTCGGTGTCGCCGCCCTCAGTCTCGCCGGCCCGGCCCGGAAAGGCCAGGACGACGAGGGCGAGCGCCACGCAGATGCCGGCCATGAGTTGCGGGAAGAAGCCGGGGCCGGGGCCGTCGAAGCCCCAGCTGTCCAGCTCCAGCGCCTTCCAGAGGCCGACCAGCGCCGCGGCCAGCAGGCCGAGCGTGGCGATCCGCGTGCCGCTCAGCCAGGTCATGCCTTCTTGGCCATGCCGGTTTCCTTGAGGATCGGGACGAGCTCGGTCTCGATCTTCTTCAGGAGTTCGCCGTACGCCTTGCCGTCGCGATACACCGGCTGGATGCCGAGCTTGGCGATCTGGCTCGTAACGGATTCATCCTTCATGACGTCGGCCAGCGCCTTGCCCATACGCTCCTGGATGGCCGGATCGACGCCCTTGGGAAAGGCATAGCCGAACGGACCGTTGCTGACGGCGTCGTAGCCCAGCTCGCGCAGCGTCTTGACGTCCGGATAATCGGGCCAGCGCGCCTCGGCCGCCGAAGCGAGGAAGCGCAGCTTGCCGGCCTCGATCTGCGGCCGCATCTCGGCCACCGTCTGGATGACCGCGTCGACATGGCCGCCGATGGCTGCCGTCACCGATTCGACGCCGCCCGGGAACACGACCCAGCGGAACTTCGCACCGCTCAGCTTGGCGAGCTGGAACATCGCCACGACGTTGGTGACGTTGTTGGAGCTGTAGGTGAGCTGCTTCTGCTTGCCCTGGTTGACCAGGTCCTCGATCGACTTGATCGGACCGTCGGCCCGCGCGCCGATTCCGTAGCGCAGCGCCGCCACCTGGCCGATGATGTCGAACGCCGTCCACGGATCGTAGGCGACGTTCATCATGTTGGGGATGGCGACGTGGCTCGAAATCGCCACCAGGCCGATCGTGTGGCCGTCCGGCGCCGACTGGGCGAGTGTGGTCGGCCCGAGCGCGCCGGCGCCGCCCACCACGTTCTTCACGATCACGGTCGCGTT
This sequence comes from uncultured Reyranella sp., assembly GCA_964588065.1. Lineage (GTDB taxonomy): Bacteria > Pseudomonadota > Alphaproteobacteria > Reyranellales > Reyranellaceae > Reyranella. The sequence goes on from CAZPOS010000127.1 coordinate 8,029, forward strand.
CAGCCGCTTCTCGAGCGCCTGCGCGATGATGCGCGCCGTGAGGTCGGTCGAGGCGCCCGGCGCATTGGGATTGATCAGCGAGATCTCGCGCGCCGGCCATTTGCTCGATTGGGCGATGGCCGGAGCGGCGACCGTCATGGCAGCGAGGGCGGTACCGCCCTTGAGCACGGTTCTACGGTTCATCTGTCTTCCTCCCTGTTTTTCACAGCGGGTGACAGTGCTTGCCGGCCCCGCGCCTGGTCAAGGCAGTCGTGCCGTTCCGCGAACCCTCAGGAGGCGGCGCGGACTTCGGCCGAGCGATCCCAGATATTCGGCTGTTCCCGGTTGGTATAGCCCGACACGAAGAGGTTGGGCTGACCCGTCCGGACGTCGTAGGTGTGACGACGCACCGCGCCGATATTGCCGCCATAGACATGGATGCTGATCGAGCCGCGATCGTCGAGCGCATTGGTGACCTGGTGGATGTCGCCCTTCGGGTTGCGCGGCGCCGGCACCAGCACCTCGACGTCGCCCGGCTCGAGCTTGGTGAGCTCGCCCGGCACCAGCACGCCGGTGTCGGCATGGCGCGTGAAGGCGAGCGAGGTCTCCGAGCCGCGCAGCATGCCGACCAGGCCCCACATCTCGTGATCGTGCACGGGCGTGTTGGCCCGCGGCGCCCAGACGAAGCTCACGACGCAGAAGCGCTCGAACGGATCGCACCACAGCAGGTTCTGCGCATAACCGTGCGCCGGCACCCGGGCCGCCTGCTCGGGCAGCCAGTCGTCGTGCTTCACCAGGTCGCCCAGCAGCTTCGCCCCCACTTCGACAATGGCCTTCTCGTCCTTGTCCTGCCAGGCGCCGCCGGTCAGGGAAGTCATGTCGCCGATGAAGCGACGCAGGCGATCGATGCTCATTCCGCGGCCTTTCGCTGGAAGGTGGTTCCCATGACTTCCTCCGTGTCGGCGCCGAGTGCGGGCGGATCGCGCCGCTTCGAAATGTCGGTGGCGGAGATGCGGACCGGACTGCCGAAGGTCTTGGTCTTCACGCCGGAAGGAAGCTCCATCTCCTCGACCCAGCCCATGTGCTGGACCTGCGGGTCGGCGAGGATCTGGCTGTAGGTGTTGATGCGGCCCTGCGGGACGCCGGCCTTCTCGAACGCACCCAGCCAGTGATCGACGCCCTGCTTTGCGAATTCGACTTCCAGCAGATCCTTGAGCGCCACCTGGTTGGCGGCGCGCGACTGGGTCGTGGCGAAGCGCGCGTCGGCCAGAAGGTCCGGACGGCCGACCACCTTGGTCACCTGTTCCCACAGCTTGTTGTTGCCGGCGGCGATGACGAAGTGGCCATCGGCCGCCTTGAAAGCCTGATAGGGCGCGTTGCGCGGGTGGGCCGAGCCCAGTTTCTTCGGGTCGCGGCCGGTGCCGAAGAACTCGCTGGTCTGGAGCGCGGCCATGCCGAGGCTGCAGCCCAGCATCGAGGCGTCGATATGGGCGCCCGGACCGCCACCCGCGACCCGGCGCAGGACCGACACCACGGTCAGCGCAGCGTAGAGGCCGGTGCCGACGTCGGAGACCGGCACACCGCACTTCACCGGCGCACCGTCGGGCTCGCCGGTCACGCTCATGATGCCGCTCATCGCCTGCACGGTGACGTCGAAGCCGCCCTCGCTCGACCGCGGGCCACTCTGGCCGAAGGCCGAGATCGAGCAGTAGACGAGGCCCGGCTTCTCGGCTCGGAACGATTCGTAGCCGAGACCGAGCCGATCCATCACGCCCGGCCGATTGTTCTCGAGCACGACGTCGGCCGACAGGATGAGATCGCGCGCCGCCTGCTTCTGCGCCGGATCCTTGAGGTCGAGCACGACCGAGCGCTTGTTGCGGTTGATCGAGGCGAAGTTCTCGCTGTAGCCCCCGTCGGGGCCTTGTGTGATCGGCGGCCACTGCCGCATCATGTCGCCTTCCGGCGGCTCGACCTTCACGACCTCGGCGCCGAGATCGGCCAGCAGCATGCCACAATAGGGACCTGCCAGAACCTGGCAGAACTCGACGACGCGTACTCCTGAAAGCGGCAACATGCTCAGCGGGATCCATCCTGCGGTGTGTAACGGGGCCAGTCGTGCGAGGCGATCTGGTCGAGCGACGGCGTC
>CAZPOS010000127.1:10163-12761 GCA_964588065.1 uncultured Reyranella sp.
GCACCCGCTGCACGAAGTCACGCGTCTCATGGAGCGGGATCAGCGCGATGTAGAGGAGCGGATCCTGCGAGGCGTTGAGCGAATTGTCCCAGCGCATGACGTTGCCCGGCCCGCCATTGTAGCCGGCGGTGGTGCGCACGAGATTGCCGTCGGTCTCGTTCAGCAGCATCGAGATGTAGGCTTCGCCGAGCGACATGTTGACCGACGGGTCCCACGGATTGGCACCCGCCGTCTCCGGGGCATAGCGGGCCGAGACCGCGCGGGCGGTCGCCGGCATGAGCTGCATCAACCCCATCGCGCCGACGACGGAGCGCGCCTTGGGATTGAACGCCGATTCCTGCCGCATGAAGGCATAGACCAGGGCGCGATCGACGATCGCTCCGCTCGACGGCTGCCACGGCGGGATCGGATACATGCCGCCCTCGTAGCCCTTGATATTGTGGCGCTGGTCCCAGTTGGCATTGCCGACGCGGACCGAGAGGGCGGGCAGCTGCGCCTTCTGCGCCAAGGCCATGACGGCCTCGATGTAGCGGGGATCGTTGTCGATCGACGCCGCGAACAACTCGCGCTCGGCGGCCGTGGTGGCGCCGAGCTGCAGCAGCGCCAGTGCGCGCCGGGCCGCGCGGTCGTTGCGCAGCAGGTCGGCGCGCCGGCGGTCGAGCGGCGGCACCTCGAAGTCGGGCTGGATCTGCATGCCCAACGCCTTCTGGGCGATCAGCCCGTAGAAGGTGCTGCCATGCAACGCCGCCCGCTTGAGATAGGGGGCGTATTTCTGCGGATTGCCGGCCAGCAGGTTGGCGCGGGCCGCCCAGAACGAGCCGGCCGCCAGGGTCCAGGACGAGGCGCGGTCGGGCGAGGCATCGGCCACCAGTTCGAAGCGCCGCGCCGCCTCGGCCATGTCGCCCCGGGTGAAGGCCGTCATGGCGGCCGTCCAGTTGGCATCGGGCGGCATGCTGGCCTCGACCGGGACCTGCATGCCGCGCTGCGGGTCGGCTTCGAGCTGGCGCGTGCGCAGACGGCCGCGCCACAGTTCGACTTCCTGGGGCCCGAGAATCTCGGACGAGGACTTGCGGTCGAGCAGGACGAAGGCGGCATTGAAGCCGCCATCGTCGGCCATGCTCTGCAGGCGCGCGCGCAACTCGGCCGCACGGCCGCCATCGGTGCCGTTGACCGTGCGGGCGGCGGCGAAGTTGGGCGAGCCGGGGGTGCTGCCGACGAAGGTGGCGGGCGTCAGTTCGGCGCCGCCCGCCGGGCGGCGGGCCAGCGCCAGCCGGTAGATCGCCGGCGCGTCCGGGTTATCGTTGTAGTCCTGCAGCCAGGCGGCCAGCTGCTCGTAGCGGGCGGGATAGTTGGGGCTGAGCAGGCGCTGGGCGCCGACATAGCCCATCAGGGTCTTGTCGTGGAGCTGACGAATCTCGTCGTCGGCCTGGGCCCAGGCGCCCGACTGCTGGGCCTGGAAAATGCGCCGGTAGCGGTCGCGCGTTTCGTTGTCCAGGACGGTCGGCAGATCGGCCACGACCGCAGCCTCGTCGAGTTCGACGACGGGCGGCGGCGGAACATAGACCGCGGCGCGCGGTGCCGGGCGTGCAGCGGGCCGCGCCGCCGGCCTCGCGGCGGCGGCCTTGGTCGTCACGGGCTTGGTCGCCTGTGTCTGGACGGGCTTCTTGGCGGTCTGGGCCGCGGCGGAGGCCGCCATCAGGGCGGTCGCCCCGATCAGAAGGGCGGAAACGGTCGTGCGCATGACCCACCGTAGTTTGACTCCGGCCGGTACGACAAGGGTGCGGCGACCGGGGTGGGTCGGTCTATACTGCCCGGAACGGAGGATCGAATGAACCTGCATCAAGAGCGTGCCGCGGCCGTGCGGCGCCTGGTCGACGAGGCCCGCACCATCGAGAAGGACGGCGTGACCTATGCCAATCTCGAGAAAATCGGCGGGCTCCTGTCGGCGCTGGCGAGCCGCGCCGAGCTCTTCCCGCAGGAGGAGTTTCCGCTGGGTGCCGAGGGGGGCATCTACCGCCTCAGCGAGGATCCGGACCATCGTTTCGCCCTCTATGCCTCGGCCGGCGGCGCGGGCAAGAAGGTCCCGCCGCACAATCACACGACCTGGGCGATCATCGCCGGCGTCCACGGCGCCGAGCGCAACGTGGTCTACGAGCGGCTGGACAACGGGGCCCAGGAAGGCGTCGTGCAGCTGCGCGAGGCGCCCTCCAAGGAGAAGACGCTGAAGCGCGGCGACGTGATCGCCTTCCTGCCGGACGACTTCCACCACATCGAAACGCCCGCCGACTCGGGCAACGCGCTGCATCTGCATTTCTACGGGCTGAGCCTCGAGCATCTGCCGGAACGGGTGACCGTCGACCTCAAGACCGGCACCGCCAAACGCTTCATGGCCAGGCCCAAGATCCTGACGCCGCTGCTCACGGTGCCGCAGGTCAAGGCGATGCTGCAGGCCGGCGAGGTCTTCGCGTTTTTCGACGTGCGAGAGGAAGGTGAGTTCTCGACCCAGGGCCATCCGCTGTTCGCGACGCCGCTCCCCCTCTCCCGCCTCGAGCCGCGGGCTCTCGCCCTGCTGCCCGATCCGCATACCCGCATCGTGCT
>CAZPOS010000127.1:12861-14926 GCA_964588065.1 uncultured Reyranella sp.
GCCTCGAGCCGCGGGCTCTCGCCCTGCTGCCCGATCCGCATACCCGCATCGTGCTCATGGACGATGGCGAAGAAGGTCAGGCCGGACGCGCCAACCGCGCCGCCGCCGCCCTCTCGGGGCTGGGCTACACCAATCTCTCGGTCATGGCGGGGGGCCTGAAAGCCTGGCGCGACGCCGGTTTCGAGGTGTTCACCGGCGTCAACGTGCCCAGCAAGGCCTTCGGCGAGGTGGTCGAGCACGGCAACGACACGCCGCGCATCGACGCCGCCGACGTCCAGAAGCTGATCGACGACAAGGCCGACATGGTGATCCTCGATTCGCGGCCGCTGCCGGAATTCACCAACATGTCGATCCCGGGCGGCATCGACTGCCCGGGCGCCGAGCTGGTCTATCGCGTCAAGGACTTCGTGACGCGCCCCGAGACGCTGGTCGTCGTCAATTGCGCCGGCCGCACCCGTTCGATCATCGGAGCACAGTCGCTGATCAATGCAGGCCTGCCCAACAAGGTGATGGCGCTGAAGAACGGCACCATGGGCTGGCACCTCGCGGGCCTCGAGGTGGCGCGCGGCGAGACCAGGAGCTTCGGCCCACAGGGGCCGGAGGCCGCAAAGTTCGCGCAGGCCGCCGCCGCGGAGATCGCCCGGAAGATGGGAATCCGAAAAATCGACCGGGCCAGCCTCACCGCCCTCGAGCAGAAGGGCGGCCCGCTCTATCGCCTCGACGTCCGCGACCCCGCCGAATACGCAAAGGGGCATCTGAAAGGTTTCCGCCATGCCGCCGGCGGCCAGCTCGTACAGGCGACCGACCAGTATGTCGGGGCGCGCAACGCCACCATCGTGCTGCACGACAATGACGGCGTGCGCGCCACCATGACGGCGCACTGGCTGCTGCAGATGGGCTGGAAGGAGACCTACGTCCTCGAGCACGCGCCGGCGCCGGCCGAGCTCACGACCGAGGCCGAGCCGCGCTACCCGGCGGGCTGCTCGGTGCCAAACGTCGCATCCGTGACCGCGGCCGAGCTTCAGCAGGCCCTGGCCGCCACTTTGGTCGTCGATCTCGACACCAGCCTCAAATATCGCGACGGCCACCTACCGGGCGCCTGGTTCGCCGTGCGCGCTAATCTTGCGCGCACCCTGCCGGAAATGCGGGGCCAGCAGCCCGGCGCGGCCCGGATCGTCGTGACGGCGCCCGACGCCGAACTCGCCGCCCTCGCGGCGGCCGAAATCGCCGGTCTGACGCCGGATCTGCCCGTCGCCATTCTCGCCGGCGGCACCAAGGCCTGGCGCGAGGCCGGCTTCGCGGTCGAGACCGGCCACGTCCGGATGGCGGACCCGCCGACCGACGTCTGGTACCGGCCCTACGACTTCAAGGAGGATGTCGAGGCGGCCATGCGGCAGTACCTCGACTGGGAGGTCGACCTCGTCCCGCAGGTCGAGCGCGACGGCGACGCCCGGTTCTCCGTCCTGAAGCGGTAGAACGGCGGAACGGCGTGCATTTCAGGGCCTTGTCACATCGTCGCGTACGCTTGACACCCCGCGGGCATACCCATAGGTTCCGGCGCGTTTTTCATTGTGACCGCATCGTGTTGATGGGGTGGCGGTGGAAAGCCCGGAGCGGAGCATCCGGTTATGGCTGAAGACGATCGTAAATCGACGCCTGACGAGCTGGATCGGCGCCTGAAAGGCGTCCGGCAGGCCTACCAGGCAGGAACGGGACGGTCGTCGAGACCCGCAGCGAGCGGCGCCGGTGGCGAAAAGCTGGGCGTCGGCATGCGGATCGCAGTCGAACTGGTGGCGGGCGTCGTTGCGGGGGCCTTTCTGGGCCTGATGGCTGATCAGTGGTTGGGCACCAAGCCCTGGCTGCTGATCGTGGGTTTCGTGCTGGGGTGCGGGGCGGCGTTCGTGAACGTCTACCGGGTTGCGCAGGCTGAAGAGCGGCGCAGCAAAGCGGCCCAGGATGAGAAGAAGAGCTGAATTGGGGATAGAGTAACGTGGCCAGCCCGCTCGAGCAGTTTGCTATCCAAGACCTGACCGCCCCGTTGTTCACCATCGGCGGCCATCACATC
>CAZPOS010000128.1:0-4329 GCA_964588065.1 uncultured Reyranella sp.
TCGCAATACCGCAGGTTGTTGCGGCGGTTCACGCGGTCGATGAAGATGACGCCGGGTTCGGCCACCTCGTAGGTGGCGCGCATGATGCGCTCCCACAGCGCCTTGGCCTTGACCGTCCGGAAGGTCCTGCCGCCGAACACCAGCGGCCAGTCGGCATCGTCCGCCACCGCCTTCATGAAGGCGTCGGTGACCAGCACCGAGACGTTGAACATGCGCAGGCGCTTGGGGTCGCGCTTCGCATCGACGAAAGCCTCGATGTCGGGATGGTCGCAACGCAGCGTCGCCATCATCGCGCCGCGCCGCGAGCCCGCGCTCATGATGGTGCGGCACATCGAGTCCCACACGTCCATGAAGGAGAGCGGCCCCGACGCGTCGGCGCCGACGCCGACCACCGGCGCACCCTGCGGCCGGAGACTCGAGAAATCGTGTCCGATGCCGCCGCCCTGCTGCATCGTGAGCGCGGCCTCGCGCAAATTCTCGAAGATACCCGACATGTCGTCGGGAATCGTGCCCATCACGAAGCAGTTGAAGAGCGTGACCGTCCGGCCCGTCCCGGCGCCCGCGATCACGCGCCCGGCCGGCAGGAACTTGAAGCCGGAGAGCGCCTCGTGGAAGCGGCCGGCCCAGAGTTCAGGATCGCGCTCCGGCGCCGCCAGGGCGCGGGCGACGCGCCACCAGGTGGCATCGAGATCAGCATCCGGAGTCGCGGCCGTGCTGGCCCCCGGTGCGCTCTTGAAGCGGTATTTCATGTCCCAGATCCGCTGGGAGACGGGCGACCATTCCATTGTGAGAAAGTAGGCCCAAAGGCCCGTCGACATCAACCAATCGTTCTATTTTTGTTCGCGCCTGCGGGCTGCAGCAACGAGCCGATCCGTGGCGCCCTCGATGCGCTCGCGCAGGGTGGACATGAACACGTCGCGGCTCAGGCCCGGGGGAATCGCCGGCAGGATCTCGACGTCGATGACGCCCGGCCACTTGATGAACTTGCGGCGGCCCCAGAAGAGGCCGGAGTTCAGCGCAACCGGCACGACCGGCACGCCGAGCTGCCGGTAGAGCGCCGCCGTGCCCACCTGATAGGGCTTCTCGTCTCCCACCGCGACGCGCGTGCCCTCGGGAAAGATCAGAATCGACCGCCCCTCCTCCAGGGTCGCCTTGGCCTGCTTGACCAGTCCGCGCAGCGCCTTGGCGCCGTCGCCGCGCTCGACGGCGATGTTGCCGGCCCGCGCCATCGCCCAGCCGACGATCGGGATCAGCACCAGTTCGCGCTTCATCACCGTGGCGGCGCCGGGGAACAGGCGGGAGAAGGCCAGCGTCTCCCACGAGGACTGGTGCTTGCAGGCGAGGATGACGGGGCCCGTCGGCATGTTCTCCAGCCCGCTCACGCGATGAGTCAACCGGCAGGTGACCCGTAGCCACCACAGACAGAAGTCGATCCACACCAGCGACCAGGCGACCACGAAGCGCCGCGGCATCAGCAGGATCGGCGAACCGGCGATGGCGAGGATCGTGGTGCCGACATACCAGCCGACATTGAAGAAGAACGAGCGCAGCCGGAGGGCAAACATTTCAAAAGTATTCGCGAGCGACGTGTTGCTTGTATGCCAACTTGTAGTGGCCTAGTGTCGCCGCGCAAAGGACATCTGGTGGGGCAACCCCCGCTCATCATGCAGCTTACCTGTTCCAACTGCGGCGCTCGATACGCCGTCGATCCCGTCGCGATCGGCCCGACAGGTCGCACCGTTCAATGCGTGCGCTGCAGCCATCGCTGGTTCCAGAAGCCCGATTCGCCGCCGGTCGCAGAGCCCGCGCCGCAAGCGCCGCCGGCGCCGGCCGCTCCGCCCGTGCCCGACGTCGTCATCCGCCCGTCGACGCCGGGCGCCGGATTGCCGGCACTCACCACGCCGCCGCCTAAACGGAAGACCAACTGGGGCACCTGGATCGCCTATGCGATCGTCCTGGTCGTGCTGCTGGGAGGCGCGGGTTACGCCTATCGCGACCAGATCAAGGCCAAGCTGCCGGCCTCCTGGCGTGCCCTGCTGCATCTCGATGCGGCCAATGCAAAGCAGAGCGCGACCCAGGTGGCGCGCGCCCATGTCGGAATCGACATGGCGACGACCAAGATCGACCTCGTCGACGGGCGCTACGTCGTGGTGGGCGAACTGATCAATACCGGTACTGCGCCCGGATCGACCCGCCAGCTGAAGGTGGTCTTCCGCGCCGGCGAGCAGGTGCTGGCTGAGCGCGCGATGCCCCTGGTCGAAGGGCCGATCGCGCCCGGCGCGCGCCGCAGCTTCAGCCTGCCGATTGACGAACCGCCCTCCGGTGCGACCAATATCGTGCCGACCGTCGACTAACGCCTCCAGACGAGAGTTCCCGTTGCCCGACCGCACCCCCTCCGACCGTCCGGTCGTATCGATCCGCTTCTCCGCCGCCGAGATCGCCGCGCGCGTCGAGGAGATGGCGACCGACCTCTCCGAGAAGCTGGCCTCCGACACGCTGGTCGTCTCGGTGCTGAAGGGCAGCTTCGTCTTCGCCGCCGACCTGATCCGGGCGTTGAGCCGTACCGGGGCCGACTGGTCGATGGATTTCGTCACCCTGTCGAGCTACGGCACCGGCACCGAGACGAGCGGCACCGTCCGGATCGTGCGCGACATCGTGGACGACGTGCGCAACCGCGACGTCCTGCTGGTCGACGACATCCTGGAATCGGGCCTGACGCTCAGCTTCGCCAAGAAGCTCCTGGAAGAGCGTGGCGCGCGCCGCGTCTCGATCTGCACGCTGATCGACAAACCCGCCAAGCGGCGCACCGACCTGAAGGCCGACTTCGTCGGCTTCGAGGCCGGCGACGAATTCCTGGTCGGCTATGGCCTCGACTGGGCCCATCGCTTCCGCGGCCTGCCCTATATCGGCGTGGTCGAGAAGGCGACCGGGTAGCCTCACTGGAGCGCACCACTGAAGTGGCGCGCTCCAGTGAGATGACTCTATCTCAATACGTCTTCAGCAGGCGGTCGATGTAGTCGAGCTCTTCCTTCGGGCGCAGCTGGTCACCGGCGCGGCGGCGCAGTTCGTCGAGGATCTCACGGCTGCGCTGGCGGTCGAGTTCGAGCGGCACCTTGTCGGAGCCGGAGTCGATCGCATCGCCGTAGTTGCCGTCGGAACGGCCCAGCGGGTCGCGGTCTTCGCTGCGGCGCTCGCGCTCCTCGATCTCGGCGATGTCCTGGTTGTTGCCGGGGCCGCGCTGCTGGCGCAGCTGCTCTGCCATGTCGCCCATCCCCTGCTGGAGATTGTCGAGTGCCCGGCGCTGGGCACGCGACGCCTCGCGCGGGTCGCCGCGACGCAGCGCCTCCTCGGCCTCGCGCATCGAGCGCTCGGCGCGGCCCAGCGATTCCGGCATCTGCAGCCCGTTCTCGTCGAGCTTCTGCATGAACTCGCCCAGCCGGCCGCGCAGGCCTTCCTGCTGGCCACGCTGCTGCTCGCCCCATTGACCCTGGCCCTGCCCTTGACCCTGACCAGGTTGCTGGCCGCGCTGGCCCTGTTGTCCTTGCTGACCCTGTTGTCCTTGCTGTCCCTGCTGGCCGCGCTGACCTTGCTGGCCCTGCTGACCGCGTTGGCCCTGCTGCTGACGACCCTCGCGCTCGGACTCGCCCAGCAACTGATTCTGCCGGCGCGACAGCTGGTCGAGCTGGTTCATCATCTCGCGCCCCTGCTGGTTGCCCTGGCCCTGCTGGCCGCGCTGCCCCTGCTGCTGGCGCTGCTGGCCGTTGGGGTTCGCCATCATCGGGGTGGCGTTCTCCATCATCTTGCGCAGCTCCTCGAGCATGCGCTTGGCCTCTTCGCGCTGGCCGTTCTTGGCCATCTCGCGAATCTTGTCGAGCATCTTCTGCAGGTCGTCGCCGGTGATGGTGTTGTTCGGATCCATCTTCTCCGCCTGCTCTTCCATGCGGCGGCGCTCGTCGGGATCCTTCATCTTCTCGGCCAGCTCGCGCTGCCACCGGGCCATGGCGTCGTAGAGCTGCTGGATCAGCTTCTCGATCTCCTCGTCGCCGGCCTGGCGCTGCATGGCGTCCTGCAGCTCCTGGCGGGCCTGCTCGACGGCGCGCTCGGCGTCGGACGTGGCGCCGCTCTCGAGGCGCATCGCGAGATCCCACAGGAGCTTCTGCGTGTCGTCGATCGTCTCCTTGTTGTCGTTCTGGGCCAGTCGCACCGAGCCGATGCGCAGGCCGAGCTGCACGACCGGGTCCTCGCGGTAGCTCGACGGATGGCCATGGATCATGCGCATGCCGTCGGCGACGTCGATGCGATAACCCTTGGGATCGCGGGTCAGCGCCT
>CAZPOS010000128.1:4339-14776 GCA_964588065.1 uncultured Reyranella sp.
CGTTGAACACCCGCTCCGGCAACAGGAAGGTTTCGACCGAGCTGCGGCCCTTCTGGCCGAGTGCATCGGTGGCGAACAGCATCACCGTGACCTTGAGGCCGGCCCACGGATGGCTCGTGAGATCGCGCACGAAGGTGTCGGCGATCTTCTTGGCATTGCCCGCGACCGGCAGGTCGACCCGCAGGACCTCGGGCTCCTCGTCACTGCTCAGTGCATCGTCGCCCAGCACGCTGCCATGCAAGCGCATCTGCAGCTGGACGCCGGTGATGCCGAAATCGTCGCCCGCGAGGTAGTCGATCTTGGTCGACCACTTGTCGACGCCGATCGGGCGCGTGAACTCGATGGTCGGGGCGAGGTCGGGAATGACGTGGAGCTTCCAGCGCGCCTGCTCGTCGCCGCGCGCCTGCAGGGTGATCTGCTTGCCCTCGGTGATGACCTCCTCGACCTGGTACTTGCCCTTGCTGACGGTCGAGAACTCGGTCGCCTTGCCGTCGACCAGGAGCTGCGGCGGCTTGCGGCCGCGCACGTCGTCAACGAAGCCCGCGATCTTGCTGCCGACAGGGACGCGCAGCACCTTGTCGGGATCGGCCATGTCCAGATAGACCGGCGGCTTGCCGGTATAGGCCGGCGGTGCGATCCACAGGTTGGCGACGACCGGCGGCGGCGGTGGGAAGGCCGGCGTCACCGCGGCGGCCATGCGGTCGCTGCGCCAGCCGCCCGCGACGGCGATGGCGACCACGAGCGCCAGCAGCGGCACGAAACGGAAGGCCCACTTGTCGAGACTGGCGAGGCCTGGGTGTGCCGGCTTGTTGCTCAGGCCGACGAGGCGTTCGGCCTCGCGGCGGCGATGGGCCTCCCAGAGAGCCTTGGCCATCGGGTCGGCCGTGCCGGCGGCCAAATGGTCCTGCACGGCCACCAGCGGCCGGTGCGGAATGTCGCTATCGCGTTCGAGCCGGCGGACCGCGGCTTCCCGCGTGGGCCAGGCGAAATCGCGCAGCTCCCACCAGGCGAGGCCGGCGAAGGCGAGCGCGATGGCCGCCAGCACGCCCGTATGCACCCAGGGATCCAGGCCGGCGAACAGGTCGAGATGGGCGGCGGCGACGAACAGCGCCACGAACGACAGCAGCGGCACGAAACGCGGCCAGAGGCTCTCCCAGGCCAGGGTCGCCCGCGCCAAACCGATCTTGCGTCCCAGCCCGGGGGCCTGGATCGTCGGGGTGGTCTGGCTGGCGTCCATCGACGTCCTTTCGTTTAGGCCTTTTTCGGCTCCATCCAGGGCGGGAACCGCTCGGCGGAGATCATTTCCTCGACGGTGGGCCTCGGTCGCGTAACCGCAAACCGCGTGCCATCCACCATCACTTCGGGCGCCAGCGGACGGCTGTTGTAGCTGGAAGCCATGACCGCCCCATATGCGCCCGCCGACCGTACCACCACCAAGTCGCCCGCCGCCAGCGGCGGCAGATCACGGTTCTGTGCGGATTCACAGATGGGACCGACAATGTCGCAACGGATCGTGGCGGCATCGCGGCGCGGCTCGCGCACCGGCTGGATTTCGTGCCAGGCCTCGTAGAGTGTGGGGCGGATGAGGTCGTTCATCGCCGCATCGACGATGACGAACGTCTTGGCGGAGCCGGGCTTCACCAGGATGACCTCCCCCACCAGGACACCCGCCTCGCCGACCAGCCGGCGCCCCGGCTCGAAGGCGAGCTCGCAACCCAGCCCCTCGGTCTCGCGCGCCACGACCGCCATGAAGTCGGCGATCGAGGGCGGCTTCTCGTCGGCGTAGACGATGCCCAGCCCGCCGCCGATGTCGAAACGGTCGATCCTGTGGCCGTCCTCGCGGAGCTGTCCGATCAGCTCGCGCACCCGCACGATAGCGTCGCGGTAGGGGGCGAGCGACGTGAGCTGCGAGCCGATGTGCATGGCCACGCCCACGACGTTGAGGTTCGGCAGCCGGCCGGCCAGCGCGAAGGCATCGCGCGCCAGGTCGATGTCGATGCCGAACTTGTTCTCCTTGCGGCCCGTCGTGATCTTGGCATGCGTCTTGGCGTCGACGTCCGGATTCACGCGGATGGTGATGTCGGCCTTGAGCCCGAGCTGGCCCGCCACGGCGTTCAGCGTCTCGAGTTCGGCGGAGCTCTCGACGTTGATCTGGCCGACGCCAGCCTCGAGCGCGGCCATCAGCTCGGACGGCTTCTTGCCGACGCCGGAATAGATGATGCGCTTGGCCGGAATGCCGGCCGCCAGCGCCCGCTTCATTTCGCCCACGGAGACGATGTCGGCGCCGGCGCCCATTTCGCCGAACAGGCGGATGACGGCCAGGTTGCTGTTGGCCTTCATCGCGTAGGCGACGCTGGCGTTCATGCCCTTGATGCCGTCGGCGAATTCCTGCCACGCCGCGCGCAGGGCACCTGCGGAATAGCAATAGAACGGCGTGCCGACCTGGGCGGCGATGGTGGCGAGCGCGACGCCCTCGGCGTGCATCTCGCCATTCCTGTAGGCGAAGACGCTCATCGGGCGCGCCCCCCCGCCTTGCCGAGGAAGCGGCGACGCGCCTCGGCGACGGCGCGCGCGACGTTGGCGGGTGCGGTGCCGCCCAGGCTCTTGCGGGCGTTGACCGAGGCCTCGACCGTCAGCACGCGATAGACGCTGCGGTCGATCTTGGGCTCGACGGCCTGCATCTCCTCGACCTCGAGGGCCTTCGCGGTGCTGGACAGCGATGCCGACCAGGCGGCCGGTGACGTGATGGGCCTGTCGGAACGGCAGGCCGACCGTGCGCACCAGCCAGTCGGCGAGATCGGTCGCCACCGAATAGTCGGCCGAGGCGACGGCGCGCATGCGCTCCGGGTTGGCCTTGAGGTCGCGGATCATGCCGGTCATTGCGGCGATCCCCAGTTCCAGCGAATCGGCAGCATCGAACAGCGGTTCCTTGTCCTCCTGCATGTCCTTGCCGTAGGTCAGCGGCAGGCCCTTCAGGATGGTGCAGAGCGCGACGAAGGCGCCGACGATGCGGCCGACCTTGGCGCGCGTCAGCTCGGCGGCGTCGGGGTTGCGCTTCTGCGGCATGATCGAGCTGCCGGTCGTGAAGGCATCCGACAGGGCGACGAAGCGGAACGGCGCCGAACACCAGATCACGATCTCCTCGGAAAGGCGCGACAGGTGCACGGCCGTGGTCGAAGCCGCGGCGATGAACTCGATGACATAGTCGCGGTCGGAGACCGCATCGAGCGAATTGGCCATCGGCCGGTCGAAGCCCAGCGCCTTCGCGGTCTTGCGCGGGTCGATCGGATGCGGCGAGCCGGCCAGCGCCGCGGCGCCCAGCGGCGATTCGTTGAGACGCGCGCGGCAGTCGGCGAAGCGGCTGCGGTCGCGGCCGAACATCTCGACATAGGCCATCAGATGGTGGCCGAAGGTGATCGGCTGGGCCGTCTGCAGATGGGTGAAGCCCGGCATGATGGTCGAGGCATATTCGTCGGCGCGGTCGATCAGCGCCGCCTGCAGGTCCTGCAGCATCGCCTCGAACCGGTCGATCGTGTCGCGCACCCACATCCGCACGTCGAGCGCGATCTGGTCGTTGCGCGAGCGGGCCGTATGCAGGCGTCCGCCGGCCGGACCGATGATGTCGGTCAGCCGCTGCTCGACGTTGAAATGGATGTCCTCGAGCTTGGTCGAGAACTTGAACTTGCCGCTCTCGATCTCGGCCTTGACCTGAGCCAGCCCGCGCTTGATGTCGCGGCCGTCCTTGGCCGTCAGGATGCCTTGGGCCACCAGCATGTCGCAGTGCGCGACCGAGCCCGCGATGTCCTGCGCGTAGAGCCGGCGGTCGAAACCGATGGAGGCGTTGATCTTCTCCATGATCTCCGCGGGCCCGAGCTTGTAGCGGCCGCCCCACATCGTGTTGGAGCGACGATTGGAGCCACCCTTGGCCGCTCGCGCAGTCGTGTTCTTCCGTGCCATGAATTCAGCCATATATCCCTGTAGGAACGCGGCTTATGGCACATCCTGTCCCCAATTTCCTCCTTGGCCGGCGCTACATTCTTTGCGGCGCCCTGGCGGCCGCCGCGCTCCCCGCCGCCGCCACGCCGAGCCTGGCGGGCGTGAAGCCGGACATGGCCAGGGGCGCCATGGAGCGATTCAAGCTGGCCGCCCAGCCGAAGCCGCTGCCCGACCTCGAAATCCAGAACGCCGACGACAAGCCGATGAAGCTCAGCGACTTCAAGGGCAAGGTCGTCCTGCTGAACTTCTGGGCGACCTGGTGCACCCCGTGCGTGAAGGAGATGCCGAGCCTGGACCGGCTGCAGGCCGCGTTCCCGAAGGACAAGTTCCTGATCGTGCCGCTGTCGATCGACGGCCCGACCAAACCCAAGGTCGCGCCCTTCTACAAGGACCAGAAGCTCGCCCATCTCGGCCTCTATTTCGACAAGGGGCGCAAGACCATGCAGGGTCTCGACGTCACCCTGCTGCCGACCTCGATCCTCGTCGATGCCAAGGGGCGCGAGCTCGGCCGCATCGAAGGCGATGCCGACTGGGACATGCCCGAATCGATCGCGCTGATGAAGGCGGCGATGGGCAAGGACAAGGGCTGACGGAACGCCCGGTCGCATCCGGTTCGTGCATAATGCGGCGGACATGACGCCGCCCCCCGCGCCCTCCGACGCCGTCGCCATCGAACTCAACGCCGTGCTGGTCGCGCTGACGGCGAACCAGCCCCTGGTGCTCACACTGGAGGACGGCACGCTCCTGCCGTCGGGCCCCTTCGCCACCGAGCATCCCACCCTACAGAGCGGCCTGCGCGCCTGGGTCGAACGCCAGACCAACCATCCGCTGGGTTATGTCGAGCAGCTCTACACCTTCGCCGATCGCGACCGGCCGGCCTCGGACGGCCGCCGGCGCGTCGTGTCGATCAGCTATCTCGGACTCACGCGCGAGCGCCTGTCGGCCGGCGCGCGCGATCCGGAATGGCGCAGTTGGTACCGCTATTTCCCGTGGGAGGACTGGCGGGCGGGCCCCTCGCCGCTGGTCGCCGGAACCATCCTGCCGAACCTTGCGAAATGGGTGGAGGCCGGTGGGGAATCGGCGATCCGGCGGGAGCGGCAGCAGCGGGTCGAGGTGAACTTCGGCGACGGTGCCGAGACCTGGAACGAGGATCTGGTGCTGCAGCGCTACGAGCTGCTCTATGAGGCAGGCCTGGTGCCCGAAGCCAAGCATCGGGCGACGGATCCAGTGCCGGGGATGCCGATGCGTCACGATCACCGCCGGATCCTCGCGACCGGCATCGCCCGGCTGCGGGCCAAGATCAAATACCGACCGGTCTTCTTCGAGTTGATGCCGCCCGAGTTCACGCTGCTGCAGCTGCAGCGCGCGGTCGAGGCGCTGGCCGGGCGGCCCATGCACAAACAGAACTTCCGGCGCCTGATCGACGCGCAGGGCCTGGTCGAGCCCACCGGCGCCTCCACCGCCGAGGCGCGCGGCCGTCCGGCCAAGCTGTTCCGCTTCCGCCGCGAGGTCGTGCTCGAACGCGCCGTGCTGGGCAGCAAGCTCCCCCTTTCCCGGCCCCTCTGAAGCCTTGACGGTCTTAATGCTCATTCTTACTATAAATAATTAATACTCCTTATGAGCATTAATGAGGTCTGAGATGTCCCTGTCCGCTTCGCCCGGCCTTATGGCCCGCACGGCCCCGCTCTATGACCGCGTGAAGAGCGTGATCCCCTCGATCGAATGGCCGGCCTTCGCCGAGGACATCGACGCGATCCTGGCGCTTAAGCACGAGCGCGATGCCGTGATCCTGGCGCACAACTACCAGACGCCCGAAATCTTCCACTGCGTGGCCGACATCGTCGGCGACAGCCTGGCGCTGGCCCGCGAGGCCATGAAGGTCGATGCCGGGGTGATCGTCCTGGCCGGCGTCCATTTCATGGCGGAGACCGCCAAGCTCCTGAACCCGGCCAAGCGAGTGCTGATCCCCGATTCCGGCGCCGGCTGCTCGCTCGCCGCCTCGATCACCGCCGCCGACGTCCGGCTGCTGCGCCAGCGCTATCCCGGCGTGCCGGTCGTCACATACGTGAACACGTCCGCCGCCGTGAAGGCCGAGAGCGATATCTGCTGCACGTCCGGCAACGCCAAGAAGATCGTCGAGAGCCTCGGCGTGTCGAAGGTGATCATGCTGCCCGACGAGTACCTGGCGCAGAACATCGCCGCCGAAACCGGCGTCGAGATCGTCACCTGGGCCGGCCACTGCGAGGTGCATGAGCGGTTCACGGCGCAGGACATTCGCCAGCTGCGCGCCGGCCATCCCGGAATCGTGGTACTGGCCCATCCCGAATGCCCGCCCGAGGTGGTGGGCGAATCGGACTTCACCGGCTCGACGGCGGCGATGATCGATTATGTCGGGGTGAATCGCCCGGCGCGGGTCGTGCTCGTGACCGAATGCTCGATGAGCGACAACGTCGCCGTGCAACATCCCGAGGTCGAGTTCATCCGGCCCTGCAACCTCTGCCCGCACATGAAGCAGATCACCCTGCCGAAGATCCGGCACACGCTGGAGACGATGCGGCACGAGGTGACGATCGATCCCGCGGTCGCTGCGCCGGCGCGCCGAGCCGTCGAACGCATGCTGGAAGTCTGAGGCTCCCATGACGATCCCCTCCCTTCCGCATCTCATGATCGAACCGGTGGTGCGCGCTGCCCTCCTCGAGGATCTCGGCCGCGCCGGCGACCTCACCACCGACGCGATCGTGCCGTCGACGGCACGCGCCAGGACCGCCCTGGTCGCGCGTCAGCATGGCGTGGTGGCCGGTCTTGGCGCCGCGTCGATGGCGTTCCGGCTGGTCGATTCGTCGATCGAGATCGCGATCGAACGGCCCGACGGCACGGCGCTCGCCCCCGGCGATCGCATCGCCACGATCGCCGGCCCGGCGCGCGGCATGCTGACCGCCGAGAGGGTGGCGCTGAACTTCCTCGGGCATCTGAGCGGCGTCGCGAGCGGCGCCGCGACGCTGGTCGAGGCCGTACGCGGCCACAAAGCGCGCATCTGCTGCACGCGCAAGACGCTGCCGGGTCTGCGGGCCCTGCAGAAATACGCCGTACGCGTGGGCGGCGGCATGAACCACCGCTTCGGTCTCGACGATGGCGTGCTGATCAAGGACAACCACGTCGCCGTTGCCGGCGGCATCCGGCCGGCGATCCTCGCGGCCCGCCGCGGCGTCGGTCACCTCGTGAAGATCGAAGTCGAGGTCGATACGCTGGAACAGCTCGAGGAGGCGCTGGCGACCGGCGTCGACGCGGTGCTGCTCGACAACATGACGCCCGCGCAGCTCGCCACCGCCGTTCGCCTGATCGACGGGCGCGCCATCGCCGAAGCCTCCGGCCGGATCACGCCGCAGACGGCGCCGGCCATCGCGGCCAGCGGCGTCGACCTGATCTCAGCCGGCTGGCTCACGCACAGCGCCAGCGTCCTCGACATCGGCCTCGATTGGGCGGCGTGACGTCAGTTACTGACTTCGCAGTGCTTGCCCATTTCCTTGCAGACCCGCAGCACTGCCTGGACGACCAGCGATGCGGTCGAGCCCTCGCCCGGGCCGGCATGGCCCGCGATCAGGAGCTGCGAGACGTCGTCGCTGAAGGGCACCACGTTCAGCGTCGCGGTGCGGTCGCCTTCGGCGATCTGGATACGGCGCGCGCCCGGGTCCTGCATCAGGATGCGGACCGAGGGATTCTTCCGCGCGAGGTCGAGTGCGGTCGAGAAGATCTTGTCGGCATGGGCGTCGAGCAGCACCGTTGCGAAATCGTAGCCGGCGCGACCATCGGGCTGGCTGCCCTCGGTCATCTGATGGATGCGGCCCAGCGCCTTGCGGGCGACGAACACCCATTGCGCCTCGGCCGGCGCGAAGGGGAGCGCGAGACTCGCGAGTACGGCCGCGGCGACGAAAGGCTTCAAAAACGGGCGCATGGTTCGACTCCCTCAGTCGCTTTGTTCTGCTTTTCTCAGGTGAGCGTCGCCAGCGATGACGCCGAAAACGGCGCCAATTCCTGGGTCCGTCCCTCGCGCACCTTGGCCGCCCAGTGCGGATCGGCCAACAGGGCGCGGCCGACCGCGACGAGGTCGAACTCCTCGCGCTCCAGCCGGGCTTCCAGCTCGCCGAGATCGCCGATCTCGGAATCCTCGCGCGTCCGGAAAGTCTGCACGAAGTCCGCGCCCTTGAGGCCGACCGAGCCGACGGTAATGGTCGGCTTGCCGGTGAGCTTCTTCGTCCAGCCCGCGAGGTTCAGCGTCGAGCCTTCGAACTCCGGCTCCCAGAAGCGGCGGGTCGAGCAGTGATAGATGTCGGTGCCGGCCGCGGTCAGCGGTTCGAGGAAGCGCGCCAGCTCGTCGGGCGTCGGCGCCAGCCGCGCGGTGAAGTCCTGCTGCTTCCACTGCGAGAAGCGGAAGATGATCGGATAGTCGGCGCCCACCCGGGCGCGGATCGCCTTCACGATCTCGGCGGCGAAGCGCGTGCGCTGCACGAAGTCGCCACCCCACGCGTCGTCGCGCTTGTTCGCGCCCTCCCAGAAGAACTGGTCGATCAGGTAGCCATGCGCGCCGTGGATCTCGACGGCGTCGAAACCGATCTCCTGCGCGGCGCCGGCGGCTCGCGCGAAGGCATCGATCGTGTCGGCGATGTCGGCCTCGCTCATCGGCGGGCCGACCTGCTTGCCGGAAGCCGAGAGGCCGGACGGGCCGTCGGACGGCGCCTCGGGATGCTGGCCGGTGCCGGTCTTGCGCATCATGCCCTGGTGCCATATCTGCGGCGCGATCTTGCCACCGGCGGCGTGCACTTCCTCGACCACGCGGCGCCAGCCGGCGAGCGCCGCCGGCGAATGGAAGTCCGGCACGTTGGTGTCGTTCGAGGCGGCCGGCCGGTCGACCGTGGTGCCTTCGGTAATGATGAGACCGACGCCGCCTTCGGCACGGCGGCGATAATAGGCCGCCACGTCGGCGCCGGGGATGCTGCCGGGGCTCTTGGAGCGCGTCATCGGCGCCATGACCAGACGATTGGGAAGGGACAGCGACTTGGTCGCGAAGGGGCGGAACAGCGGGCTGATCATGAGGGTCTCGCTTGCGGGAAATCGACGTCGCCGTACGGATAGAAGTTCTTCAGGTCGACATTGCGGTAGGGCAGTCCGTCGAGTCGCACGGTGCCCAGGAACGGCTCGACCGGCTCGACCAGCAGGATCGTCTTCGCGAAACCGCTATCGTCGAAGCCGCGGCGGAAGTGCACGCGCGACTTGATGGCGATCGCCTTGAACTGCGCCAGGTCGAAGGCCGGGCCCGCGAGTTCCGCGGGCTCGACGATCTGCGTGAGGTAGCGGCTGATCAGCACGACGTTGCCGCGACCGAAAGCGACGCTCACCCACAAGGTTCCATGGGCTTCGTGCGCGCCGATCACCGTGCCGGTGACGCGCACCGGCTGGCCGGCAGATTCGTCGGCGAGGCCGCCGATCTCGCGGTCGAACGGATCGCCCACCTTCACGCCTTCGGCCTTCAGCGCATCGATGACCTTGGCGTCGGCGATGGTCGCGATCAGCACATCAGACAGATCTTGCTCGATCACTTCCTTCAGTATCCAGGTCGCGTAGCCCGAGCGGTCGCTGTGGTCGGCCAGTACGACCGGCGTCTCGCCGCGCGCCATCGCTTCCTTGGCGAGCCGGACACCTTCGGGAATCGGATGGACCTGCGCAGTATTGAGCAGCGCTTCGCGGCGCCGCCACGCCCAGGACGACATGTCGTCGGCGACCTTTCGGGCCAGCGCGGGATTGCCGTTGGTCGTGACCTGGAAGCAGAGGCCGACATCGGGCACGTCGGCGAAGGGGAAGCCGAAGAAGACGTTCACGTAGACGTCCGGCTCACGCGCTTCCCAGACCAGCGCGCGCTGCGCCATGTCCATCCACGGCGAGGCGCCGGTCCATTGCAGCACGGTCGGCGTGATGATCGGCACCTTCACCGTCACCGTGGCGGGGACGTAGTCGCCGCGCATCGCGCGCACCAGCATGCGGGCCGCGCGCTCGCCCTGCAGGTGGCTGTCGTAGTGTGGGAAGTATTTGACCGTGAAGGCCATGTCGGCCTGTGCGAGGAACTCGGCATCCTCGTTGCCGTGCGGGTCGAAGGTGCCGACGATGAACGCCTTGCGCCCGACCGCTTCGCGGACACGCCGGGCGATGTCGGCCTCCGGGCGCGCGACGCCGCGCACGCCCATCGCACCGTGCAGGCTGAGATAGACGCCGTCGAATGGCCCCTGCTCCTTCAGGCCTGCGACCATGCGGCCGAGGAAGGTCTCGTAGGCTTCTTCGGTGATCCAGCCCGAGCCCGTGCCGGTCTTCGGCCAGAGCGGCGATTCGATGCCGACCAGCTCGACGCCGTCATACTCGCGCGCCACCTTCACGAACCCGCCCATGTAGGAC
>CAZPOS010000129.1:0-14770 GCA_964588065.1 uncultured Reyranella sp.
TCACCATCCAGCTTCAGGGACGGGGTCTCGGCGAGGACGTGGCGCTGATCACCGACGGCCGCTTCTCGGGCGTCAGCCACGGAATCCTGATCGGACACATCTCGCCGGAAGCGGCGCGCGGCGGCCCGATCGCCGCGGTGCGCGACGGCGATACGATCGTGATCGATCCGAACGCCCGCACGCTCAATCTCGAAATCTCCGACGAGGAGCTGGCCCGCCGCATGGCCGACTGGCGCCCGCCCGTCCCCGCCGACCGTCCGCGCCCGGGCTCCGTGCACGACAAGTACACGAAGCTCGTTTCGTCGGCGCACTATGGCTGCGTGGTCTAGCTGGCGAGGAACTCGTTCCACTTCTCGGTATAGTATTCGAGATTCTTCGGGCGCGTGTTCCATACGAACACGCGCTCGGCCCGGTCGGCCAGCGATCCGCCGTCGCGACCGACCCCGCCATAGACTTCCTTGACCAGCTTGGGATCGAGATACTTCTCGTAGGTATCCACCGTCGAGAAATAGCCGATCTCCGATTGCCGCGCCCCCGGGTATCCCTCCATCCAGTAGTTGAGCCATTCGTAGCAGGCGTCGAGGTTCTTGCTGCCAGCCGCGATGCCATAGCCGTTGCACCAGGCGCGATAGCCCTCCTTGGCGACGGCGTAATGCACCGGAATGCCCTTGCTCGCGACCTCGACGACCACCGGCCACCAGGCATCGGCGATCCAGACCTCCTCGGAGGCCATCAGGTTGACCAGTTCGCCATAGGATTTCCACATCGCGCGGAAATGCCCTTCCTTCTTCTTCTCCTTCAGGAAGGCCACCACCGTGTCGACTTCCTTCTCGGTCATGCTGCTGATGTCGACCGGATTGAGCAGGCCGAGCGCCCGCATCCCCATGGCGGCGTTCAACATGCCGAGCCAGTCGATGCCGAACATCGCGACCTTGCCGCGCCATTTGGGATTGAACAGCTCGCCCCAGGACAAGGTGTTGTTCTCGGCGGGGATCTTGCCGGCGTTGTAGCCGATACTGTCCATCTGGAAGAACATCGGTGCGAACGACACTTTGGTCCGCGCCTCGTCGAGATACATCATGCGGCCGGGATTGGCGCCGAAGCCGAGCGGCGCCGTCGGCGTCGCGCGGCCGTCCTTCAACAGGGGATGGAGCTTCGACCAGTTCGGCAGCCGGGAGATGTCGATCGGCTGCAGGAGCTTCTCGCCGTTGGCATAGGCCGCGAATGGCGCATCGAGCAGGACACAATCGACGGGCGCCGTGCGCAGGCGATCGACCCGGACCTGCGTCGAGGGATTGACGAACGGCCGCGGCGTGATGCTGGTGCGCTTGGCGAATTCGCCGAGGATGGCCTCGCGCATGTCGTAGCTGGCGCCCGCCAGGTTGATCTGCTTGGCCTGCGCGAAGGCCTTGGCCCCGAGAGTGGGCGCAGCGAGAGCCGAAGCGCCGGCCCCGGCGAGCAAGTGGCGACGTCTGATCGACATGGCGTGTCTCCTTCAATTCTGCGAGCGTCAAGACCTCCGAACGGCCGTCGATCGCCGCATCGCCCAGAAGGCGACCGTGAAGAACGTAATGGCGATCAGCGAAAAGAACGTCGTGGCAGTGCCGACGGCGTAGATCTCCGGCGTGAGCTGGCGGTCGAGCTGCGCCATGACGGCGAGCGGCAGGGTGAGTTCCGGGCCGGTCGTGAACATGCTGCGCGCATACTCGTCGTAGGACAGCGAGAAGCCGAACAGACCCGCGCCGATCACGCCAGGCAGGACGAGCGGCAGGGTGATACGCCGGAACGTCGTCATCCGCGATGCGCCGAGCGTCAGCGCCGCTTCCTCGATGCGGGCATCGAAGCGGTTGAAGACCGCCAGCATGGTCAGGAAGCCGAACGGAAGCGTCCACGAAACCTGGACCAGGAAAGTCGTGGTGTCCCATGACAGTTCAACGCCGAGAAGGCGCATCATGATGGCAAAGCCGAAGCCCACCAGAATGCCGGGCGCCATGAGCCCGAGCAGCATGAGGTAGAAGAACCCGCCGCTGCCGCGGAAGCGACCGCGCATCGCCTGGGCCGCCATCACCGACAGCACGATGGTCGTCGCCGAGCAGGCCAGCGCCAGCAGCGTCGAGCGCACGAGCGGCGGCTTGAAGTCGTTCATGACGCTGGCCCGCCACAGCTCCTCGTACCAATGGAACGACGTGCCGTTCATGGGGAAGGTCGTGCCGCCGGACGGGCCGCTGAACGACAGCAGCGCCAGAGTGAAGATCGGCAGCCACTGGTAGGCGAGGAACAGCAGCGTGAGCGTGCCGAGGATCCATCCCGTGACGCGCAGCCGCAGCTTCCAGCCCATGGTCAGGCTCCCAGCCGTCTTATGTCGACGACGCGCAGCGCCACCACGACGCCCGCCAGCATGCACAGCATCAACATTACGGCGACAACCGCGGCGGCGCGGATCTGCGAGCTTTCGTAGAACAGCAGGACGAGGTTGGAGAGCAGTGCATGCTTGTTGCCGCCGATCGTGGCAACGGTCGCGAAGTCCGACATCACGTTGAGGAAGACCAGCACCTGGCCGATCACGACTCCCGGCAGGGTGAGCGGGAAGACGATGCGGCGAAAGACGACGAAAGGCGGCGCCTTCAGCGTCATCGCCGCCTCGCGCAACTGCGGCGGGATCGAGTTCAGCATGTAAACGACCGGGCCGGCCGCCAACATCGTGTAGAGCGACACCTGAGCCATGGTGATGCCGGTGTGCGAGTACAGGAACGCCTCGATCGGCGACTGCGTGGCGCCGGCGAACATCAGGGCCTGGTTGATGACGCCGTTGACGCCGAGGAACGGCACCCAGGCGATCGCCCGGATCAGGGTGCTGGTCCAGAACGGGATGATGAAGGCCAGGAACAGCGCCAGCCGCCAGCCCGGGCGGCGCACCTTCATGACCAGGAAGTAGGCGATGCAATACCCAAGTACCCCGGTCAGCGCCATCAGCGTCGCGGTGTGGACGATCGTGCTCAGCACCAGCTTGAGATAGGTCTGATTGGCGAAGAAGCGGACATAGTTGTCCAAGGTGAGCGGGCTCGCCGTGGAGAAGGCCCGGCCACCCCAGAAGGACACCCAAACCAGCAGTACGATCGGCACCACGACGACAGCCAGCATCCAGGCCGCGGCCGGCAGCGCCAGCCAGTAGCCGGCGGCGGAACGCGGGCGGATGGTACTCATCCGCCCGAGCTCCCGTGGAGAACGGTCGCCTCGATCGCCCAGCCGAGCGTCACCCTCTGGCCCGGCGCGATGCGCGCCGTCTGGGCGCCGAACTGGTCGTATTTCATGACCTCGCCGTCCGACCGTTCGAGGATATGCCGGCGCACCGAGCCGAAATATTCGACCGCGGTGCAGGTGGCAGCCAGGCGATTGACGTGACGGTCGGAAAGCTGGTCGGTGATCTGCTCAGCCCGCACCGAGAAGGAGACGTCGGTGCCCGGCGGCTTCGGAGACGCACCGCGCGGCCGTGGCGCCAGGAAGGTGCCGACCGCCGTCTCGATGGCAAAGGCGTCGGCCAGCACCTCGCCCATCCGGCCGCGAAAGACGTTGTTGCCCTGCACGAAGCCCGCGACGAAGGCGGTCGCGGGGCGCAGCAGGATATCCTCGGGCGTTCCCTGCTGCTCGATCCGCGCATGGTTCATCACCACGACGAGGTCGCCGAGGGAGAAGGCCTCGTTCTGGTCGTGGGTCACCCAGATGAAGGAGATGCCGGTACGCTGCTGAAGCAGCTTGAGCTCGAGCATCACCGTCTCGCGCAACGAATAGTCGAGCGCACCGATCGGCTCGTCGAGCAACAGGATGCGCGGCTCGGTGATCATCGCGCGGGCAAGGGCCACACGCTGGCGCTGGCCGCCCGAGAGGCTCGCCGGCTTGCGATCGGCCAGGGCCGCGATCTCGAACGACGTCAGGATCTGCAGCACCCGCTGGGCGATCTCGGCCTTGGGCCGCTGCAGCATCTCGAGGCCGAAGCCCACCTGCTTGGCCACCGTCATGTGCGGAAACAGGGCGAAATCCTGGAACATCATGGCGATGTCGCGCTTCCAGGGCGGATCCTGCGTTACCTCCTTGCCTCCGATCAGGATGCCGCCATCGTCGGGCTCCTCGAGGCCCGCGATGCAGCGCAAGGTCGTCGTCTTGCCGCAGCCCGACGGGCCCAGCAGGCAGACGAACTGGCCCTTGCCGACCTTCAGCGAGACGTCGTCGACTGCAGTGAAACTGCCGTAGCGCTTGCGGATGTTGCGCAGCTCGAGGTCGAGTTGCGGCCTTGCTGCTCCCTGCGCCGTGCCGGCGGTCGCCAGCGATGGGGTCGCAAGGGCGTCCACGATCATTCCGCCGCGACGGCCAGCTTGTTTCGGCTTCGCATCAGAGGTTGGATACGTTGACCGAACTGCTCGATGCCGATGATGAAATCGTCGAAAGTCAGCATCACGCCGGCCAGCCCATCGATCTCGGCCATCTCGTCGAGCAGGCGGGCGACCGTGGCGTAGGAGCCGATCAGGCGCGATCCGTTGTTGGGCAGCGGCTCGCGGCGTCGGATGCGGCCGGCGGTCGAGTTCTCCGCGGCGAACTTGTCGGATGCCGCCTGGTCGGACCGCCAGCCGATCGCATCGAGGTCGACGCCGGCCTTGTAGTGCTCCCACTTGGCCATCGCGGCTTCGTCGGTCTCGTCGGCGATGATCATGGTGAGGGCCAGCGCCTTCACGTCGCGACCCGCCACGGTACACGCGGCCTTGAGGCGGCCGACCGCTTCGGCGCAATCGCGCGGGTCGTTGGCCTCGCCCTGGCCGCTGCAGAAATTGTAGGTGCAGTGCTCGGCCGCGAACTTCATGCCGGCGTCGCTGGTGCCGGCCGAGATCAGCCTGATCGGTCGCGACGGCAGCGGCGAGAGCCGGCAGTCGTTCATCTTGAAATAGTCGCCCTTGAAGTCGGACTGACCTTTCTCCCAGAGCTCCTTCATCACCGTTACGTATTCGGTGACCATCTGATAGCGATGCTTGAAATGCTCCTCGCCCGGCCACAGGCCCATCTGGTCGTATTCCGCCTTCTGCCAGCCGGTCACCAGGTTCACGCCGAAGCGGCCCTTCGAGATGCTGTCGATCGTCACCGCCATGCGGGCCGTGATGGCCGGCGGCAGGGTGAGGACGGCGACCGTGGCGATCAGGTCGATCCGCGTCGTCACCGCCGCGAGCCCCGCCATCAGGGTGAAGGATTCGAGATTGTCGTCCCAATGGCGCGACTTGCCACCGAAGCCACGCAGCTTGATCATCGACATGGCGAAGTCGAAGCCGTAGCGCTCGGCGCGCTGCACGATCTCACGGTTGAGGTCGAAGCTCGGCGTGTATTGCGGCGAGGTCGACGAGATCAGCCAGCCGTTGTTGCCGATGGGAATGAAGACTCCGATTTCCATCCTGCACCTGCCTTTGATACCGAAGAGGCAGCAAGCGTCATGCCATCCATGCGCATTGCGGAATCGCCCGAAAAGGCAGGTCCGGCCTTTGCCTAGCCACGGCGCTGTGCACCGATTGAAGCAGTCTGCTCGAAGTCGAACCCTCGTTCGGCCATCCCTTCGGCACGATGGCAGGCCACGTGCTGACCGGAAGCGACGGGTTGCAGCGTCGGCGATGCCTTCTCGCAGGCCGCGACGCCGATTGGACAACGATCGAAGAAGGCGCAACCGGGCAGCCTCGCGGCGGGATTGGGCGGATCGCCCCGCACCGAGGCCGCCCCTTCGGCGCGACGTCCCGTGAGCCTCGGCGCCGCGGCCAGCAGCGTGCGCGTATAGGGATGGGTTGGATGGGCGAACACGGCCTTGGCCGTACCGAGTTCGACGATGCGGCCGAGATACATGATGGCCACCCGGTCCGACAGGCGTTCGACCACCGACAGGTCGTGCGAGATGAAAAGATAAGTGAGGGCGAACCGTTCGCGCAGTTCGAGCAGCAGGTTCAGCACCGTGGCCTGCACGGACATGTCGAGCCCGGACGTCGGCTCGTCGAGGATCAGCACGCGCGGCTGCAGGAGAAGGATGCGCGCCAGGGCCAGCCGCCGGAGCTGGCCGCCCGAGAATTCGTGCGGGTAGCGCCGGGCCGCAGTGGGATCGAGCCCGACCGCCTGCAGCATCGCGGCGACGCGATCGCGCCGCTCCGACGCATTGCCGACGCCGTGGATCTTCAGTCCCTCCTCCAGGGTCCGCCCGATGCTCCACCAGGGATCGAGCGCCGCGCCCGCATCCTGATGGGAATACTGCACGATGCTGCGCGCCCGCCGTGCCGCTTCGGGCGCAAGACCGCTGACCCGGCGTCCCTCCAGCAGGATCTCGCCTTCGCTTTCCCGCTGCAGGCCGAGAATGGTGCGCCCCAGCGTCGTCTTCCCGCACCCCGATTCGCCGACGAGCGACAGGATTTCGCCGCTGCGCAGGTCGAGGCTCACCTGCTTCACGGCCTGCACGGGCGGCACCGTGCGCTGCAGGAAGCCCTTCCGGCCACCCAGCCGGACCGACACGTCGCGCAGCGTCAGAAGGGGATCGGCGGTCATGCGAACTGCACGCACCGGACCTCGGCACCGGAACCGGCCCGTCCCTGCGGCGGCCGTCCGGTGCGGCAGAGTGCCCGCGCCTCGCTGCAGCGCGGTGCAAACAGGCAGCCCGGTGGGCGGGCCAGCGGCGACGGAACCGTGCCCGGAATGCCGATGAACGTCGTCGCCCGATCGGGATGACAGGCGAGCAACGCGCGGGTGTAGGGATGCGATGGCGCATCGAGGATCGCCCGCACCTGCCCCGCCTCCACGGTCTGGCCGGCATAGATGACGCAGAGGTCGTCGCACAGTTCTGCAACGACACCGAAATCGTGCGTCACGAACAGCAGGGAGATCCCGAACTCGGCCACCAGTTCGCGCAGCAGCAGCAGGATCTGGTGCTGCGTCGTGACGTCGAGCGCCGTCGTCGGTTCGTCGGCGATTACCAAGCCCGGAGCGCAGGCCAGCGCCGCGGCGATCAGCAGGCGTTGACGCTGGCCGCCGGAGAACTGATGCGGATAGCGTTCGAGCGCGGTTTCCGGATCCGGCACCTGCATGCGCTTGAGCAGGCCGACCAGCCGGTCGACATGCGCCCGGCGGCGCGCGGCGCCACGCAGCCCGTCCGGTGGCGCATGCCAGCGCATGATCTCCAGCATCTGCGTCCCGACCTTGAACACCGGATTGAGCGCCAGCAGCGGGTCCTGGGGGATGAAACCGATGCGGCTGGAGCGCACGCCGTCATTCAACTCGGCTTCCGAGAAGGCCAGGAGATTCTCGCCCTCGAACCAGATCTCACCGGCCTCGACGGTCGCCGCGCGCGGCAGGATGCCCATGATCGAGCGGATCAGCGTGGACTTGCCGCAGCCCGATTCGCCCACCACGCCCAGGATGCGCCCGCGCTCCAGGGTGAGTCCGATATCGTCGAGGATCTCGGCCTTCCCCTCGTCTGTACGGATCGAAACTTTGAGGCCGCGCACGCTGAGGACAGGGATCATCGCGACCGCCGGATCCGCGGATCGACGATGTCGCGCAAGCCGTCGCCAAGCAGATTGAAGCCCATCACCGTGATCAGGATCGCGAGGCCCGGGAAGGTCGCGTACCACCAGGCGCGCGGCAGATAGGTCCGGCTCTCGGCGATGGCGAGGCCCCAGTCCGGCGCCGGCGGCGTGGCGCCCATGCCGAGGAACCCGAGGACGGCCGCGACCAGGATCGTGAAGCCGAGCCCGATGGTGGCGCGCACGATCACCGGCGACAACGCGTTGGGCAGGATGTGCAGGAAGACGATGCGGCCGCTGCCGGCACCGATGCCGCGCAAGGCATCGACGAACAGCGAGGACGAGAGCCGCCGCGTCTCGGCATAGACGATGCGGGTGAAGTACGGCCAGTAGGTGAGCGAAAGCGCCAGCATCGCGCTCTCGAGCGATGGCGACATCAGTTGTGCCAGGGCCAGTGCCAGGATGAGCTGCGGAATCGCCAGCACCACGTCGGTGACGCGCATGATCCCTTCGGACAGCCAGCCGCCGCGATAGCCCGCGATCAGTCCCAGGGGCACGCCGATCAGCATGGCGGTCGACACGACGGTGAGCGCGATTGAAAGAGCGCCGCGCGCCCCCAGGATCACGCGCGAGAAGATATCGCGGCCGAGATTGTCGGTGCCGAACGGAAAGGCGGCACTGGGCGGCCGCAGCCGGCGGGTGAGATGGGACGCCGCCGCATCCTCAGGGTACGGCGCCAGCATCGGCCCGAAGATCGCGATGACGAGCACGAAGAGCACGATAGCGAGGCCCAGCATCGCCGGCAGGTCGCGGCTGAGCTTGCGCAGGATCGGACTCATCCCCGCTCCATCAGGCGCGGATCGAGCACGCCGTGCACCAGATCGGTCAGGATGTTGACGGCGGCATAGACCACGCCGATCAGCAGCGTGACCGCCAGCATGACCTGCCGGTCGCCGGTCAGGATCGCCTGCACGGTGTAGCTGCCGATGCCCGGCCAGTCGAAGATCGCTTCGACCACGACGCCACCCGCGATGAGACCGCCGAACAGAAGGCCGATCTGGGTCACGGTCGCCGTCACGGAGTTGCGCAGCACGTAGATCCAGTTGAGGCGCCACCGGCGATAGCCCATGGCGCGTTCGTAGAAGACGAAATCCTGCTGCATCGTGTCGAGCACGCCGGCCCGGGTGAAGCGGACGATGGTGGCCAGGCCGCCCAGAGACAGCGTCACGGCCGGCAGGACGAGATGGCGCAAGGCATCGGCGGCCACGTCGAGGCGGCCGGCAATCAGCGCGTCCGCCACCACGAAGCCGGTGATCCTGGGCGGCCGCTGGATGGTCGGGGAGAGTTCGCCGCGCAGCGGCAGCCAACCGAGTTCCATCGAGAAGAGAAGCTGCAGCATGATGGCGAACCAGAAGGCCGCCACGGCGATGCCCATCACCGAGAAGACACGCAGCAGATAGTCGGGCCAGGCGTTGTGCGAGAGTCCCGCAACGACGCCCAATGGTACGCCGACGAAAACCGAGATCGCCAGCGCGCAGAAGGTGAGCGTCAGCGTGGCTGGCAGGCGCTGGGCGATGTCGACGGCGACCGGCCGGCGCGAAAAGGCGCTTTCACCGAGATCGAGCGTGGCGACCTTGCCTGCGTACGAGACGAACTGCTCCCAGATCGGGCGGTCGAGCCCGTATTGCTGGCGCAGGCGTTCGATCTGCTCCGGCGTGGCGGCATCACCCGCCATCGCCATCGCGGGATCCGAGGGGACGACCCGGATCAGCAGGAAGGTGATGACCAGCAGACCGAGCAGCGAGGGCAATACCAGCAGGCAGCGCCGGACGACGAAACGCAGCATGCTCAGCTATCGAGCGTGATCCAGCGAATCTCAGCACCCTGGCCCACGGTGCAGAACCGGCGACCCTTCACGCGCCTGTTCAGACCCTGCAGCTGCATCGAGTTGTAGATCCAGATGTCGGGTGAATCGGCCATGATCTTGCGGATGGCCTCCTCATAGAGCGGCGCCCGCTCCTCCTGCTTCACGGCCGCGCGCGCCTTGCGCAGCAGGGCATCGACCTGGTCGTTCTTGTAGTAGGACGAGGCCTTCCAGGTGCCGTGGAACTGGCTGTCGTACATCTGGCCGACCCAGTTCTCCGGATCGACGAAATAAGTGCTGACCCAGTGCACCCACATGTCGGGCGTGGTGTCCGGCTTGGCGGCGGCGGTGGTCAGGTTCGACCAGATGTTGCCCACGACCTTGAGATTGATGCCGATCTGCGCGAGATCGGCCTGGAACAGCTGGGCGCCCTGCACGCTCTGCTCGTTCTCCGACTGCACGTGCAGCTCGAGCGGCCGCTTCATCGGTGCGCCCTCGGCGACGGCCTTGGCGTAGTATTCCTTGGCCTTCTTGAGGTCGTAGTCGTAACCCTTCACGTCCTTGGGAATGCCCCACAGATTGTCGGGCATGGGATAGGGATCGCGCGTGGCGTAACCGCCCAGGATGTCCTTGATGAAGCCCATGTAGTTGAAGGCATGGGCGAAGCACAGGCGTGCATTGAGATTGTTGAACGGCGGCTTGGTGTTGTTCATGCGGATGATGAAAGTCCGCATGACGACGTCCTTCTGGACATACGCGATCTTGGAGGCGTTGATCTGCTCCACCTGGTCGGCCGGCAGGTTGGGGTCGGTGCAGTCGAGCGAGCCGTTCAGCAGGGCCAGGACGCGGGTCGACGTTTCCTTGGTCGGCCGGTAGGCGATCTTCTTCACCGGCTTGGGATTGTGCGACCAGCCCAGGAAATGGTCCTCGTTGATCTCCATGTCGAGATATTCGAGCGGCCTGTAGCCGGCGGGGACGATGCGATAGGAACCGGATCCCGCCCCGTTCGACGCCAGCCAGGCCTTGCCCCAGTCGCCGTTCTTCACGTTGGGTTCGATCAGGCGCGGGTTCACGATCGAGATGCTCGGGATTGCCGAGAAGAACGGCGCATACGAGGTCTCGAGCTTGAACCGGACCGTGCGCGGATCCGGCGCCGTGACGTTGTCGGGCTTCAGGATCTTGAGGAACGCGCCGGCCGGTGCCAGTCCCAGTGCCAGCACGCGGCGGAAGCTGTAGACGACGTCCTCGGCCGTCATCGGGCTGCCGTCGTGGAACTTGATGCCGGGGCGAAGCTTGAACTCCCACAGCAGGCCATCGTCGGAGACGGTGTGGCTTTCGGCCAGCCACGGCACGATCTGCGGCGGATCGTTCTGGTAGCGATAGAGATTGTCGTACGCGTTCAGCATCATCGACTGCATCGGCACGTCGTAGACCTGATGCGGATCGAGGTTCATCGGGAGCGCGAAGCCGCTGACGAAGGTCGAGGCATCGGCGGCCTGCACCGATCTCAGCGTGCCCGCCACGAGGGCGCCGGCGGCGAGCGTGGCGGCCTGCCGGCGGCCGAGCAGCGGTCCGTGGGACTTCTTCCGCGCGGTCATTGGGCTGCTCCCGCGAAACGGTCGGCATGGAAGCGGCTGATCGGCTGCGGCAGCCCGAGATTCCCACGCAAGGTCATGGCTTCGTACTCCGTTCTGAACAGACCCCGGCGCTGCAGTTCGGGGATCACGAGGTCGACGAAATCGTCGAGCGAGCCCGGCAGCCAGGCGGGCATGACGTTGAACCCGTCGCAGGCGCCGTCCTTGAACCAGTGTTCCATCTCGTCGACGACCTGCGATGGCGTGCCGATGGTGAGCACGTGTCCGCGCGGGCCGGCATTGGCGAGACAGAGCTCCCACAGAGTGAGATTGTCGCGGCGGGCCTGGTCGAGCAGCAGACGCTGACGGCTGAGCGGACCGTTGGTATCGGGCATCTCCGGCACCGGCCCGTCGAGCGGCAGCTTGTCGAGATCGTGCACGCCGATCGTGTGTTCCAGCACGGCCAGGCCGACGCTGGGATGGATCAACGATTGAAGGTAGTCGAACTTTTCCTGAGCCTCCGACGCCGTCGGCGCGACCACCGGATACAGGCCGGGCATCACGAGTACCTCGGCCGGCGAACGGCCGTAGCGCGGCAGCCGCCCCATCACGTCGCCGTAGAATTCCCGCCCCTGCTCGAAGGTGGTCTGCGCAGTGAACACCAGCTCCGCAAGACGGGCGGCGACGTCGCGGCCGGTGCCCGAGGCGCCGGCCTGCACCAGCACGGGTCGCCCCTGAGGCGAACGGGCGACGTTGAGCGGCCCGCGTACCTGGAAGTGCTTGCCCTTGTGATGCAGGGGATGGAGCTTCGAGGGATCGAAGAAAACGCCCGATTCCTTGTCTCGGATGAAGGCATCCTCGTCCCAGCTGTCCCACAGGCCAGTGACGACCTCGGCGAACTCGATGGCCCGCTCATAGCGGTCGGCATGCGCGGGGTGCTGCTCGAGACTGTAGTTGAGTGCATCGTCCTCGTTGTTCGAGGTGACGAGATTCCAGCCGGAGCGGCCGCCGCTGATCTGATCGAGCGACGCGAACTGCCGGGCCAGCGTATAGGGCTCGTTGAAAGTGGTCGTGGACGTGGCGACGAGGCCGAGATGTTTCGTGACGGCAGCGAGTGCCGACAGGACGGTCATCGGCTCGAACTTGACCACCTTGCCCATGCGGCCGCGCGACTCGGCCGTTCCCGACAGGCTCACCGCCGCCGTGTCGGCCAGGAAGAGAAAGTCGAACTTGCCGCGCTCGGCGGTTCTCGCCACCTCGACGGCGTCGGCAAAGCTCACGCCGGATTGGAAATGCGCCTGCGGATGGCGCCAGGCAGCGACATGCTGCCCGGTCTCGTGGACGAATGCACCGAGACGCATCATCCGGCGTTGGGTGTTTTGCGGCACGCCTCGCTCTCCGTTCGGAATGCAGGAATTCGCTGAACGGAACGCAAGCGTCATGCCAAGCGCCTGCTGCGCTTCGGCTTGCTGCCGTGCGCAGAGGGCAGGTGTCTGGAGGCATGATCCTTCTAGACAGGCGCCAGCTTCATCGCAGCCCGGCGGCTCAACCGCCAGGCTTCCAGCCGGTCAGCGCCGCCGACGATGAACGCTCTGACGATCAGGTATCGACGTCCGCATACCGTCGCTTGGCCCGGCGCATGAAGCCCTCGAAGATGTCGTCGTAGGGTGTCTTCTCGTGCGCTTCGGCGAGCTTGGTCAGGCCCTTCAGCACGACCTGCTCCTCCGCCGGCATCTCCGACATGATCTTCTCGGAGATCGGCTGCACGCCGGCCGGATTGGCGAGCGCGCGAACCTGGATGCTGCACGCCTTCTCAAAGAAGTAGAAGTAGAAGAACGCCTCGCCCATGGTGGCGCCGACGCTCAAGGTGCCGTGGTTCCTCAGGATCAGGATTCGGCCGTCCGGTCCCAGCGCCTTGGCCGAGGCCTCGCCCTCGCCCGGCAGGACGACGATGCCGTCATAGTCGAGATAGCGGACCTTCGGATAGACCATCGCGCCGTCCTGCGTCAGCGGCTGGAATCCACCCTTCATCGCTCCGACCGCCGCACCGTCCAGCGTATGGGCGTGGATGATCGCGTTGACGTGCGGCGAGGTGAACATGATGCCGGAATGCAGGTTGAAGCCGGCCTGGTTCAGCTCGTAGCCGTTCTCGGTCAGGATCTTGCGGTTCTTGTCGAC
The DNA here is from genome assembly GCA_964588065.1 of uncultured Reyranella sp. GTDB lineage: Bacteria > Pseudomonadota > Alphaproteobacteria > Reyranellales > Reyranellaceae > Reyranella. The sequence goes on from CAZPOS010000129.1 coordinate 13,149, forward strand.
CTTCACAAGGCTCGAGGCGGTGATCTCGTCGAAGGCGAGGCCGAACGGGTTGAGCAGCAGCGCGTCCGGTTCGCCGGGGACGCGGGCCGAGATGTGACCGAAGATCGACAATTCGTAGCCCATTTCGAAGGCGGCCCGATAGGCCGAGGCGAGCTGTATGCGAACGGCCCACTCCTCGGGCGAAACCTTGTCCTTCAAGCTGACGATACTCACGGGCGACTCCTGGCTTTGTATCGGGGTATCGGGCTGAGCGCGCGGTCTTAGCGACTGCGCCTGCCGCCTGCAAACACCCGGTACCGCCCTTGGGAATTCCGGAAGATCTGGCACGCTTCCTGCTGTCTAAACTTGTATAGACAGGCTACAGGCAAGGCATGCAGATCAGCCCCTCCCTCCCCGTCACCGACGATTCGGCGGCACTCTACCGCGAGGACGGCGTCGTCCTGCTCCGCGGTGTCTTCGACGCCTGGATCGAGCCGCTGCGGGCCGGGGTCGAGGCGCTAATGGCCGATCCCAGCCCGCTCGAACGCACCGTCCGGCCGGCCGACGGCTCGGCCCCGTTCTTCCAGGACCTGTGCAACTGGCAGCGCATTCCGGAGTTCGAGGCCTTCGTCTGGAAATCGCCGGCGGCGGAGATCGCGGCCCGCCTCATGGGCTCGCGCACGGCGCGCTTCTTCCACGACCATGTGCTGGTCAAGCAGCCGGGCGGCAGCACGGCCACCCCCTGGCATCAGGACCAGCCCTACTACTTCGTCGAGGGCCGGCAGAGCGTCAGCTTCTGGATCCCGCTCGATCCCGTGTCGCGCGACGTCGTGATGGAGTGCATCAAGGGTTCGCACCGCTGGGGCAAAGGCTTCCGCCCCATGCGCTTCGACGGCACGCGGCTCTATCCTGACGACGATTTCGAGGTGATGCCCGACATCGAGGCGATGCGCCCGACGCTCGACATCGCCGGCTGGGACATGCAGCCGGGCGACGCCATCGCCTTCAATTTCAGCACCGTCCACGGCGCCCCGGCGAACCAGTCGCCGCGCGCGCGCCGCGTCTTCTCGGCGCGCTGGGTCGGCGACGACGCGGTGTTCGCGAAGCGGGCGGGCCGGACGTCGCCGCCCTTCCCCGACCTCAGCTTCGAAGACGGTGCCGCGTTCGATGCCCCGATCTTCCCCGTCGTCTATCGTTCGTAACATTCACCGCAAACGGAGTTCATCAATGGCCAGGTTCTCAGCATTCGCCGCCGTCGTCGCGGCCGCCGCCGTCGCGGGCGGCGCATCGGTCGCCCAGGCGCAGGACACCAAGGTCGCCATCGGCATTTCCGGCTGGACCGGCTTCGCGCCGATCACGCTGGCCAAGGAAGCCGGCATCTACAAGGCCAACGGCCTCGACGTCACGATCAAGAAGATCCCGCAGAAGGACCGCCACCTGGCGATTGCCTCGGGCGACCTGCAGTGCGCCGCGACCACGGTCGAGACTTGGATCGTGTGGAACGCCAACGGCATCGCCACCACCCAGCTCTTCAAGATGGACCAGGGCATGGGCTCGGACGGCATCGTCGCCCGCAACGACATCTCCAAGGTCACAGACCTCAAGGGCAAGACCATCGCCGCTTCGGCGCCGGGCACCAACCC
>CAZPOS010000130.1:0-669 GCA_964588065.1 uncultured Reyranella sp.
CTCGGCGGCGCCGATCGAGCGCATGCAGTGATGGATGCGGCCCGGTCCGAGGCGGCCCTGGGCGATCTCGAAGCCGCGGCCCTCGCCCAGCAGGATCGCCGACTTCGGCACGCGCACGTTGTCATAGACCACTTCGGCATGGCCGTGCGGCGCATCGTCGTAGCCGAACACGTGCAGCATCTTCACGATCTTGATGCCGGGCGTGTCGCGCGGCACGACGATCATCGACTGCTGGCGGTAGGCCGGCGCATTGGGATCGCTCTTGCCCATCAGGATGATGACCTTGCAGCGCGGGTCGCCCATGCCCGACGACCACCACTTGCGGCCGTTGATGACATAGTCGTTGCCGTCGGACTCGATGCGGCACTCGACGTTGCGCGCGTCGGACGAGGCAACCGCGGGCTCGGTCATGGCGAAGCAGGAGCGGATCTCGCCGGCGAGCAGCGGCTTCAGCCACTTCTCCTTGTGCTCCTCCGTGCCGTAGCGGGCGAACACTTCCATGTTGCCGGTGTCCGGCGCGGAGCAGTTCACCGCCTCGGAGGCGATCGACGAACGGCCGAGCACTTCGCAAATCGGGGCGTAGTCGAGGTTGCTGAGGCCCATCGTGCCGTGCGTGTCGCCGGTCTCGCGGTCGGCCGGCAGGAACATGTTCCAGAGGCCGCGCTTCTT
>CAZPOS010000130.1:679-4159 GCA_964588065.1 uncultured Reyranella sp.
ATCGGCTCGGCCGGATAGATGACCTCATCCATGAATTTGTTGAGCTTCTCGAGCAGCGCCTTGCTGCGATCCGAGTATTCGAAGTCCATCACTCTCTCCCTTTGTGCTGCGGCGGACTCTGGCCGAAAACCGCCACGATGTGAACGGGCATTCAGGTCGCACGCCGATTTCGACTCGCGGTCGAGTCAGGCTTCCCCGGCGTGGGCCCGGGCCGGCAGCCGCAGCGGCTTCAGGACGGCCAGGGCCAGGAAGGCGGCGAACAGGTTGAAAAGGGCGGCGGCCAGGAAGACGTCGTGCCAGCTGCCGGTCGCGACCACCCAGTAGCTCGCCAGCGGGATCAGCAGCGAGGCCACGCCCTTGGCGGTATAGAGCAGGGCGGCATTGGTGGTGGCGTGCTTCGTGCCGAAAGCGTCGGTGCAGATGGTGGGAAAGAGGCTGGCCGTCTCGCCCCAGGCGAAGAAGGCGAGGCCCCCCAGGATCACGAACAGCAGCGGATCCTGGCCATAGACCCAGAGCGCCCAGATGCCGATTCCCTCCAGCAGGAAGGCGATGAACAGGGTGTTCTCGCGGCCGATATGGTCCGACACCCAGCCGCAGAGGGGGCGGGTCACGCCGTTCATGACGCGGTCGAGGGTAATCGCGAAGGTGAGGGCGGGCAGGGTCAGGCCGAGCAGGCTGACCGGCACGTCCGCGACCTTGAAGTCGCGGGCGATGGGCGCGATCTGCGCCGTCGCCATGAGGCCGCCCGAGTAGACCAGGATGAACATGAAGTAGAGCAGCCAGAAGATGCGGGACTTGAGCATCTCCGTCGGTGCGAAGTCCCGAGGCGTCTGGAGGAGCCGCGGGGCCGGCGCGACCGCCACCCCGGGCGGCGGCGCCCGCAGTGCCCAGGCGGTGACGAGCACGATCAGGCCCTGGACCAGGCCGAACCACAGGAACGCCGCCTCGTAGCCCCGGGTGACGATCATGTCCTGGATCGGGATGATGCTGAGCGCCGAGCCCGCCCCGAACCCGGCGACCGTCACCCCGACGGCGAGGCCGCGGCGGGCGGCAAACCAGCGGACCGCATTGCCGACGCAGGTCCCGTAGACGGCCCCGGCCCCGATGCCGCCCAGCGCCGCCGCGACATAGAGCAGGAACAGCGAATCGGCTACGGAGTTGAGCGACCACGCCGCGGCCACCAGCACGCCCCCCGCCGCCACGACGTATTTCGGGCCGAACCGGTCGACCACCCAGCCCTCGAACGGCACCAGCCAGGTCTCGGCGATGACGAAGATGGCGAAGGCGGTCTGGATGCTGGAGAGGCTCCAGCCGTATTTGTCGTGGAGCGGATGCACGAACAACGTCCAGCCATATTGCAGGTTGGCCACCGCCACCATGCAGAGAAGACCGGCGCACAATTGCAGCCAGCGACCGGCCGGCGATGCGGGCACCGACGAATTGCTGCGCGACACTCCGCAAACGCTCCCTTGCCGTTGGACGGCTCCCGTCCCTAAATCGCGTCAACAGAATACGCGCCGGGAGAACGTCGTTGGACAGTGTAATGCAAGTTCCGTTCAAGCCCATCGAATTCCTGAGCCGGGACATCAACATCGAGCGGCGTGACGACGGCACGGTCGTGCTGCGGTCGAACCATCCGCTGAAGCCCTATGCGCCGCACGTACCGGCGCTGCTCGCCAAATGGGCGGCCGAGGTGCCCGATCGCCTGTGGCTGGCGCAGCGCCGCGGCCCGGCGCGCGAGTGGCTGAAGCTCACCTATGGCGAATGCAAGCGCCAGGTGGATTCGGTGACGCAGGCGCTGCTCGACCGCGGCTTCGGTCCGGACAAGCCAGTGATGATCCTGTCGTCCAACTCGATCGAGTTCGCGCTGCTGACCATGGCGGCCATGCAGGCGCGGGCGCCGGTGGCGCCGGTCTCGCCGGCCTATTCGGTGATGAGCCAGGACCATGCCAAGCTGAAATACGTCTTCGACCTGATCAGGCCCGGCCTGGTCTTCGTGCAGAACGGCGAGATCTACGCGCGCGCGCTGGCGGCGCTCGATCTCACCGGCGTGCTGCTGGTCCATGTCGACAAGCCGCCGCCCGGCATGGCGTCGCTGCCGTGGAGCGAGCTGGTGGCCACGAAGGCCACGGACGCGGTGGCCCGGTCCATCGAGGCCATCGGGCCGAAGACGATCGGGAAATTCCTGTTCACGTCGGGCAGCACCGGCATGCCCAAGGCGGTGATCAACACCCAGGAAATGATGTGCGCCAACGTCGCCATGATGAGCATGGCGCGGGTGCGCAAGGAGACGGATGTCGCGCCGGTCATGCTCGACTGGCTGCCGTGGAATCACACGATGGGCGGCAACGCCACCTTCCAGGGCAATCTCAACGAGGGCGGCACCACCTGGATCGACGACGGCAAGCCGCTGCCCGGCCTGTTCGAGGAGACACTGCGCAATCTGGCGGAGATTTCGCCGACATCGTTCTCCAACGTGCCGGCCGGCTACGCCATGCTGGCGACCGCGCTGGAGAAGGACGACGGCCTCGCCCGGCGCTTCTTCAAGAACATCAGCGTGCTCTCCTATGGCGGCGCGACCCTGCCGGCCGATCTCTACGAACGCATGGAGGCGCTGGCGGTGAAGCATACCGGCTATCGCATTCCCTTCGTCACCGGCTGGGGCTCGACCGAAACCGCGCCGACCGCGACCAGCGTGCACTGGGCTTCGGAACGCGTCGGCCTGGTGGGGCTGCCGTATCCCGGCGTGCAGCTCAAGATGGTGCCGACCGGCGCGCCCGGACGCTACGAGCTGCGGCTGAAGAGCGTGATCGTGACGCCCGGCTACTACAAGCAGCCCGACCTCACGGCCCAGATGTTCGACGAGGAGGGCTTCTATCGGATCGGCGATGCCGGGCGCTTCGTCGACGCCGGGGACCCGAGCCAGGGCATCATCTTCGACGGTCGGGTGGTCGAGGATTTCAAGCTGACCAGCGGCACCTTCGTGCTGGTCGGCACCCTGCGCACGACCGCCATCGCCGCCGCCTCGCCGGTACTGCAGGACGCCGCGGTCTGCGGCCAGGACCGCGAGTATGTCGGATTGCTGGGCTTCCCCAACGTCGCGGCCTGCCGCCAACTCGCGGGCGACAGCGGGGCGCAACTGCCGCTGGCCGAGCTGCTGGCGCATCCTGCCGTCGTCGGCACTCTCAAGAAGGGCCTCGCGCGGATGAACGCCGAGGCCCGTGGCTCGTCGATGCGGGTGAGGCGCGTCCTGCTGATGACCGAGCCGCCCCAGGTCGACGGCCAGGAGATCACCGACAAGGGCTACATCAACCAGCGCGCCACGCTCGAACGCCGCAAGGCGCTGGTCGAGAAGCTCTATGCCGGCGGCGAGGACAATTTCTGCCACCGCCACAGCCCGAGCGGCGTCCCCGGCCAGTTCACCGATTTCGGCCAGCTCGACCGGCGCGAACTGACGGCGCAGAAAATCTCGACCGTGCT
>CAZPOS010000130.1:4169-14742 GCA_964588065.1 uncultured Reyranella sp.
CGGCGGCGAGGGCGTCATCGAAGTGGCCTAGACCAGGTCCGTGCCGGCGCCGGACGAGAGAGGACATGGGCGTTGTATTTGCGATTGATTCGCAAAAGCGGTAGCATCGCCCGGCTGCGGTCGCGTCCTGTCCGCGCTTTGGGAATGCTGGGCCAGACTTGCCTTCCGATACCGCCTCTCTCTTCGCCCAGCATCGGGGCTCGCTCATCGCCTATGCCGCCAGGATCGTGGGATCGCGGGTGCAGGCGGAGGATGTCGTGCAGGAAGCCTGGCTCAAGCTGCGCCTCGCCGAAGAGCAGCGCACGGTTCTCGAGCCGGTGGCCTATTTGTACCGGCTGGTCCGCAACCTCGCGATCGACACGCGGCGGAAGCTGTCGCGGGAAGTCGGGCGGGGCCAGGCCGAAGATTCGGCGCTCGGCATCGCCGACGAAACACCCTCCGCCGAGCGTGCAGCGGCGGCAAAGGACGAGCTTCGGCTGGTGCTCGAGGCGCTCGCGGCGCTGCCCGAACGCACGCAGATCGCGGTCCGAATGAACCGCATCGAGGGCAGGACGCTGCAGGAAGTGGCCAATCACCTCGATCTCTCCGTGACGCGCACCTTCACGATCGTCGCCGAAGGCGTCGCCCATTGCGATCGCTGGCGAGCCCGCGCCGTCGCCGCTGCCGCCGGAGCGAAATGAGCGCAGCGGGGAAAATCGCGGCCGCCGGATCGTCAACAGTCCATGGGCCTTTTCGGTCTTCGCGTATCGCCGTCGTGGCAACGCCTCGCGCGATCGGCCACAGCATCCCTGCGGCCGGGACATTCCTCCATGGAGGATGACGAAGAGCGGGCGAGGGTTGAGGCGGCAGGCTGGCTGATCCTGCTCCAGGACGAGCCCGATGACGGCGGCCGGCGCGCGGAGTTCCGGGCATGGCTGGAGGTTCCGGGCAATCGGGCGGCGTGGGAAAGCGTGTCGCGAACCGGTGCACTGCTCGCCAGCATCGGGAAGGAGCGCGCCGACGAGCCCGTGAAGGTCGAGAACGCCGGTGTGTATGGTTCATCGCGGCGGGCCAGGAGAAGGCGCCCGATCATCCTGTCCGCCGTTCTCGCCCTCTGTGGTGCGGCCCTGCTCGCGTCACCGATGGTCCGTCGCCTGGAAGCGGATCACACGACGGGAATCGCGCAGGTCAGATCCGTGGACCTCGATGATGGCAGCAAGGTGCAGCTCGGGCCGGACAGCGCCATCCGGCTCGGCTTTTCGGCCGGAGAGCGCCGCGTGACGTTGCTGTCGGGCGAGGCGCAGTTCGACGTGTCGCCCGATCCCAACCGGCCCTTCCGCGTCGTGGCGCGGGACGCGACGACGACGGTGCTCGGCACGCGATTCGATGTGCTGGTGCTCGACCAGGTCACCTCGGTCAGGGTCGCGCATGGCCATGTCGAGGTCGATGCGACGATGCAAGGCTCGTCCTATGAGCTCTTCGCCGGTGACTGGGTTCGGGTTCGGCGCGACGGCTCGGTGTCGCGGGGGGGCGGCTTGCCGGACTATCTCCTGGCCGGCCCGGACGCCCGGCTGGCCGTCCGCAATCGTCCCGTGGCGGAAGTCGTCGAACGCTTGCGCCCCTGGTTTGCGGGTCGGATCGTGATCGCCAGCGCCAACCTCGGGAAGCAGCCCGTCACCGGCGTGTTCGACGCCACCGATCCCGCTGATGCGCTGCAAGCCATCGTCGGGCCCCAGGGCGGCCGTGTGTTGCGTGTAACCCCTTGGCTCCTCATCGTTCTGGCGGGCTAGGAAGCCTCCTGCGGGCGGGCAACCGCGGAAATGGCGGGAATCGGGAACGAACGGGGGAAAATGATCGCGCCGACATCGTCAAACCTCTGAAGGGGAATTACGACTAAGACGCATTCGCGTCACCCCTGTCGAGTGTTTTCCTGCGTGGGGGAGAGTTCGGTGCATCTTGAGACGAGGACGAAGGCGCGCGCCGCGCGCCGCGCGGCATTGCTCACGGCCCTGCTGGCGTCGCTGACGTTTCAGGAGGTGCCTCTCTCCGGGACGGCCTGGGCACAATCCGCCGGCTCCCAGGGCATGCGTCAGTTCGATATTCCGGCGCAGGGCCTGACGGAGGCGCTGGTTCAGTTCGGATATCAGTCCGGCCTCCAGGTCGCAGCCGATGGCAATGTCGCGGCGTCCGTCAGGAGCACGGCCGTGAGCGGACCGCACACGCCCCAGGACGCGCTCAGCCGCATGCTCGCCGGGACCGGACTGACCTTCCGGTTCACGGGCGCCAACACCGTCCAGATCCAGAAGGTGGCGGACGCCCCGGCCGGAATCATGCAGCTCGATCCGGTGAAGGTGCAGGGCCAGGACGTGCCGTCGCAGGCGATGATCGACAACCTGCCGCCCGCCTACACCGGCGGCATGGTCGCGCGGGGCGGCCAGGTCGGTCTCCTGGGCAATCGCGACTTCATGGATACGCCCTTCGACATGACGACCTACACGTCGCAGAAGATCGAGAACCAGCAGGCGGCGACGGTGGCGGACGTGGTCAACACCGATCCTTCGGTGCGCGTCACCAGCCCGATGAACGGCATGCTCGATGCCTACTATATCCGCGGCTTTCCCATCGCCGAGGGCAACTTCGGCGAGATCGCCTTCGATGGCGTCTATGGCGTCGCGCCGAACTACCGGGTGTTCACGGATTACGTCGAGCGCATCGACGTCATCGCCGGCCCCACCGCGATGCTGTTCGGCATGGCGCCCAACAGCAGCGTCGGCGGCTCGATCAACATCGTGCCCAAGCGCGCCACGACGGACCTGACCCGGGTCGCCGCCGAATACACCGGCCTGTCGCAACTCGGTGCCCGGATCGACGTTGCGCGCCGCTTTGGCGAGAACCGCGAGTACGGCGTGCGCTTCAACGGGGGCGCCTACAGCGGCAATACCCAGATCAACCATCAATCGCGCGACGCGCTGGTGGGCGCGTTCTCTTTCGACTTTCGCGGAGATCGCTTTCGCGCGACGGTCGACGTCGTCAGTCAGTACGAATACTTCTCCGCGCCGTCGCGACCCTTCCTCGTCGGCACGGGTGTGGCGATGCCCGCTGCGCCCAGCGGAAGCAGCAACGTCACCCAGAGCTGGGAGTGGTCGCAGGCCGCGGACCAATCCGCGCTGGTGCGTGCCGAGTACGACATCCTCTCCGACCTGACGTTCTTCGTGGATTTCGGCGGCGGACTGACCCAGGTAGACCGGCTGTTCGGCACGCCGACCATCACGAATGCGGCAGGCAACACGACGAGCACGCCCGGCTACTACAAGTTCAACGTCAGTCGCTTGACCTACGATGCCGGCCTGCGCGGCACTTTTCACACCGGTGAGGTCCGACACGCGGTCGCTCTGCAGGCCAGCCGCTATCAGGACGCGATCTACCGCGGGATCGTCAACGCCTCGTCGGCCGTCCTGTCGAACATCTATTCGCCGATCGCCCAGCCTTCCCAGTCCGTCGCCGCACCCTCCCAGGTGCCCAAGATCTCCCAGAGCACGCTGGGCGGCGTCGCGCTCGCCGACACGATGTCGGCCTTCGGCGATCGGGTCCAGCTCACCCTCGGCCTGCGCTGGCAGCAGATCGCGTCGGACAACTTCTCGACCACCACCGGGGCGATCACATCGGCCTACAATACGAGTGCCATCACCCCGATGGTCGGCCTGCTCGTCAAGCCGACGGAGAACGTGGCGTTATATGCAAACTACATCCAGGGCCTGAGCAAGGGAGACGTCGCTCCTGCCGCCGCGAGCAATGCCGGCCAGGTCCTGGCACCGTACGTGGCGCAGCAGTTCGAGGTCGGGGCCAAGGTCGATTTCGGAAAGTTCGCGACGACCTTGAGCCTGTTCCAGATCCAGAAGCCGTTCGCGCAGCTCGTCAACACCGTCTATACGGCCAGCGGCCAGCAGACCAACCGCGGGCTCGAGCTCAAGGTATTCGGCGAAATCGTGCCGTCGGTCAGCGTCGTCGGCGGCGTGGCGCTGCTCGATGCGCGGCTGACCTCGACCAGCAATGCCGCCACCAACGGCAACGTCGCGATCGGTGCTCCGGTGTTCAAGGGTACGCTGAACCTCGAATGGGACACGCCGTTCGTCAACGGGCTGACGCTCGGGGCCGGTGTGATCACCACGTCCAGCCAGTATGTGAACGCGATCAACACGCAGAGCATCCCGACTTGGACGACGCTGGGCCTCGACGCCCGCTACCGCACGGTCCTCGGCAAGACGCCGGTTGTCTTGCGCGGTGCCGTCCAGAACGTCCTCGACAACAACTACTGGGCCGGCGTGGCGAGCTACGGCGCGGTCGCCCAGGGCCTCCCTCGCACGTTTCTGTTCTCGGCGACGGTGGATTTCTGAAGTGCGACCGTCGGCCGTTGTGAATATGTTTCTGGTCGAATCCCCCGGTTGAGGGCTGCCCCCGGGGCGTCCATCGGGTACCGGGACAGGAGCGAAGGGCAGTCCATGGACCAGATCGAAACGCCCAATCGGGAAGCGGCCAGGAAGGAGGTGCCGCTGCGCTACGACACGCGGCTCCTCGGCCGCATCCTCGGCGAAACGGTGCGCGACCAGGAGGGTGACGCCACCTTCGAGCTCGTCGAGCACATCCGGCGTATCGGGGTGCTCTTTCATCGCGATGCCGACGAGGCGGCGCGGCAGGAACTCCAGGTCACGATGAGCGGCCTGCCGATGGATCGGGCACTGCGCATCATCCGCGCCTTCGGTCACTTCTCGCATCTGGCCAACATCGCCGAGGATCAGCACCACATTCGCCGCACGCGCGCCCTAGCGATCGCCAAGGCGCCGCCCGGCCAGGGCACGATGGCCTATGCGCTCGCCCGCGCCGCGAGGGCCGGCGTTGGGCGGGACCGGCTTCAGTCTTTCTTCGCCCGCGCGCTGTGCAGTGCAGTCCTGACGGCGCATCCGACCGAGATCCGGCGCAAGAGTGCGATCGACCGCGAGATGGAGATCGCGCGGCTGCTCGACGAACGCGACCGGGTGGAGTTCACGCCCGACGAGCTGCGGGCCAATCGCGAGGCGCTGCGCCGCGCCGTGCTCACTCTGTGGCAGACCAGCATCCTGCGCGACACGCGCCTCAGGGTGATCGACGAGGTCGCCAACGGGCTGGCCTACTACGATCATACGTTCCTGCGCGCGCTGCCGGTCTTCTATGCCGACCTCGAGGATCGCCTCGGCAGCGTCGACCCGGACTGGCGGGGCATCGAGGTGCCGTCCTTCCTGTGCATGGGAAGCTGGATCGGCGGAGACCGCGACGGCAATCCCTACGTCACCGCCGACGTCACGCGCCAGACGCTCACCCTGCAGAGCCAGAGGGCGCTGCGCTTCTATCTCGAGGAGCTGCACCGGCTGGGCAGCGAGCTGTCGCTGGACGGCCGCATCGTGCAGGTTTCGGACGGATTGCGCGGGCTGGTCGAAAGCTCGGCCGACCGCGCACCGGAGCGCCGGGACGAGCCCTATCGGCGGGCCATCGTCGGCATCTATGCGCGGCTGGCCGCCACGGCCTGGTCGCTCGACGCGCTCGAACCGCCGCAGCCGCCGGTCGGTCCGGCGCCCGTCTATGAGAAAGCCGAGGAACTGGGCGCCGATCTCGACACGCTTTACCGGTCGCTGGCGGAGAACGGCTCGGCAGACCTCGCGCGCGGCCGTCTGCGCTCGCTGCGACGTGCCGTCGACGTCTTCGGCTTCCATCTGGCGTCGCTCGACCTGCGTCAGAATTCCGACGTGCATGCGCGGGTCATGACGGAGCTGCTGGCCGCGACCGGGACCGGTATCGACTACGCGGTGCTCGACGAGGGGGCACGCGTCGCCCTGTTGACCGGCGAACTGGGCAACATGCGGCCGCTATCGTCGCCCTATCTCTCCTATGGCGACGAGACCGCCGCCGAGCTGGACCTGGTGCGCGTGGCGGCCGATGCGCATCGGCGCTATGGACGCGCCGCCATCCCCAACTACGTGATCTCCAAGGCCGACAGCGTTTCCGACGTGCTGGAAGTGGCCGTGCTGCTCAAGGAGGGCGGCCTGCTCGATCCGCGCGAGGGCCGTCTCGACGTCGACATCGTGCCGTTGTTCGAGACCATCGGCGACCTGCAACGCTGCGGCCGGATCATGCACGAGCTGCTCGCCCTGCCGACCTATCGCCGCCTGCTGGCGTCGCGCGGCGACACGCAGGAAGTGATGCTGGGCTACTCCGACAGCAACAAGGACGGCGGCTACCTCACCTCGACCTGGGAACTGTACAAGGCGGAGCTGGTCCTCATCGAAACCTTCAGGCGCCATGGGGTCGGGCTGCGCCTGTTCCATGGCCGCGGCGGCTCAGTAGGCCGCGGCGGCGGGCCGAGCTACGAGGCGATCCTGGCGCAACCGCCCGGCGCCGTGCAGGGCGCCATCCGCATCACCGAGCAGGGCGAGGTGATCGCCGGCAAGTATTCCAATGCCGAGGTCGGCCGGCGCAATCTCGAAACCCTGGCCGCCGCCACCCTGGAAGCCTCGCTCCTCGACGCCGACCGGCCGCCGCCGCCCGCCGACTATCTCGCGGTCATGGAGGCGCTGTCGGCGCACGCCTTCCGCGCCTATCGCGCGCTCGTCTACGAGACCGAGGGCTTCGACCGCTACTTCCGCGAATCGACCGTGCTGGACGAGATCGCCTCGCTGAACATCGGCAGCCGCCCGGCCTCGCGCTCGAAGAAGCAGGGCATCGAGGATCTGCGCGCCATTCCTTGGGTCTTCAGCTGGGCGCAGTGCCGGCTGATGCTGCCGGGCTGGTACGGGTTCGGCGCCGCGATCGAGGCGTGGACCGCCGCGCGGCCGGCCGACGGGATGGCGATGCTGCAGGAGATGCACGACAACTGGCCGTTCTTCCGCACCATCCTGTCGAACATGGACATGGTGCTGGCCAAGAGCGACATCGCCATTGCCTCGCGCTATTCCGAGCTGGTGAGCGATGCGGCGTTGCGCGAGCGGGTCTTCGCCCAGGTGAAGCGGGAATGGCAATCGTCGATCGATGCGGTCTGCGCGATCACCCGGCAGAAGACGCTGCTGGAACTCAATCCGCTGCTGGCGCGCTCGATCCGCGACCGCTTCCCCTACATCGATCCGCTGAACCACGTGCAGATCGAACTGCTGCGGCGTCACCGCTCCGGCGACCCCGATCGTGCCGTCGTGCAGGGCATCCACCTCAGCATCAACGGCATCGCGGCCGGCCTGCGCAACAGCGGCTAGGGAAATGCTGGACTTGCCTCGCGATGCCAGCGACACCACGATGGCATCGGAGGATCGGACGTCATGAATAGACTGGCGGGAAAGGTGGCCATCGTCACGGGAGGTGCGAGCGGCATGGGTCGCGCGACCGTGATGCGCTTTCTTGCCGAGGGCGCGAAGGTGCTGGTGGCCGACCTCAACGAGGCCAATGGCGCGGAGACGCTGGCCGTCGCCAAGGCGCAGGGCCACGGCGCATCTGCCGCTTTCGTGCGCTGCGACGTCTCGACGGAAGCAGACGTCGCGGCAATGGTTTCCGAGGCGAAAAGCCGGTTCGGGCGGCTGGACATCGCGTATCTCAATGCCGGCGTCGGCGGCGCCTTCGGGCCGATTGCCGAGACCAGCGTCGAGGACTGGGACTATACGTTCGCGGTGCTGGCGCGCTCTGTCTTCCTCGGCATGAAGCATGCTTCGCAGGCGATGAAGGAACAGGGAGAGGGTGGGGTGATCCTCGTGACGGCCTCGATCGCCGGCATGGTGGGCGGCGGCGGCAGCCATGCCTATTCGGCGGCGAAGGCCGCCTGCATCAGCCTGATCGAGAATGTCGCGACCGAGCTCGGCCCCGACCGCATCCGCGTGGTCGGCATTGCGCCCGGCGTGATCTCGACGCCGCTGGTCCATCGCGGCCGGCCCGACAGATACGAGAAGCAGTTCGCCCGGCAGCCCTGGCCCGAGCGTGGCGAGCCCGAGCACATTGCCGACGTGGCGACGTTCCTGGCCTCCGACGAGGCCCGTTTCATCACCGGCGAGACGGTGAAGGTGGATGGCGGCCTGCTGGCCCAGGGCGTGGCGCTCTGGGGCACCGGCGCCGACAACACCTTCATGAAGAGCGCCGGCGTCAACCGCGGCACGACCGGCGAAGCCATGGTCGTGCGCACACTTCAATCCGGAGATCAGAAGAAATGACCAGCGAAGCAGAGCGTCTGCACGGGCACCTCATCGGACAACAGGGCTCGCGCGGCTCGCTCAACACGCCGGCCCTGGTGCTCGACCTCGACATGCTCGACCGCAACATCGCGGAGATGGCGAACTTCGCCAAGGCGCATGACGTGAAGCTCAGGCCGCATTCCAAGACCCACAAGTCGGCCCATATCGCGCGCCGCCAGATGGAGGCGGGAGCGCTGGGCGTGTGCTGCGCCAAGCTCGGCGAGGCCGAGGCGCTGGGCGAGGCCGGCATCCAGAGCCTGCACATCACCTCGCCGGTGGTGACGCCGCAGGCGATCCAGCGGCTTGTGGAACTGAACGCCAAGGTCTCCGACCTGATGCTGGTGGTCGACCATCCCGCCAATGCCGAGGCGCTGGCCGCCGCGGCGGCCAAGGCCGGCAAGCCACTCACCGTGATCGTCGACATCGATCCCGGCATCCATCGCACCGGCACCGCGACGCCCGAGGCCACGGTCGAGCTGGTACAGAAGATCGCCAACTTCCGCTCGCTCACCTATGCCGGCGTCCAGTTCTATTGCGGCAGCCACCAGCACATCGTCGACTTCAAGGAGCGCACCGCCCAGATCAAGGAGCGCACGGAATATCTGCAGGGCATCCTGGCGAAGCTGGAAGAAGCGGGCCTGAAGCCCGGCATCGTCACCGGCTCGGGCACCGGCACGCATTACATCGACGCCAAGCTCGGCGTCTTCACCGAGCTGCAGGTCGGCTCCTACGTGTTCATGGACCACGACTACAACGTCTGCGACCTGCGCGGCCTCGACAAGCCGACCTTCGAGCAGGCGCTGCAGATCGATTCGCGCGTGGTCAGCGCCAACACGCCGGGCCTGGTGACGGTCGATGCCGGGCTGAAGGCGATGGCCACTGAAAAGGGTCCGCCGATGATCCTGAAGGGCGCGGTGGAGGGCGCCACCACGCGCTTCATGGGCGACGAGCATCTCGCGGTGATCGCGCCGAAGGGTCAGGAAGCGCCCAGGCTCGGCGACCAGGTCGTGCTGACGCCGCCGCACTGCGACCCGACCGTGAACCTCTACGAGAGCTATCACGTGGTGAAGGGGGACACCCTGGTCGAGATCTGGCCGGTCACGGCGCGCGGCCGGTCGCGGTAGCTACGCCGGCTTCAGGCGCCCCACCAGCAGCCCGCCGTTCCAGGTGCGCGCGAGAAGCAGCAGCGCGCACAGGCCCAGCGCGCTGACGACCGTCATGCCGAGGAAGGCCCTCTGGCCATACTCGGAATAGAGGATGCCGGAGAACTGGTAGACGACGGCCTGCGTGGCGCCAGTGCCCAGCGCGTAATAGAGGCTCTGGCCGATCGCCGCGCCATGCGTCGGCAGGGCGCGCTGCAGGAAGGCCATGGCGCCGAGATGGCAGGCGGCGAAGGTGCAGGAGTGCAGCGCCTGCAGCAGCACCAGCGCCCACAGCTCGGTGGTGAAGGCCATCCCCGTCCAGCGTACCAGGCCGGCGGCGAGGCCCAAACCGATCAGGCCGCAGACGCCGAGCTTCGCCAGCAGCCAGCCGCCGAACAGCATCAGCACGATCTCGATGGCCACGCTCTCGGCCCACAGCGCGCTGATGGTGACGTCGGGAATACCGGCGCCGCGCCAGGTCAGGGTACCGAAACTGTAGAGCACCGAATGGCTGGCCTGGCAGAGGCCGCAGGCCAGCAGGAACAGGAGGAACGGCGGCTGCCGCAGCAGCTCGGACACGCGGAACGGCGCGTGCTCGGGGCCGGAGGCGGCGGCGCGCGGCGGCGTGGCGGGCAGCAGCAGGGCGAAGGGCGCCAGCAGCACGATGCTCGCCATGCCGACATAGAGCACCCAGGGGGGGCCGTAGCGGTCGACGGCGATGCCGGCGAGAAACGTGCCGAAGATGAAGGCGACCGAGCTCCACATGCGCACGCGCGCATAGTCGAGCCCGTGCTTCTTGGTCTCCGTCACCAGCACGCCGTCGTAGAGCGGCATGGGCGGCGACCACAGGAAGCCCCAGATCATCGTGACCACGAAGATCGCGAGGAACGAATAGGAGAACTGGTAGGCGACCATCATCACGATGGCGCCGATCCCCAGCGCCACGATGACGCCGCGCGGGCCGGCCAGGCGGTGCACGATCCAGCCGACCGACAGGGTGGCGATCACGGTGACGATCTGGCGCGACATGAACAGCGTGCCGATCTCGGTGTCGCTGACCCCGCGGTCGCGCAGCCAGACCGGCCAGTAGCTCATGAAGGCGCCGGCAGCAAAGAAGTAGGCGGCGCCATAGGCCGCGAGCCTTGCTCCCCGGAGCAGGCGGCCCGTCGGCCGGTCGGACATCAGGCGGCGAACTCCTTGCGGATCGCCTCGCTG